>DASQUP010000041.1:0-3750 GCA_035641235.1 Actinomycetota bacterium
CGAGGTCCGGTGATCACTTCCCCACTAGAGGTCGCTCGGGCAATCGGCCGATCCGACACGGATCTCTGGACGGCCTGGTTCCACGCCGTCCAGAGCATCCCGGGCAATCCCTACGGCATCGAGATCCACCGCTTCGGGTCCGCCACTGTGTTGTTCACGGACGCCATACCGCTGAGCTACTACAACCGCTGCATGGGGCTCGGCCCAGACGACGCGGCCCAGATCGACGCAATCGTCTCTTTCTTTCGCGAGCGGGCGACTCCGTTTCGATTCGACATGAATCCGTTCGAAACGACAGAGTTGATCCGGACGAGACTCGAACTCCACGGAATAAGCCCGACCGAGTACCAGACGAACTTGTACGGATCAGCGGTGCATGTGCACCGACCCCCGGGCTCGGGCGTGCAAGTGCGACGGGTGCGGGCGAACGAAATCGACTTCTTCGCTCACTTGTACGAACGCGCTTACTACCATGGGCACGCTGTCTCACCACGGCTCAGCATCTTCCGAATGGACGGCATCAGAGCTCGTTTCGGGATGCCCGGATGGCATTTCTGCATGGCTCTGGTCGATGGGCTTCCCGCGGGCGGGGGGCTCATGCACATCGACAGTCGTATCGCATCGCTCGCCGGCGGTGCCACCGTTTTTACGCTCCGAGGTCGTGGATGTCAGGGCGCGCTTCTCCACTATCGGATCGAGCGCGCGCGAGCTCACGGGGCGACCCTGGTGGTGAGCAGATGTAAAGCCAACTCGGCCAGCCAGCGCAACCTGGAACGAGCCGGTCTCAGGACCGCC
Organism: Actinomycetota bacterium; assembly: GCA_035641235.1. Taxonomy (GTDB): domain Bacteria; phylum Actinomycetota; class CADDZG01; order CADDZG01; family WHSQ01; genus DASQUP01. Next base: position 796 of record DASQUP010000041.1, read on the forward strand.
TTCACAAAGGTCGTCTGGGAGCAGACCCTCTACTAGGGAGGCGTCACCGAGCCACAACCCTCGAAACGATTCCGGAACCGTGATCGGTCAAGTACAGCTCGCCCCGCTCGTCGAGTCCAAATGAACTGACTCTGGCCCCGGACTCGAGCAAACGCACGGGCTCCTGATTGCCGGACTTGTCCGCATCGATGCCGAAGAGAATTCCGCTGCAGTAGTCGGCGAACAGATAGGCACCCTGCATCTTTGCGAACCCGTCCCCTCGGTACACGTATCCCCCTGTAACCGAGCAGCCGAGCTCGTGCCCGTAAACCGCAACGGGAAGTTCGAGTTGCGAGCTGTCGCAGTCCGACGACTCGAAGCAACGGTCCCCCTCCATGTCGTTCCACCCGTAGTTGAGTCCGTCCTTATCGAGCGGCGCGCGATTTATTTCCTCGAGCGCGTTCTGACCGACATCGGCGATCCACAGGGTGTCGTCGCCGAAGCTGAAGCGCCATGGGTTGCGGAGGCCGTAGGCCCAGATCTCGGCGTGCGCATCGCTTCGTCCCACAAAGGGGTTGTCGTCGGGGACCGCATAGGGCCGGCTGCCGGAGCTTGCGTCCACGTCAATTCGCAGGAGCTTGCCCAGCAGCGTCTGCAGGCTCTGGCCGTTCCCCATCGGATCGCCTCCGCTTCCACCGTCCCCGGTCCCTATATAGAGGTATCCGTCGGGACCAAACTCAATGCCGCCGCCGTTGTGGTTCCCGAACGGTTGGTCGATGCGCAGTAGCGGACGAGCGGAACTCGGATCGGCGCGGTCGGGGTTTGAGGGATGTGCCGTGTACTCCGCGACCACCGTGTTGCCGTTGCGGTCGGTGTAGTTGACATAAAACTTGCGGTTGTCGCCGAAGTCCGGGTGAAAGGCCAAACCCAAAAGGCCTTGTTCACCTCCAGCGACAACCAGGGAAGAGATGTCCAGAAACGGCTCGGAGATCAAGTTGCCGTCGCTGATGATGCGGATACGCCCTATCTGTTCGAGCACGAACAGGCGGCCGCTTCCGTCTCCCGCGTTAGTCACGAGCAACGGTGACTGGAGCCCCTCGGCTACGGTCTCGAGCGCGATGTTCAGGGAGTTGAGGTTCAGGCGAGGTTCCCGCTGCCCGGCTCCGCCTTCGGTTTCGGTAGCGGTTGGACTGGGGGTCGGGGGAGCGGGTGGCTCCGCTTGTTCTGTGTCACCGCCTCCATTGCACGCGGCCAAAAGAATCACGGCCGAAATCAGTCCACCAAGAAACATGACCCTTCTCTACTACGGCACAGAAACAACGGACTGCCAGGGGATGGCCGGACCTTTTGATGCTTTGAGTGTATTTAGGTCCGCATAGCGGCCCCAGATGCACTCAAAGCGTGGATTGGGCCGGAGATTCCAGTGCAAACGAACGTTTGCTCTTGACCGAGCGCCGTGTTGATTGTTGACTTTTGACAACCAAGGTTGGCACACGGGGGGTGGGAGCGCGGGGTGGGCCCTTCCCGTGTGGGGTCTGAGCAACTCGTAGGGGGGTGGACGGATGACTCGTCCCGTTCGTGTAAGGCGCATCTAGCGCCAAGGATGCGGTACCAATCGCCACGACGAGGGCGGGTCGGTTGAGATAATCCGTCCTCGTCGCGCGCGTCCGCTCGAAGCGCGACAGAGCTCCGACAATCGGAACGAGGAAGACGATATAGGCAGCAGGTTTCAGCCGCCAAGTGCACCGGCCTGCGAAGAGCGGAGATGCCCCTCTTCGACCATCCACCGGATCGTGTCGGTGTAGGACTTCTCGATCGGGATTTCCTCCACTCCGAGCTCGTTGCGCTGTGGGGACTCGTCTGCCGGTGGCCAGTTCTGGAGAATCACAGAAACACCTTCCTTGGTGAACAGGGGCGGTACCCCCAGGCGCGCCAATCCGTTGAACAGAGACGCGCTCGCCCGGGCCACCGGAACAGGGGTTGGAAACTGCGGCAACCGGCGGCCGGTCAGACGTCGCATCAACTGGAATCCCCCGTTCCAGGTGAGAGGCCGCCCCGCGACGTACTTGCGGGGACCCCGACCGCGTGTGAGGCAAGAAGCGAACAGCTCGGCAACCTCTCGAACATCCACGAAGAGGAGGGAGGCTCGGGGCAGGCTAAATGGGAACATTCCCCGCAGTGGCCGGCGGATCCAGTTCTCGTTGCTTTCCCCGACGTACGGATCGTGCGGGCCGGTGATTCCGCCGGGCAGTACGGAGACAACCGGACTCCCCTCCGCCTGCAGGCCGCGCACGAACGACTCGCACTCAGCCTTGGACCTCACGTAAGGACCGCCCGAATCGCCAACAGGTGTCTGTGGGGTGACGCCGGGCGTCCTGACCGGTATTAGTGCCACAACACTCGAGCAGTAGACAACCGGGTCGCAGCCCTGTTCCAGGGCGGTCCGCAACACCAACTCCGCAGCTCGGAGATTCGTTCGCGCCATCGGTCTCGCGTCGCGCGGGTGGTACGAGAACACCGCGGCGCAATGGATCACGGCGTCGCATCCGTCCAACGCCTCGCGTACCGCACCCGGATCGGTTACATCTCCAACCACGAGGGGCGGAGGATCAACCTCAAGGGGATCGAGGGCCGGAGCGACGCGCTCCCTAGATCGGACCAGGAGGCGGACGTCGTGACCGGCCTGTGTGATGGCACGCACGGTATGCGAGCCGACGAAACCCGTCCCACCCGTTATCAGAACAAGCATCGGCGAAAAGAGTACCGCGCGGAGCAACGGCCGCGGCGGGACTCGAGGGTGATCCGGCGCGCCGACCCCAACCATCTGCAACTAGTCACGAATAGCGTGACGCGTTGCAGACAGTTCGCGGAGTCCGCTTGGCTTTAGGCTGCACGCCCGATGAAACCCCTCGATGTCATTCGGCGCCGGATGCACAACACGCGCCTAACCGGCACGCCGTTCGATTCTGCTGCCGA
>DASQUP010000042.1:0-2043 GCA_035641235.1 Actinomycetota bacterium
GTCAGCCAAGCCGCAAAACATCGCACGTGCGTGCGATGCGCCACCGGAGCGGCTCGGCGCAAGCTTGATGCATACGACGACGACCACCGAGGAGGCAGCATGAACACGCAGACGAACCAGTCGCCGGCTGATGGCCGTTTGGCAAAACAGCAGGCTAACGACCGAGGCGGCGTCGTCAGCTGGGGCGAGCACGTTAGCGACGACGTACGGATTCGACCTTCGCTCGTCCTGGCGGGGGCTGCTCGACGCAGTCGTGCGAGCGCTCACCTGGTGGTTGCCGGGATCAGGCCCGCGCGAGCCGGCCGTCGCGCGCATACCGGTGCGAGTGCTCGACGTGAGGAGGAGCCCCGATGAGCCCCCCAGGGGCGGCAAAGGAGGAAGTGATGGCAACAGAGATGAGCACCACCAGCGCAGCCCAGCTGAAGGAAGTCCTGTACACGGCTGAGGCCGTTGTCGCGGGCGGTCGCGAAGGTCACGGCCGCACGAGCGACGGCCGGCTCGACGTGGATCTTTCGATCCCCGCGGCGATGGGCGGGGACGACGGATCGGGAACGAACCCGGAGCAACTCTTCGCCGTCGGCTACGCGGCCTGCTTCCAGTCAACGCTGCTCGGAGTGGCGCGAGGCCGCCAGCTCGACGCGACCGGGTCGCAAATCAGCTCAAGGGTCGGAATCGGCCCGCTCGACTCCGGCGGCTTGGGGCTTCAAGTCTCACTCGACCTCCACTCGCCGAACATCCCCGCTGAAGCGGCGCACGAACTGATGCTGCGAGCACACCAGCGCTGCCCCTATTCGAACGCGACCCGCGGAAACATCACCGTCGCCCTTTCCGTCGACGGGCAACCGGTCACGCAAGCCGGGTGAGAACGATCGCTGAACCCTCGCCTCGGCGTGCTCACGCGCGGCACGAAGCGGTCGCGCGCGTTGCTGCGGTCGATCGTGCGCCAGCATTCGGGAGTGATGCCCAAGGTGCTGGGGCGGGCGGTCAACGCTGCAACCCCCAATGAGTCTTTTCTCTTACGCTGCTAACTCAGGCCAAAAGGAGGGAGCCGAACGTGCTCGGCGAGCATCCCATCTACGTCGTACTTCTCTCACGAGATCTAGGCGAGACGCGAAGCTTCTACCACGACAAGCTCGGTCTCCCGATCATCCGCGAGTCCGAGGCCGCGATCTCGTTTCGCTCGGGCCACACGTCGCTTGACGTGACGAAGAGTACGACCGGTACCGCTGACACGCAGACGCAGGCCACTTGGATCGTGGATGATCTTCACGCCGAAGTTGCCGAACTGCGCGATCGTGGCGTTGAGATCCAGGATTACGACTTGCCAGGACTAAAAACCGAAGACGGAATCGCAGACATCGGGTTTGCAAGAGCCGCGTGGATCGTCGATCCGCATGGCAACGCGCTCGGCATCTTGCAGCTGAAGAATTGAACACGCTCTGCCGAGCAGTGGTGGGCCTTCGGGTTCGCAGGACTTGGCACTTCTCGCGGAGCCAGAGAGGCGACCCCCTACCTTTCGTGAGGTGATCAACTCAACCCTTTGCAACTCGGTCTCGATGTGCGGCGTGTCTCCCGGCAGACGGTGAAAATCGGTGAACACAATCGCACGCGCGCCACCCGGCCCCTCGGCATGGACGATCGCGTCGAGCGCCGCGAGCACCACGCACATGTCCGACGGATGCGTGGCAATGCAGCATTGCTGCGCGTTACACCGATGCCCCAAATCTTCTCGAACCCCTTGCGCGGGCCGGTCGAGTCGGCAAGATACGCGCGGTCGGGAGCGTAACGGCCACTGCTCCCCAAGCCGAGGTGCCCAGCACGAAAGAGCAGGTCGAAACAGGTTGTGCGACCCCATTGCTTCGCCCTAAGACGGCGAAGAGCCTCATAGCGGTCATGGAACCCATTCCCGTACAGGAGTATCTGCTCGAAGTTGGGCGAGTGTAAGCAGGCGGAAAGCAAGGCTATGCGCGCGCCCTTATGTCCCGGTTGCGTCCGATGATGCTGCACGGCTCCAGAAGGTAAGTCCAACTCCGACAGGAAACG
>DASQUP010000043.1:0-22056 GCA_035641235.1 Actinomycetota bacterium
GGATTCCGCGGTTTTCAGCAGACAGAATGATCGAGGGGCCGGGGTGACGCAGACCATCGAGACAGACGTTCTGGTAATCGGAGGTGGGGCCACCGGAGCGGGGGTCCTGCGCGATGCTGCGATGCGCGGGTTCAAAAGTGCTCTTGTAGAACGCATCGATCTGTCCATGGGAACCACGGGCAGGTTCCACGGCCTGCTGCACTCCGGCGGCCGGTATGTGGTCAAGGATCCCGACGCCGCGAACGAGTGCATCGTGGAGAACCTCGTCCTGAGAAGGATCGCCGCGGACTGCATCGAGGATACGGGCGGATTCTTCGTAACCACGCCGTGGGACGACCCGGCCTATGCAGACAAGTTCCACGCAGCCTGTGTGCAGTCGGGAGTTCCCGTCCAGGAGATCGAGCCGCGGGAAGCGCTCCGACGAGAACCCCGGCTGAACCCCGAGATCTCACGCGTCTTCGAGGTGCCCGATGCGGCGATCGACGCGTGGAAGACGGTGTGGTCGTGCGTGCGATCGGCTCAGGAATACGGCGCCGAGGTCTTCAACTACCACCGAGTGGTGGGGATTAACCGCAGCGGCGACCGGGTCGTGGGTGCGCGCACGATTAACGAACGGACCGGCGAGGAGGTCGCCTTCGAGGCATCGTTCACGATCAATGCTTCGGGCGCGTGGGGAGCTCAAATCGCCGACATGGCCGGTTGTGAAGGAATCACCATCCTTCCCGGCAAAGGGATCATGATCGCTATGAACCACCGGTTGGTGAACACAGTCGTCAACCGGTGTCAGATGCCCACGGACGGCGACATCATCGTCCCTATTCGCACGGTCAGTGTTATCGGGACGACGGACATCAGGGTCAGCGACCCAGACGAACTTCCCATCACCCAGGACGAAGTCGACCGCATGCTGGACGACGGCGAGAAGCTGATACCGGGGTTCAAGCAGTCGCGTGCTTTGCGTGTCTGGGCGGGGGCGCGCCCTCTGTTCAGGGACGACAAAGCATCGACGGTTGAAGACACGCGCGACGTCAGCCGGTCGCACGCTCTCGTCGATCACAAATCTCGTGACGGCGTAGAGGGGTTCTTGACGATCACCGGCGGAAAGTTCACCAGCTTCCGCTTGATGGCCGAGGACACCGTCAGCCGGATGTGCCAGCAACTCGGGGTCGAGAAGGCGTGTCGTACCCAAGAGGAGCCGCTCGTTGATTCGGAATCCGGCAAGTACTACTGGCTCGGCTCACGACTGGTCGCCCGAGAGGAAAATCTGCACGACGAACAGGCGATCTGCGAGTGCGAGCTGGTAACGAAGGGTCGGTTGATTGCAGCCATCGAAAGGCGCGATACAACGGATCTCGACGACATCAGACGGACACTCCGGCTCGGCATGGGTCCCTGCCAGGGTGGCTTCTGCATCTACCGGGCAACCGGGATCCTCCACGGAGTCCAGAAACTCGACGGTCCCGCGGCCAACAAATCGCTACGTGATTTCCTTCAAGAGCGATGGAAGGGTGTGTATCCGATTCTCTACGGCGACCAGCTGCGGCAGGCCCGCCTCGATGACTGGATCTTCCAAGGGCTTCTCGACGTGGAACACGCCCCACAGTGATCTTCGACTGCGTGATCGTCGGCGCCGGGCTGGCCGGAATGACGGCAGGGGTTCGCCTCGCTGAGAGCGGTGCGCGAGTAGCCGTTATCGCCAGGGGGGTTGGATCCCTTCACCTAGGCGGAGCAACGATAGACATCCTTGGATACGCCCCCGAGCCGGTCGATTCGCCGAGGATGGCACTCGATCAGTTCATATCGGCCAACCCGGAACACCCGTACGCGCGCGTTGGAACAGCCGCAGTGTCCGACTCGATTGGGTGGCTCAAAGAGCACCTTTCCGATATCGGGTTCACGGGAGATGTCGACTCGAACATGAGACTGCCGACCGCGGTCGGAACGGCCAAACCCAGTGCGGTCGCGCCCCGATCTCTAGCGGCCGGAGACGTGCGCGCCGGGGGGGACTTCGTCATTGTCGGTCTTGAAGCCCTCAAGGACTTCTATCCGGACTACTGCGCCGACAACCTCTCGGCCTCGCCCATCTCCAACGGGGGGACCCTGCGCGCGCGGGGGGTCTCGGTCGCCCCTCCGGTGACCGGAGAAGCAGACGTGAGCCCCCTTGGAATCGCACGCCAGCTGGAGAATCCCGCTATGCGAGCGGAGCTCGTCGGGACGATCTCAAATCACCTCGAGCCTGGTGAAACCGTGGGTCTCCCAGCCGTGCTGGGCGTAGACGATTCAGCGGCCGTATGGAGCGATCTCAGCGAACGACTCGGCACGGATGTCTTCGAGATCCCCACACTCCCGCCATCGGTTCCCGGCATCAGGATCTTCCGCAGACTCCGGTCCCAACTGCGCTCCACGGGCGGCCGGCTGATCGTGGGTCCCCAAGCGGTCGATGCCGAGGTCGAGGACGGTCGGGTGACTGCCCTCAAGGTGGACACCAGCACACGGATCGTCGAATACCGGGCGCATGAGTATCTTCTGGCGTCGGGCGGCATCGCAGCGGGAGGAATAAGGATGGGCTCCGACTGGAGCTTCGTTGAATCCGTCTTCGGTCTTCCGGTGGCTCTCGCCCCCGAGCCGGGAGGTGAACGATTCCTGCCGGAGTACTTCGGATCTCAGCCGGCGGCCCGCGCCGGAGTGGCGGTCGACGACTCCCTGAGGGCGACGGACTCGGACGGGTCCCTCATCTACGAGAACGTACGTGTAGCGGGAGCAACGATTGCGGGCGCGGAACCCTGGCGTGAGAAATCGGGCAACGGAATCGCGCTCGCAACGGGATTCGCAGCCGCGGGTGAGATCCTCCAATCGACGACGGGAGGCGGCTGATGGAACTCATGCGTGCATCGCTGGACCACTGTGTCAAGTGCACGATCTGCGAGACATACTGTCCAGTCTCCAATGCAACTCAGCTGTTCCCCGGGCCGAAGTATGTAGGGCCGCAGGCCGAGCGATTTCGGATCGGCGATATCTCACCCGACTCGTCTCTCGACTACTGCTCCGGATGCGGGATATGCACTCAAGTATGCCCTCAGGGCGTCAAGATCGCCGAGATCAACACACAGGCGCGAGCGCTTCTGAAACAAACAAAAGGCGTACGACTGCGTGACAAGGTGATTGCTCGCCCGACGGTTGCAGGCCGGCTGGGAACTCCGGTTGCACCGGTTGCCAACTGGGTGCTGCGGAATCGTCCCATCCGCCGAGTCATCGAGCGAACCTTCGGCATCCACCGATCGGCACCACTCCCGCGTTTTGCCGGACGGACGTTCCAGCGCTGGGCGAAGAAACATAGCGCGCCCGCAGCGACAAGGTCGGTCGTCTACTTCCACGGCTGCGGTGCGAACTACTACGAGCCTCGGCTTGGCCAGATGGCCGTCGAAGTACTTGAACACAACGGGTTCGAGGTCATCGTTCCGAAACAAGATTGTTGCGGGCTGCCGCTGCAGTCGAACGGTTTGTTCGATGCGGCGCGCGGATACGTGCGCCGGCTAGTAGCCGCGCTCGCGCCGTATGCTCGCCGGGGCCTTCCCATCGTTTCAACATCGACCAGTTGCGGCCTGATGCTGAAGCGTGAGGCGCGCGAAATCCTCGACGTGCATGACGACGATCTTCAAGTGGTCTCGGAGCACATGTACGACATCTGCGAGTTCCTCGTGATGCTCCACGACGAGGGCGAGTTGAAGACCGACCTTGGATCGCTCCCGCTCACGGTTCCCTACCACGCCCCATGCCAGCAGAAGGGTCACGGCATCGGGAGCCCCGCACTCGACCTCTTTGGTCTGATCCCGGAGCTCAAGGTCGTCGAGCAGTTCGCGGAATGCTGTGGGATCGCCGGTACCTACGGAATCAAAGAGGAGAAATACGGCATCGCGATGGATGTGGGAAAGCCCCTCTTTCGGGGCATCAAAGCTGCGGTCCCCGACGTGGCCGCGTGCGATAGCGAGACGTGCAGGTGGCACATCGAGCATGCGACGGGCGTTCGGACCGTCCATCCCGTAGAACTCCTACACCGCGCGTACGCGCTGGACCTCAGGGCCGGCGCCCACTCCGGGTAACACATGGTCGGAATAGTGCTCGTTTCTCACAGCGCAACCCTCGCCGCGGGGGCTGCCGACCTGGCCCGCGAGATGGGTGGTCCCGAGGTGCCTCTAGAGACGGCGGGGGGAACTTCGATGGACGACGCTCCGCTCGGGACGGACGCCATGCTCGTGATGGACGCGATCACAAAGGTTCACTCGCCGGACGGAGTGGTTGTCCTCATGGACCTCGGGAGCGCAGTTCTCAGCGCAGAGATGGCCGTAGAGATGCTCCCCGACGATGTGAGGGAATCGGTTCTGTTGTGTGAAGCACCTTTCGTGGAGGGCGCGGTCGCAGCCGCCACAGCGGCCCGGATCGGCCTCGGGCTGCAGGAGGTGGCGGCGGAGGCCAGAGGAGGGTTGAGTGGCAAGGTCGCCCACCTGAGGGGAGCCGAGGAGGCGCCCCCGATTGCGGAGGGCCCTCGCGAAGGCGGGGAGGCTATCGAGATCGAAGTCACCAACCGGCTTGGCCTCCACGCGCGCCCTGCCGCACGGTTTGTGAAAACTGCGGCTGGGTTCGACGCAGCCGTTGCCGTCGAGAACCTGACCTCCGGATCGGGGCCGGCCAGTGGCAAGAGCCTCAATGCGATCGCGGCTTTGGGCGTTCGCCGGGGACACAAAATACGCGTATCGGCGGATGGCCGCGACTCGGCTGCTGCACTCGAGGCGATCCGGGAACTCAGCGATCAGAACTTTGGAGACGCCGACGAGGAAGAGACGGCTCCGGAGCCCCCGGCGGCGACCAGGGCGGAGTCTCCCGAGGGACTTCCCGACGGCACAATCGTTGGCCTTGCCGCCGCCCCCGGGATAGCGATCGGCCCCGCTCGGCGCTTCGGGCGAGCCGAACCGTCCGTCTCGAGTGAACCCGCGAGTGCCCCCGAACAAGAGTGGGCGCGCCTTCAAAAAGCTATCGATGTCGCCCGTGATGAGATTCGGCGCACGCGCGACGAAGCAGCGGCCCGCGTGGGGGAGTCCCACGCGGAGATCTTCGATGCACACCTACTGATGCTGGAGGACGAGACGATCCTGGACGGGGTGCGGCGAGGCATCTTCGAAGATGGACTCAACGCCTCGCAATCCTGGGCGGCATCCATTGATGAGGCTGCAGGTTCGCTGCGGTCGGTGGACGACGAGTATCTGGCCGCGCGCGGCGACGACATAGAACAGGTGGGTGCGGACGTACTGAGAGCTCTTCAGGGCGACAGCGGTGCCACGCCGGCCCTGCGAGCCGGCGTGATCGTTGCGCGCGAGCTCACACCCGCCGACACCGCTCGATTGGATCCGGAGATAGCCCAAGGTTTTGTTACTGGGACGGGCGGCCCCACCTCTCACAGTGCCATTCTCGCTCGCGCTCTTGGAGTGCCGGCGGTCGTCGGGGCAGGAGCGGCCGTGGAAGGGATCACGGAAGGAGCCGAGGTGATCGTCGACGGTCGTCGAGGGATCGTGCTCGTCGATCCACCGGAGGCAGTCACCGAGGAGTATCGCCGGATTTTTCAAGAGGAGAGCGCCACGAAGGCCCGCGCCCTGTCGGACGCGCAAAGGGAGGCATTCACCAACGACGGCGCGCGCATCGAGGTGGTGGCAAACGTCGGATCGCCATCCGATGTCGCGCGTGCGATCGAGTTCGGAGCCGAAGGGGTGGGCCTTCTCCGAACGGAGTTCCTATACCTCGACCGGTCACGCGCTCCGAAGGAAGAGGAACAGTACGAAGTACTGCGTGAGGTCGCCGCCAGGTTGGACGGACGTCCTCTGGTGATCCGCACCCTCGATGCCGGAGCCGACAAACCCCTCCCGTTCCTGCGCGGAGACGCGGAGGAGAATCCATTCCTGGGCGTGCGCGGCCTTCGGCTGTCCCTCGCCAATCGCGACCTTTTCGGCGCCCAGCTCAGGGCGATCGTGCGTGTTGCCGCCGAGTGGCCGGTGACGGTCATGTTCCCGATGGTCGCCACGGTCGGCGAGTTCGAGCGCGCTTCGGAGCTGTTGGCCGAAGCGGCGGGCTCGGCCGGGGTGAGTAGGGAACGGATCGATGTGGGCATCATGGTCGAGGTCCCGGCCGCGGCCCTTGGTGCAGCCTCGTTTGCACCGATGGTCGATTTCTTCTCGATCGGTACCAATGACCTAACCCAGTACACGATGGCCGCCGATCGCGGCAACGAAGGAGTCGCGCAGCTCGCGGATCCTCTCCACCCCGCCGTTCTCCGTCTTGTCGCCGAAGTAGCGGCTGCGGCGAGGGCGGAAGGCAAATGGGTGGGCGTCTGCGGTGAGCTTGCCGGGGATCCACTGGCGACGTCGGTCCTGGTGGGGCTCGGCGTCACCGAACTGAGCATGAGTGCTCCGTCGATTCCCGCGGTGAAGGAGGCGGTGCGCGCCGTCACCGCCCGCGGCGCTCGTGATCTCGCGACGCGAGCGCTGTCGCTTGCGTCCGCGTCCGAGGTTCGGGCAATCATCCAGGAAACGATCGGGCACGGGTCGTGAGGACGGAGGGCGGGCACTCGACGGCCATCCTCATGGGGATCACCTATCTTCGGATGCTGCTGGTTCCGGTAGTTATGGCCCTCATCCTTGTCGGTGACGATACTGCGGGCGCATTCGCCATAGCAGCCGTCCTGTTCGCCGCCGCAGCGGTCACCGACTTCATCGACGGTTACCTCGCCCGCCGATGGAACGTCACCACCACTCTCGGCTCGTTCCTCGATACGACGGCGGACAAGCTGCTGGTCTCCGGTGCGCTTATTGCGCTTGTAGGGGTGGGGCGCGCCTCCCCATGGGCGGCAACCATCATCGTCGGGCGCGAGCTGTTGATCCTGGGCCTGCGCGGATTCGTCGCTGCGGACGGAACCGTAATGGCACCGTCAATCTGGGGCAAGCTGAAGGCGAGTGTGCAGTTTGTAGCGATTACGCTGGCCATCGTCCGGGTGAGCGAGGAGTTCGGGCCTCTGTTCCTTGACGAGTACGTGATGATCGCCGCCGTAATCATCACCGTCATGTCCGCGGTGGAATACCTGGCACGCTTTCGCGAGTCACTCACAGGGGGGAAAGCATGACGCCGGCTGGAAAAGTCCTTGTCACAGGTGGGACCGGAACGATCGGCCGCGCCCTGCTTCAGCGACTCGTGGCGGACGGACGCCAGGTGATGGCTCTCGCGCGCAGCCAGTCATCGGCCGACACCCTGTCGGACCTCGGCGCCGAACCCGTGCGCGGGAGCGTCGAGGACGCCGATTCGGTCCAGGTTGCGGCATCGGGCTGTGGAACGCTCTTCCACGCCGCAGGAGTCAATGCATTTTGCCTCCGGGATCCCTCACCGCTCTTTCGGGTCAACGTCATCGGCTCGCTGAACGTGATCAGCGCAGCCGCGCGTGCGGGTGTGGAGCGGGTGGTTTACACGTCATCCGCCGCAGTCTTCGGCGAACGTACGGGCACCGTGGGCAGCGAGACGTCTGAGCACCGCGGATCTTTTCTCTCCGAGTACGAGCGATCAAAGTTCGAGGCCGAGCGCGTGGTCCTAGAGACGTCACGATCACTGGATGTGGACGTCGTGTGCGTAAACCCTTCGTCGGCGCAGGGACCCGGCCGCGCCGGCGGCACCGGGAGGATCCTGGTGCTGTTCCTCAACGGCAAGCTGAAGGTCATGATCCGCACGAGCGTGAGTCTTGTGGACATCGCCGACTGTACCGAGGGACATGTGCTTGCCGAGACGAATGGGAAACCCGGCGAGCGCTACCTTCTCAACGGTGCCGCGCTCTCGGTCGAAGAAGCTCTCGCCATCGTGCAACGTTTGACGGGCGTATCGCATCGCGTTCGGTTCGTGCCGGCGTTTGGAGCGATGGGCGCCGGCGCGCTGGCAGATGTAATCGGTCGGGCGCGCCGCAAGGATCCGGGCGTTTGTCCCGAGATGGTCCGTACGCTGCTGCACGGTCACACCTACGACGGCTCGAAAGCGGCGCGCGAGCTGGGTCTGGAATACACACCCGTTGAGGACACGCTGGGGCGCACCATCGATTGGCTGCGCGCCGAGGGATTGGTGCCGTTGTAGTCCCCCGAGATGTTAACCGAACGCCGACAGGTGGCGCCTGAATAACATCTCAGGGTCGAAGACGAAGATGACTAGCCGGTGCGCTTCTCCTGGCCTTCGCTGAACCGGCGCTCGACGTTCTTCTCGGGGGCCACTTCCGGCTCGTCCTCCTCCTGGCCTTCGCTGAAGCGCTTGTGGCGCTCCTTCTCCGGGGTCTCCCCGTGCTCTTCCTGGCCCCGGCTAAAGCGTCCTTCGCGCTCGGATTCCGGCGTGTCCGTCTGCTCGAAACCCTCTTCCCACCCGTGTTCAGTCTGCTCTGGGCGAGCGGGATGTTCCTTGTGGTGGTGGCCCATTTTTGTTCCCTCCCTTAGATCGGGTATCTCGCATTGATACCCAGGAGGGGGCCGACCCCAACGACCTCCTAGAGCGCATCCAGGTAGATCTCGTAGGTGCCTCGGCCGCCCTCTTTCACCCGGTACATGGCGGCGTCGGCGTTGCGCATCAATGTGTCCGGATCGTCGCCCTCCTGCGCGAATGCGATTCCAATGCTCGCCGAGATGGACAGCGACTGGGACCCCAACTCGAGCGGATCCTGAAGAGCGGTGAACAGGCGTTGCGCCACCACAACCGCATCTTTTTCGCTCCGCATGTCTTCGCACACGACGGCGAACTCGTCGCCACCCATTCGGGCAACCGTGTCGGAAGGGCGCACCGTCGCCAGCAGGAGCTCGGCGACGGACCGGAGTACGGCGTCTCCTGTGGTGTGCCCGTGCTCGTCGTTTATCGCTTTGAAGTGATCGAGGTCAACGAACAGCACTGCTACAGGTGCAAGCATTCTCTCGCTCCGAGCGAGTGCGTGTGTCAGCCGGTCCATGAACATCAATCGGTTGTGTAGTCCCGTCAGCGGATCGTGCAGCGCCTGTCGCAGGAGTCGCTCCTCAACTTCTTTGCGATCGCTGATGTCCTCCAGCTGTGCAATGAAATGCACGGGCGCGCCTGTCTCGTCACGCACGACCGCCACGTTGAGGCGACCCCATACCGTGTCGCCGCGCGCGTTCGAGTAGCGATGCTCGAGTGTGTAGTCCCTCAGCTTTCCGGCAACCACCCGACGCATCATTTCCGCATCCGAGGCGGTGTCTTCCGGATGCGTGAGTTCTCGGAGGGTCTTCCCGACAAGGTCGGCTTCGGGGTAGCCGAGGATCTCGCACAGTTTGTGATTGACCTCGAGACATCGCCCCTCGAGATCAACGAGCGCCATGCCTATCGGCGCGTGATCGAAGGCGGTGCGAAAGCGGCCTTCGGCTGCGTTGAGCGCGCGGACGAGGCTGTCGTGATCACCGTGTTCGGGCTGGGACGGCGGCTCTTCCACGGTCATAACCTATTCGGTGGAGGGCCAACCTCAGGATGCGTCCAGAGCCTCGTAAAGATCGGCGATCAGGTCGTCGGGGTCCTCGAGGCCGACGGAGAGGCGGCAGAAGCCCTCCGAGATTCCTGCCGCGGTCAACTCCTCTGCGGACAACTGCGTGTGGGTGACGCTGGCCGCGTGGACGATCAGCGAGTGACTACCCCCGAGGGAGGCGGCCGGCTTGATGATGCCCAGCTTCTCCTGAAAACCGCGCGCCCGCTCGCGTCCCCCGGCCACGTCGAAGGCAAGGACTCCACCGCCGCGGCCACCAAGGAGCGAATCACACAGAAGTTTGTCCTCGCTTGACTCGAGTGCGGGGTAGAAAGCCGCTTCGACCGCAGGGTGACTCTCCAACGCCTCCGCCACGGCGAGTGCCGAAGAACAAGCCCGCTCCACCCTCAGAGGAAGGGTTTGCATCCCCCGCAGCGCCAGCCACGCCGTGAACGGGGCAATGATCGCCCCGAACTCCCGTGCCACGGCGCGTACCTGCTCCATCACGTCCTCGAAAGCGCAGACCACACCACCCAGCAGATCGTGGTGCCCGCCCAGGAACTTGGTCGCGGAATGGATCACCGCAGAGGCTCCCAGTTCCATTGGGCGGCACAACACCGGACTTGCGAAGGTGCTATCCACGACGAGTGGAACTTCCGCAGCCCGAGCCATTCCGCCCAGGCGCTCGAGGTCCGCCACCTTCACACGTGGATTCCCGACGGTCTCGCAGTACAAGAGCCGTGCGCCGTCGAGGGCCCGTTCGATACCTTCGAGGTCCTTCACGTCGAACAAATCCGCCTGGATGCCATAGCGGGGGAGCATGTTGCTGAAGAAGTCGTGTGTTCCGCCGTATAGCTGGCGTGCCGCGACAATTCGGTCGCCTGAGCCGCATAGGGCCAGGATCAAAGTGGTTATTGCTGCCATTCCGCTGGCGAAGGCTTCCGCCAGAGGGGCCCCCTCCAATTCGGCGACGGCCGCCTCAAAAGCGTCGATAGTTGGATTACCCCAGCGCGTATAAACGTAGCCGGCACCAACCTTCATCTCGGACGCTCGGGCGAACTCGTCTACATCCGCGAAGGAGTAAGTGGAGGAGAAGTCGACCGGAATCGACAGCGGCTCACCGGCCTGGACTGCTTCGCGCGGCGGATGGACCGCGCGGGTCGCTAAACCGGGCCGGGCAGGTTTAGCTCCCAATACACGACCCCGAATCTGAAGCTAGAGGTGAACTACCGGGCAGGTCAGAGTGCGGGTGATTCCCTCGATCGCCTGCACCTTCGCGACTACGAGCTTGCCGAGATCGTCGACGTTTGCCGCACTCGCGCGAACGATCACATCGTACGGTCCGGTCACATCTTCAGCGGCATCCACGCCCTCGATGTTGCGGACTTCTTTGGCAACCTGAGCCGCTTTTCCCACCTCGGTCTGAATGAGGACGTATGCCTGAACCTCTGCCACGCTGCGCCTCCTCCTGCTCGTCTCTCGGTCAAGCGGATGGCGGCGAGTCTACCGTCCCGTACTGGCGGGAAGCGAGATCCACTTATTCAGGATGGTTCGCCGTGACGAAGGGAAGTATTGGGTAGTCTTGCCGCCTGTCCATTTCCAAGGAGTGACCCCATGCCATCAACCAGCCTCGCCGGGATTCAGCGGCCGGGCACCATTCACCTGAATCCCAGCTCACCAGAGCTTGTCGAGCTAGCGGTGCGACGCGGGGAAGGCTTGCTTGCCGCCTCGGGAGCTCTGGTTGCCAAGACCGGCAGCCGCACTGGCAGGTCTCCCAGCGATCGCTTCTTCGTTTCCCACGGCAAGTCCAAGGACCGCATCGATTGGGGCAAGACCAACCAGCCCGTGGAGCCGGAGGTATTCGACGCACTCGCACAACGCGTTCGTGATCATCTCGAAGGCCGCGAGCTGTTTGTCGTCGATGGGATTGTCGGGGCCGATCCGAAACATCGCATCATGCTGCGAGTGGTGACCGAACTCGCCTGGCATGCGCTTTTCTGCCAGCAGCTCTTTCGGCCGCCCGAGCCCGATGAACTGGAGGGTTTCGAGCCGGAGTTCACACTGCTCGCCGCGCCGAGCTTCCAAGCGGTACCCAAGAGGGATGGGACGAACTCCGATGCTTTCATTGGGGTCGACCTCGAGCGTAGCCAGGTTCTGATAGCCGGCACCTTCTACGCGGGCGAGATGAAGAAGTCGATGTTCACCTCGGCCAACTACCTGTTCCCCGAGCAAGGTGTTCTTCCCATGCACTGTTCGGCGAACGTGGGACCCGACGGGCACGTTGCCCTCTTCTTTGGGTTGTCGGGCACCGGAAAAACCACCCTCTCCGCCGATCCCAGCCGATCGCTGATCGGCGACGACGAACACGGCTGGTCGGATTCAGGGATCTTCAACTTCGAGGGGGGCTGCTACGCAAAGTGCATCAACCTGACGGAGGAGAGGGAACCGCAGATTTGGTCGGCGATTCGTTTCGGTTCGGTTGTCGAGAATGCCGTCCTGGATGAGAAAACCCGACTCATCGACTTCGATGATGCATCGATAACCGAGAACACCAGGGCGGCATATCCACTGGAGTTCATCCCCGACTTCGTTCCCGAAGGCAAAGCGGGACACGCCGACACGATCGTTTTCTTGACGGCAGATGCGTTCGGAGTTCTGCCGCCGATTTCAAGGCTGACTCCCGAGGGGGCGATGTATCACTTCCTCTCGGGGTTCACGGCCAAGCTCGCCGGGACGGAGGCCGGGCTGGGCAGCGAACCCGAGGCAACGTTCTCCACGTGCTTCGGCGCCCCGTTCCTCCCGCTTGCTCCGGGCGAATACGCACGAATGCTCGGAGACCGGATCAAGCGGCACGGGGCCGACGTCTACCTTGTGAACACGGGATGGACGGGAGGCCCATACGGCGTTGGGGAACGAATGAACCTCAAGCACACTCGCGCGATGGTCGACGCCGCTGCCGCAGGCGGGCTCAGAGATGTCCCCACCCGCCGCCACGAGATATTCAATCTCGATGTGCCGGTTACGTGCCCGGGGGTTCCCGACGAAGTACTGGATCCCAAGTCCACATGGTCAGAACCAGAGAGCTATGAGATCAAAGCACGGGAACTGGCGCGGATGTTCGCGGACAACTTTGATCGATTTCAGAACTCCGTGCCGGCGGAGGTGACCAAGGCTGGCCCCGCGGCGTACTAGCGGGGCGCTTTTACCGCTCGACTTCGAAGAAGATCCGGATCTCGGTGTGGTATTCGGTGATGACTCCGTCTTCGATCACGGCCGATGTCCCCATGACCTGAAGTTTCGTGATCCTCCGGATGGTCTTGGAGGCCTCCCGCACTGCCTCAACCGCCGCCTCATTCCACCCGTCCGCGGACACCCCCGTGAGATCGATTGTGTTCAGAACCGACATGGACGTCCTCCGATGAGCGATGGATGAGCGAGCCCCATCGAGGGTAGCCGACGTAGGGGAGCTGGGCCTCATCCAACGCGTGCGGACACGGCTTGGACGAGCGCCCGAGGGGGAAGTGTGGGCGGGCGACGACACGGCGGTCGTGAACCCCGAGAGTCCGGCGGTACTCCTGACGACCGATCTCCTCGTCGAGGGAGTCGACTTCGACACGGCCTACTCCAACGGCGGCGACGTGGGGTGGAAAGTTCTCGCGGCAAGTGCGTCGGACATCGCTGCAATGTGCGGTCGACCCCGTCACGCGGTGGTGGCACTCGGAGTTCCCGCCGTGACCACCGTCCGTTGGGTCGACGAGTTCCTGGATGGGCTCATGGAGGCTTCGGCTGCCTGGGACGTCGCGGTTGTGGGAGGGGACATCAGCGCTGCGGAGCAGATCGTCGTCACCGTATCGATGCTCGGCGCGCCGCTTAGGCCTTCTCCCGTTCTTCGTTCGGGCGCCCGGCCGGGCGACACGATCTGTGTCACCGGGACACTAGGCGCCGCCGCCGCCGGCTTGATCGCCCTGCGATCCGGTGCCCCGCGGAGTGATCAGACCGTGACGCGGCTCATACATCGTCAGCTTCGCCCGCAAGCCCGGGTGAGCGAGGCTGCGATCCTGGCCCAGTTCGAGATATCGGCCATGATCGATATCTCCGATGGGCTGGCCGTCGACCTCGGTCACCTTCTCGACGAGAGCGGAGTTGGGTGCCACATCGATGAGGCTGCCATCCCCGTCGACCCAGATATACCCGCCGGGAACGGCGCGGATCCGTTTGAGCTGGCCCTCCTGGGCGGGGAGGACTTCGAGCTTCTGATTACGATGAACGGAGAACAATTGGAGGCGGCGTCGGATGGCCTCGGGGCGGTGGGGACCCCTCTCACGGCCATCGGCACGGTGACGGCAGACGAGCGCCGCATCGGCCGGCGGGCGCTTGACGAATGGAGGAGCAAAGGATGGGAACACCTGCGAAGCCGGTGACCGGCATTCCCCGGGCGCTTACGATCGCCGGATCCGATTCGGGCGGGGGCGCCGGCATTCAGGCGGACCTGAAGGTATTTCTGGCGCTGGGCTGTCACGGGATGAGTGCGCTGACCGCGCTGACCGCCCAGAACACCGTGGGAGTCTCCGGAATCCACGCAGTGCCCCCGGATTTTGTTGTGGCGCAAGTCGATGCGGTCGCTACCGACATCGGAGTCGACGCGGCGAAGACCGGAATGCTTGCCAACCGCGACATCGTCGGCGCGACTGCGGAAGCCATTCGGGCGAATAACATCCCAAACGTCGTCGTCGATCCGGTGTTCGTCGCTAAAAGCCGCGACCATCTCCTCGAACCGAGTGCCGTTTCCGCCCTGCGAGAGGAGGTCCTGCCCCTTGCAACGGTGATCACGCCCAATCTGTATGAAGCAGGAGGACTGCTCGGCGGCGAGGAGATCGGCGACGTCGGTGGGATGCGAGAAGCCGCACAGGCGCTTCATCGCTTGGGCCCCAAGGCCGTGCTCGTGAAGGGTGGACACCTGCCGGGGGAGCGTGCGGTGGACGTCCTATACGACGGGGAGACAACCACGGAGATCGACGGGCCACGCTTCGACACCGAGGACACACACGGCACCGGATGCGCCCTATCGGCTGCAATAGCAGCGCGGCTTGCTCACGGCGACGCCGTCGTGGATGCCGTTAGGTTCGCCAAGACGTTCGTAGCGGGAGCGATCGAACACGGGTTGCGGATCGGAAAAGGCTACGGGCCTGTCAATCCGGCATGGCAGGTGTGGTCTAGCTAGTGCCGCGCTCGGCTTTCAACTCCTCCAGCCCGTAGTCCTCGGCGCGGGCCCTGATATCGAAGTACGCAACGGTAGTAGCCGCCGCATAGAACGCGAGGGCGATGGCGCTCAAGACGATGGAGAACAGCACAAAGGACGCCAACTGAACGATGTCTCCGAGCGGTTCGGCGGATGTTGCAAACACTCTAGGGACGATGAAGACAACGAGCCCTATGAAGAGAGCTACGGCCATTAGATAGCCGAAGATCCGGGCGAGTTGACCGCGACCTATCTCTCTCACGCGCCGAGTAGCGAGTTGAAACGGCTTTGCCTCGAGCACGATCACCTGCGCGATCAGCGGGGGGCCGAAGAAGAGGGGTAGCAGCAGAAGCGTCAACCCCTGTGACAGGACCATGAACACCATGGCCAGGAGCGCCCCGAACATCGACGCGGCAAGCGTCTCCTTGAACAGTGGGCGGCCCTTCCGCACCGCACAACGGGCTGAGGCATTCTCGCCCGCAATTCCGTCGGCGATGATGGCTGCTCCGAGTGCCACCCCAAGCCCATGCGAAGTGACGCGGACTATCAGTGGGATCAGAACAGCGAATGATGCCGCGATTCCGGCGGGATCTACATTCGCAACGATCGACGCCAGGAGCCAGGCCGGCCATTCCATCGCGACGACCACCAGCAGCGGCCTGAACAGCGCTCCGAAGTGCGATCTGACGATCCACCAGGACGTCGATATGAGGGACCCGAATCCAACCGGCGCCGGAACCTCGGGCGCCGGGCCCCTGGCCGTCATAAGAGACGTATCAGCCGGAAACGCGCTTTTTGGCAATCCACCCGACAACGAGGAGTACCGCAAGGCCGACTACGCCGATCGCAAGCTTCTTGCCGACCTCCTGCGCTTCGACCTTTGCTTGATCGACCAGTTGATCGACTTTGCGGGCAAGGTCTTCACGCGTCTGCTCAATCTCCTCTGCGGTTTGGCGAGCAGTCTGTCCCATGTGTTCTCCTCACACACCTGTGTTTTCGCGCCGCCCAAGTGACTTCGCGAATTCGACATCATCCTTGATCGTCTGTTTCGTCAGATCCGCCTTGATTGGCGTCGAGAGCTTGCGCTTGGCGAAGAGCGCCCCCAACAGTCCGATCAGAAGCAGCACGCCTGCCGTTGCAAGATCTGCTACCCACGTCCACATGAACTCGTCGAAGCCATCCCGAATGGCCAAGAGCCCAAAGATCAATGCAAAGAATCCCAGAGTCGCCACGATGAGAATCGCGACGGCCCCCTTGCCCTTGGCAGCGAAGGATGCACCTAACTCTTGCTTGGCGAGTTCGATCTCCTTGCGCACGAGGGTGGAGAGATCCTCGGTCACCTCTTTCATGAGCTGACCTGCGGACTTGCCTCCGCCGCTCCCGTTTCCTCCGAAGCTTCCGTGCTCCGTCACGATGCCTCCTGTTGGATTCCCGACCGGGTTATCAAATCATGCTCCGCATCTCTCGCACGTCCTGCCCTGACCGCGGAGGGTGAAGGGCCCGATCAAGTGCAGATTGCCGGGTCGTCCGCCGTTCCGCAAGCACGGCATTTAGCTCTGCTGCCAGCAGGGTGATCTGAGCGAGAAGGTACGACGCAACCAGTAGTGCGGCCGCCGTATTGAAGGCGCCGAATGTCTCCTCCCTGGACGCGGTGCCCCTTGCCAGGTACCAGCCACCAACGAGCTTCAACACCTCCAAGGCAACGCTGGCGGCTATCGCACCGGGGAGGACCTCCCTCCACGAGAAGTCGATTGCCGGCAACAAGCGGAACGCAGCGATGAACATCAGAGCACTCACCACTGCCCCGAAAATCCGGATCAGTACAGACGCCGAAATCGTGATCATCGGGCCGTCGCCGAACATGCCGCCGGCGAAGGGCCCGAGTGCCCCCACCGCAACGGTGATCACCACGGCCACGGCCGCGGCGGCGAGCCACTTCAGCGACCGGATCCTCCTGGGGATCGGCCCGGGTTCGTTTCGCACGCGGTAGATCCTGTTCAGAGCGTGCTCGAGGGCAGTGATAGCCCCCGAACCCGTGTACAACGCCAGCGCCAATCCCACTATGGCTAGTGTGCCGCGCTGCTCCTGGAGCGTTTCGATCGAATCGGAACTCAGGATCTCGCTGATGAGTGGAACGGCGTCGATTCCTTCCCGGAGCAGGCGATTCTGCAAGTCCGGGCTCAGAAAGGTGAGGTAGCCGAGAGCAGAGGCCGCGACGATCAGCAGCGGGAATATCGAGAAGAATGTGTAGTAGGTCAGGGAGGCTGCGAGGAAACCCCCGTCGTCCTCGGAGAACCGCCGGAACGTGCGGATCCCTATGTCGACTCCGCCGTGGTCGGCACGAGCACGTTCGACTCGAAGCTTTGCCTTCGAAACCACGTCCCCGAGTGCCACCTCGGTTCGTTACCCGGATGCAGCGTTAAAGATTCCCGCAGGGGCGGTCAGCCGACTCGGCGGACCTTGTTGGCCTTGAGGCACTTCGTGCACACGTTGGCGCGCCGGGGCGCGCCGTCCACCATGATCCGGAGCCGCTGGATGTTGGGATTCCAGCGCCGGCGCGAACGTCGGTGCGAGTGAGAGATGTTGTTCCCGAAGCCGGGAGTCTTTCCACAGATATCACAAACACTAGCCATTACGATCGGGCAGATTATCAGACCGACGCCCTCCGAGTGTTTCCCGGGGGGAGGACTGTCCCCTCTAGCCGCCCCGGACGCCGGGCAGGCGCCCAGAGGAGCGAGAACGGCGCCGCCACCTAAGATCCGCGCGAAAGCGAGGACGGCGGCGGGCCCGCAGGGCGACTAAGAAACGGTTTCGAGCCCGAGGAGCCCGCCGCCGTCCGCAGCGACCAACAAGAGTGCGGCGCAGCCCGCTGCGAGCAAGTGCGGGACTTAAGGAGCCGTCCGGGGCCTGCGATGGTGGACAGCGCTCTTACTCTGGGGCCATGGCCGACGTGGTACACGCGCCCCCCAAGGGGCTCGAGCTGTTCGCTCCGGCGCGCCGGCGGACGCCTCTGCGGTTCCCTCCCGCGAAGGCGCGCGCCCTCGAGAAAATGGGCATCGAGAGCGTCCAGGACCTTTTCCAGCACTACCCCCGCTACCACGTCGATCGGACGCGGCTCCGGACGGTGCGTGAACTCCGTCGTCTCGTCTCGGAGGGAGTCGAGGGGGAGGTCCAGGTTTACGCGACCGTCAAGAGCATTCAGCGGCCGATCCGAATCCCGCCCAAGGGAGGTCGCAGGGGCAAGGGCAAGGACCGTGTCCTCATCAAGGGATCCATCGGCGACGAAACGGGGTCCATCGACGTGACGTGGTTCAATCAGGAATGGGTTGCGCGCGCTCTATCGAAGGGCGATGTGGCCTTCTTCTATGGGCGCGTCGGCGTCTTTCGCGGGAAGCTGCAGATGACCGCTCCACGTTTCGAGGTCGTCCGCACAGGAAGGGAACCATTCAACGTCGGCCGCATTATCCCCATCTATCCGGCTACGGCGGATGTCACCACCGACCAGCTCCGGAGGTTCATGTGGGAGACGCTTGCGAAGTCCGGCGAGATCATGGATCCGCTTCCGGAAGAGATGCGGCACCGGCTACGGCTGATGCCCCGGGGCGATGCCGTGCGTACCATCCATTTCCCCGACGCGAAGGAGGATGTGCTTGCGGCGAGGCGTCGTATCGTCTTCGACGAGGTCTTCACGCTCCAACTCGGCCTCGTCTTTCGGAAACGCCGGCTCGAAAGACTTGTGCGCGGGATCGAACACCCGCGACCGGATGCCGCTTCGCTGCCCGAAACATTCGTTGCGGGTCTTCCGTTCGAACTCACTGCGGCGCAGAGGCGCGCATGCAATGAGGTAGCCGACGACATGTGCCGACCCTTTCCTATGCACCGGCTAGTGGAAGGTGAGGTGGGATCGGGGAAGACCGTCGTCGCTTTGTATGCGTGCCTGCTCGCAATCGGTGGAGCGAGCCAGGCTGCGTTCATGGCCCCCACCGAGGTGCTCGCGGAACAGCACTACCTCACCGTCACGGACCTGCTCGACCGCGCGTTTGGTGCCGATGAGGCGCGCAACCTATTCGCCGGCGTCTCGCGGCGTCCCGTCGTCCGGCTCCTGACGGGCTCAACGCCGGCATCCCAGCGCGACGTCATCTTGAGTGAAGTTGCGAACGGAGAAGTTGACCTTCTGCTGGGAACCCACGCTTTGATCGAAGATTCGGTGGAGTTCGCGCGATTGGGTTGTGCAGTGGTGGACGAGCAGCATCGGTTCGGCGTGCACCAGCGCAAGAAGCTCCGCGACAAGGGAGCTATGGGAGAGCCGGACATCCTCGTAATGACCGCAACTCCAATTCCGCGTACATTGGCCGTCACCATTTACGGGGACCTCGATCTCTCGGTGCTCGACGAACTTCCCAAGGGACGCAAACCCGTAACCACGTCGCTGGCGGAAGGTGAGGCCGGACGGACCCAAGCCTACGAACTCATCCGCAGTGAGGTAGCCGCCGGCAGGCAGGCGTTCGTCGTCTACGCGTTACGAGACGAATCCCAAGCGGTCGAACTGCGGAGCGCCAAAGCGGAGGCAAAGCGTTTGGCGAAGGAGGTCTTCCCGGACCTAGAGGTCGGGCTCGTCCACGGCGACATGAAGAGCGCCGAAAAGGAACAGGCCATGAACGACTTTCGTGCCGGCCGAACGAAGGTTTTGGTCGCGACGACCGTCATTGAGGTGGGCGTGGACGTTCCAAATGCGACCGTGATGTTGATCGAAAACGCCGAACGTTTCGGCCTCGCGCAACTACATCAGCTCCGGGGACGGACCGGCCGAGGGGAGCACGCATCACATTGCGTCCTCGCCACGGATCTCGATTTGAGCTCCGACGACACTGCCGTGGCCCTGGCCCGGGAACGGCTTGAATCCGTCGTGTCGTCGGGTGATGGGTTCAAGCTCGCCCTGGTCGACCTCAAGCAGCGGGGAGAGGGACAGCTTTTCGGCGCCCGGCAGTCGGGGATGCCCCAGCTGAAGCTCGCGCGGGTCCTCGAGCATCAGGACATCGTCATGCTTGCCCGCAAGGAGGCAGTGGCACTTCTCGACGACGATCCAGAGCTGCGTGCATACGAACACATGGCACTGGCCCGAGAGATGCGTGATCGATTCTCCGAGGTGGCGCTGGACGTGGTCCATTCCGGATAACAGCAAGGTGAGGCAAACCACGTGCGAGATCCCGTCGGTTTCGTTAACTTGTGATCATGCGAGTCATCGCGGGAAGTGCAAAGGGGCGCCGGCTGAAGTCGCCGACCACCGGTACGCGTCCGATGACGGATCGGATGAAAGAGTCACTTTTTTCCGCAATCGGGGATGTCGATGGAGTATCGGTACTGGATCTGTACGCGGGGTCGGGCTCCCTCGGACTCGAGGCGCTCTCGCGTGGTGCGGCTCAGGCGATCTTCATCGAAAACGCTCGTGACGCCATCATCAAACTCAACGAAAACATCGAGGCCACCGGGCTGGGTGACCGGGCAAAGGTCGAATGGGCGGAGGTCGGACCCATCCTCAAACGCGGGGCCACGGAACGCGTCGACCTCATCTTCATCGACCCGCCCTATTCCACCTCGCCCGACAGCGTCCTCGCAGATCTGGAAGCGCTCGTGATGGGGGGCTACCTCGCCGACAAGGGACGAATCGTGCTCCACCGGCCGACAAAAGAGCGGAAGCTAAAACCGTTGGGACTGAAGCTCTTGTGGGAACGAGAGTACGGGCAGTCGGCGATCTACATGTGGGCCCACGACGACGAAGAAGAGGGCGGTTAGGGCTGGTGCCGGCCGCTCTTTGTCCGGGCTCCTTCGATCCACCAACCAACGGACATGTCGACGTTATCGAGCGCGCCGCTCGATATTTCGACAGCATTTGCGTGGCAGTTATCGCAAACCCTTCCAAAAGGGCACTCTTCAGCCTGCAGGAGCGCAAGGAAATGCTCCGCGACGTCCTGGCACACGTGGAGAACGTTGAGATCGATTCCTTTGACGGGCTGCTCGTCGACTTTGCCCGCCGCAAGGACCTGACGATCATCGTGAAGGGGCTCCGCGCTGTTTCTGACTTTGAGTACGAACTGCAGATGGCACAGATGAACGCTGCTCTCCTCGAGGGTCTGGACACGATATTCGTCACCGCCAAGCCGGCGTGGTCCTTCCTGTCGTCAAGCCTCGTCAAGGAGGTGGCCAAATTCGGTGGGAATGTGTCGGGCCTGGTGCCCCCTATAGTGGGGAAGGCGCTGGCCGAGAGATTTCGCCACAAAGCGGAATAAGCGGTTGCCGGCCGTGGCAACATTTGCCCAAAGGCGCGAAAATCGCCGATCTGGAACTCACTAGAAAGGCAAAACCGGATGGACCTGATCCAACGCATCGACGAGCTTCAAGTATTGGTCGAAGAAGCCAAGTCGGTTCCACTGTCCAGCAGCGCCGTCATAGGTCGTGACGAATTCCTCGAGCTGCTGGCGCAGCTGAAGGAGCAGGTCCCCGACGAGATCCGCCAGGCGCGCTGGATGGCACGCGACCGCGACGAGCTACTCGCCCGCGCACGGAAGGAGGCCGAGCGGATCGTTGCCGAGGCGCGTGAGCAACGGGACCGGCTCCTGTCCCGAACCGAGATCGTCCATGCGGCGCAGCGCGAAGCCGAACGAATCAACGACGAGGCCAAGGAACGCGCCGCCAAGATGCGTACGGAGGCGGAGGACTACATCGATCAGAAGCTGGCGGCATTCGAGATTCTGCTGAACAAGACCCTGGCTACGGTTGCCAAGGGCCGCGAGCAGCTCCGTGGCGAGCGCACACCGACGTCCGTCCCACAGCGGGTCGACGCCGGAACGCCGCGCGCCCCCTTCGACGCCGAGGAGCTCAACGAGGCCGTCTCCTCCGAACGCTAGCTGCCGGTAGCTCGCTGCGGGCGGCGGCCTCCTCAGGCTCCAACGCTGATACCTCGCTGCGGGCGGCGGCGAACTCCTCGGGCTCCAAACCGTTTTTGAGTCGCCCTGCGGGCTCGCCGCCGTCCTCGCTCGTGGTCTGCGGTCGCCGCTGCGGGACCGCCGCCGTCCTCGCTCGTCCCCCGGTCGGACGTAGCGATCCTCGCTCGCTGGCACCATGCCTGGAAATAATTGGGAAAACTGGGCCTTCTGGTATCATTTCCCCTGGTCGCGCCCCTTCGGGCTCCGGCCCTCACGCACGAATCGAAAGAACGAAAAGGAAAGAGACGCGCGCGTGTCCAACCTCACGATGTCGGTGGCAGAGCTTCTGGGACACCCCGGCGAAT
>DASQUP010000044.1:0-2096 GCA_035641235.1 Actinomycetota bacterium
ACATGACCGCTTACGGACCATGACACCCTCACCAGGGAAGTGGAGCAGGATGTCTACGGTTTCAGCCCAAGCAGCGCGGCAGCGCCGATTTCGGAAAGGAGGTGAGAACCTCACGCAAGTGTGGCTGATCGACGGGATGAACCTGATCGGGTCGCGGCCCGATGGCTGGTGGAAGGATCCGGATCGAGCGATGCGCACCCTGGCCGGGCGGCTCGAAGAATACGTGGAGCGCACCGGTGAACACGTCGTCCTCGTGTTCGACCGCCAACCGTCCGACTTCCAACCACCGCCGTCGCTGAATGTTGTGTTCGCGCCGAGCGGTGGCCGTAACGCCGCCGACTACGTGATTGAGACGCTTGTGGATCAGGATCCGGAACCCGCTCGCCTGCGCGTGGTGACTTCGGACAAGCGCCTCGCCGAGCGCGTCGAACGACGGGGTGCACGGGTTACGGGGTCGGCAAGGTTTCGCACGCGCCTGGAGCGCGCGTTGGCCGGCTGACCCATATGACCAGGCGTTGAACGCTGCATTCGTTAGCGTTCCCGCTCCGGGCCGATAGCGCATATCCGCTGAACGGCGGCGCGCGGCTCTTCGGTCACGACGTCTTCGTATGCAACAACGTGCATGTGCCCCCGCACTGCCTCGAGCAGCTCCCCCGGCCGAAGCAGGAAATTGGGGTTCGTAGGGCGACCGAAGCGCTCGTTGCCGGCCGCGTATGTCTCGTAGATGAGCACTCCGTCGTTCTTCACCGCCGCGACCAAATCCGGCATCAGGGGGCGGTACAGGTAGTTCGTGACCACTACGCCGGCGAATTGTCGGCTCTCCAAGGGGAACGGGGAACCGTCTTCGAGGTCGGCCTCAATCATCTCTAGACGGGGATGTCCTGCAAGGTCGGACACGCCGGAAAGGTCGCGGTCGACGGCCACAACGCGATGGCCTCGCTCGAGGAAGAAGCGAGTGTGACGACCGCGTCCGCAGGCAACGTCAAGTACCTCGCCTCCGTCTGCGATGACACTGGCACAGCGGACAACCCACTTGGAAGGCTCCACCCGACCAATTGTGGCTCAGCTTCCACTGGGATCATGTGCCTGCGAACCCTCAGGGTAACTACGACCTCCCGCTTTCTCTTGCCACTGGCTCTTGGAGAGCTTTGTATCCCATCCTCGCGGCCAAGCGGAGCTTGCGCTCCAGATTCGGCTCCTCACTACCAGCCAACTACCATGTAGATGCACAGTCCAAGGCGTGAATGGGTGTAACTCCACGGCAGCCGAATTCGCCTTCGGAGCAGCGAAGATGCACGACGTAGCTGCTCAAAGTCAATCGCCCGCCGTCGACCTCCAAATCCGGCAGCGTCAATAGGTCGCGATCCGATGGAGCGCTCAGCCGATGTGCTCGGCCAGTCCGATGATGATGCCCTCAGGGCCACGCAGGAAGCAGAGCCGGTAGATGTCCTCGTACTGCGCGATCTCGCCGACGAGTTCGGCGCCGTGGCTGCGCAGGCGGGCAACGACGTCGTCGATGTCGTCGACAGCAAACATGATGCGGCGTATGCCCAGCGTGTTCGTCGGCGCGCTTTCCGGCTCGGCTCTGACCGCCGGCGGAGTGTGGAACTTCGTCAGCTCGACCCGGCCGTGGCCGTCCGGGGTCCGCATCATGGCGATGTCGGCACGGACGTCGTTGAGCCCGACGACGCGGTCCACCCAACGCCCCTCGTTCGTCGCCTCACCTTCCAGCTCCATACCGAGTTCGGCGAAGAACGCTTTGGCAGCCTCGAGGTCGTCGACAACGATGAGAACGTTGTCCATCCGCAGAAGCGTCATGCGTTGACGGTAGCAGAGGCCGGCGGCCAGTTACGGCATCGGACCAGGTCTCTACATGAGTTGCTGGAACTCCTCGGTCGAGAGTTGAGCTTGGCGCAGGATCGAGCCAAGCGTCCCGCGCGCCAGCTCGACGATGCATCTTGACGTGACTGCCACGATGGCTACCTGCTCGAAACCGATCTTGCCGAGTGCCTTGACGACCTGCGCTCCCGAAACGACAGGAAGCGAGGGACTCACCCCGACAGTTCGATGGTGGCGATGATTGGCGGCGCGGAGCC
>DASQUP010000045.1:0-39518 GCA_035641235.1 Actinomycetota bacterium
TACTTCAAGACCAAGGAAAACCTGGTCCTAACGACGATGCGCTGGGTCCTAACTCAGGTCACCCGTCGAATCCGGGAAGTGATCTCGCAAGTTGGCTCGCCCGATGACCGCGTGAAAGCGATGATCGACACGATATTCATCGACCCCTTGCGCAACCGGAACTTCTATCTCGCGTACACCGACCTCATCGAATATTCGGCTCGATCGCACAGCTTCAAGAATCTGAGCATGACCTTCCGCTCGAACATCAACTCAATGTATGCGGAAGTTATTCAACTCGGCATCGATGAGGGAACTTTCCGCGTGACTGATGCCGAGGAGGCCGCCGCCGTCACCAGAGCAGTGATCGACGGGCTCTTCTTGCAGTGGCTACAAGAAACTGATTGGCAAGGAACACACGCCACGTACAAAGACACGTGCACGCATGCCGTCCTCAGCTATCTTCGGCGGTAGCGCCGCCGCATCCGCTGCCCAAGGTGGGGACACACGTTGTCACCGGGTGTCCACAGGTTCAGGAACCTTTAGGGGTTTCGTTCTCCCAAACGGGGCGCAGCCCGAACACGCGCAGTGCATTGCGATAGTAGATCTTCTCGATAAGCGCTTCGGATAGGCCTAGTTCCGCGACGGCCAGCGCATTCGACCGGATGCCCGGGCATCCGGGCCAGTCCGTTCCGAATATGAACTTCTCGGCAAGACGTTCGAGGTCGTGATTTTGGAAGTAGTGAGGCAGTCTCCTTGGAGGCAATCCCGACAGCTCTATCCAGACGTTGTCTCGCATTAGCGCAAGGAAGGCCGCTGCGTCGTACCACCACCCCCGGCCGCCGTGGGCCAAGACGATCTTGAGTCTTGGGAAATCCTTCGCGACGTCCTCGATGAAGATCGGGTCAGCGAACCGGTTCGCCGCACCCGGAAAATTGCTGGTTCCACAGTGAACGACAACGGGGAGGCCTTCATCCGCGCAAATCCCATACGCGGGATATAGCTCACGCGCGTTGGCAGGAAACGCTCCATGAACCGGATGGATCTTGAGCGCTACGGCACCGAACTGGAGTTGCCGTTCCAGCTCATCCTGCACAGGATGATGGAGGTGAGGGTTGATGTTCGCAACCAGATGAATCCGCTCGGGGTTGTGCTTGACGAGCGGCAGAATGTCTTCGACCGGCTGGATCCCGGTGACTCGCGGACTGTATTCGGCCAGCAGGAGTCCGATGTCCACCCCTTCCGAAGAGAGGAAATCATCGAACCTCTCAGGAACTAACGTGCCGTGCTCGTCGTAGAGGCGCTCCGGTGGGAATGCGGTCCCTGCCATCACCCACTGATCCCATGACGGCTTGAGGGATGCGAGCTGCGCCGCATGTATGTGCGCGTCGATGAGGGGGACGCCCTCTATCATCGCTCCCTATCCCTCAGCTTGAAGCGTTGGATCTTTCCGGTCAGCGTCTTTGGCAGCTCATCTACGAACTCGACGTTCCTGGGGCGTTGGTAGGCGTGAAGCCTCCCCTCGCAATATGCGAGGAGCTCGGCCTCGAGCACCTCATTGCCCTTGGAAGCCTCTTGGGCCACAGCGAATGCCTTCGCGTGGGTCAAACCTTCTTGTCGCGCTCCAACTACGGCGACTTCCGCGATGGCTGGGTGTTCAATCAACACGTTTTCGACGTCGATCGGCGAAACCCACAGGCCGCTGACCTTGAACATGTCATCGGCACGGCCCTCATAGAAATAGTACCCGTCGGCATCTCGTCGGTAGCGATCTCCCGTGAAGAACCAATCATCGTGGATGCTCGCCGTCGTCTTCTCGGGTTGGTTCCAGTAGTAGGCAAACCGGCTCCCTCCCCTGACCCAGAGATTGCCGGGCTCCTCTCCTTCGATCTCATCCAAGTCTTCACCGAGGATCTTCACCTCGTATCCGGGAACAACCCGACCGCTCGAACCCGGCCGACAGTCGTCGAGCGTGTTCGAGCAATAGATGTGGAGCATCTCCGTCGAACCGATCCCATCGAGAATCTGTAGTCCGAAGTTTCCCTTCCACTTGTGCCAGACATCAGGTGGTAGGGGCTCCGCGGCCGAAATGCAAGCCCGCACCGAGGAGAGGTCGCGTCCCTTCCCGGAGTCGGACTTCAGGATTGCGTTGTACAACGTCGGTACGGAGAAAAAGAGAGTGGGTCGGTGCCTCTCAATGACGTCGAAGATTGCGTCTGGAGTTGGGCGCCCCGTAAGCAGTATCGAAGTGGCGCCGGCCCAATAAGGAAATGAAAGGTTGTTGCCCAGTCCGTATGCATGGAACAGCTTCGTCGAAGAAAACGTGAGGTCTCTCTCGGTGATGCCCAGTACGTGTCGAGCGTACGTCTCGCACGTGTACAGCATGTCCTGGTGCTTGTGGACCACTCCCTTCGGATGGCCCGTCGATCCCGAGCTGTAGAGCCAGAACGCCTCGTCGTCGCGCGCTGTGTCGGCCGGGGACAGGTCGGAGTCCTGCGCGGGAACCACATCGTCGAAATCCTCCACGCCCTCGAATGACGCACCGGTGGTAAACATCCTCAGCGCCGGGGCTGCCTTTCCCAGCTGGGGCGCCAAGTCGGGAGCCCGTGCGGGGTCCAGGAACACCAGCTTCGCCCCGCTGTCGTGAGCGAAATACGGATACTCATCTGGGCGAAGAAATGGATTGACCGGGATCGGAACGGCTCCCAACCGGAGTGCCCCTAGAAAGATGGCCGGGAATGAGATCGCATCGTCGAGGATCATCAAGACGCGATCCCCCGTGGAGATACCAAGCTGAGAGAGCGCCCCTGCCGTCCGGCACGTGCGCTCGAGCAAACCGCGGTAGGTCTCCCGGTGATCTCCCCAGACAATGGCGGCCTTCTCTCCTCGCGCCGCCTCAAGGTTCCGATCCAACAGCGTGCTCGCGTTGTATCGATCGGGAATAGCTACTCCGCTCATCTCTTTCCCCCCGGTCCTGCTCCCTTATACGGGCGTTTTCACAACGACGGACTTGGTCTCGAGGTAGTAGTCGAGGGCCTCGATACCATGCTCCTTGCCAAAACCACTCTGTTTTAGGCCCCCGAAAGGAAGTTCGTCGTAGATCTTTTGCGGAGAGTTGATCCACGTGTAGCCCGCGTCGAGTCTCTCCGCCGCGAAGGAGGCCCGATTAAGATCGTGCGTCCAAATCGAGGAGCCAAGCGCGAAGTGGGACGCGTTCGCGCGAGCGATCGCGTCATCGATCCCTCCGACCGTCCATATCGGAAGGGCCGGGCCGAAGACCTCCTCAGTCGCTACTCGAGAATCCATAGGAGGTTCGAGCAGCAGAGTGGGCTCGAAGAAAAACCCCTCCTCATATGGCTCACCCTGGGGCCGCTGTCCACCGAAGAGGACCTTAGCCCCGGAATCGGCGGCGTCCGCGACCTGGGCCTCCAGTAGGTCACGCCCTTCCTCCGTATGCATCGGACCAATCATCGTGCCTTCGGCACGCCCGCGGCCGAGTCGCAACCGCGAGGCCTTCTCGACCAGCTTGCCGATGAACTCGTCGGCTATCGCTTCGAAAAGGTAGAGGCGTTTAACCGCGAGACATGCCTGTCCGCAATTGAAGAACCGACCAACGCTGGCAGCGCTGACGGCGCGATCGATGTTCGCGTCGTCGCACACGATCATTGGATCGGATCCACCTAGTTCCAGAGTCAACCGCTTGATCCCCTGGCCGGCGAGACTCATGATGCGCTTGCCTGTCTCGGTCGAACCGGTGAATGCCACCTTCCCTATTCGTGGGTGGGCGACAAGGGCCTGCCCCGCGCCGGGGCCGTCTCCTGTCACAACGTTAAAGACACCCGGAGGCAATCCTGCCTCCGTCATCAACTCGGCTATGCGCAGCGTTGTCAGCGGCGTTGTCTCGGCGGGTTTGGCGACCACACAGTTGCCAGCGACCAATGCCGGCCCAAGCTTGTTCGCCAGCAGCGTTGTGGGAAAGTTCCATGGGACGATCGCGGCAACAAGGCCGATGGGTCGCCTGAGAATCATCCCGTAGGTGCCCTCATCGAGCGCGGGAACGTATCCGCCACGAAGGTTCTTAGCGAGACCCGCGTAGTGCTCGATCGTGTGCACGAATCTCATGATCTCGATCCGGGCCTCGCGCAGCGGCTTTCCCTGTTCGGAGGTCAGAGTCGTCGCCAACTCGGAGCTTTGTTGCCCCACTGCATGAGCGGCGGCGTAGAGGATCTCTCCGCGTTTTGCCGCCGGCATTGCGCTCCATCCCGCGAAGGCCCTTTCGGCTTCGTCGACCGCGACATCGACGGCTTCGGAATCCGCCAGCGGCACTGTGTCCACGACGCGACGGTCGGCCGGATCGATCACGTCGATCCTCGGCAGCCCCTCGAAAGACCGGGACCGCCCCCCTATGAACATCTCGGCCACCCGTCACCTCCAGGAACCACGTCTCACGTTGAAGTGCCCGCTGGATGGGTTAGACTAACCGGTCAGTCTAGAGGGGTCAACGCGCCGGGCAGCGTCGAGGAGCCACCAGCATCGCTCCTGATGCGAGGGGAGGAAATGAGATGGCGACCATGCTCATAGGTGATCAGACGGTGGCGGCTCGATCGGGCACCCAACTGGAGATCATCGATCCCGCGACCGAGGAGCCCATCGATACCGTTCCCGATGCCGGCGCCGAGGACGTCGATCTCGCAGTTCAGGAAGCGCGGCGCGCCTTTCCCGAATGGTCGAGAAGGGACGCCGAAGAGCGGGCGTCGATCGTAAGGGACGGACTCCGGTCGATCCGTGAACACGCCGACGAGATCGCGGACACTCTCGTCCATGAGCAAGGGAAGCCGACAATCGAAGCTCGGGGGGAGCTGAATCACTTTCTTCATGGGATGGAGTTCTACGCTGATCTCGCTTCGAAGATTCGGGGGAGCTACCAAGACCTGCCCTCGGCGCTCGGACCGTCATACGGCCTAACCACGCGGCGCCCCCTCGGTGTCGTCGGCGCGATCGTGCCCTACAACTACCCCCTCACCCTGATGGGAACAAAACTCGGCCCGGCCCTAATCACCGGCAATACGATTGTCGTGAAACCAGCCGACACCACCCCTCTGGCGACGCTCAAGGTCGCTCAGTATCTGCTCGAAGCGGGGGTTCCTCCCGGAGTGCTGAACGTCGTCACTGGTCGCGGCGCGGGCGCGGGTGAAGCCCTTGTTGCTCACCCGGACGTCCGGCGCATCGCCTTCACGGGGTCCACGGCCACGGGGCGCCGCATCATCGAGGTCGCCGGACCCCTATTCAAGAGAGTGACCCTGGAGCTGGGAGGTTCGGACCCCGTAATCGTTTGTCCAGATGCAGACCTGGACAAAGCCGCGAAGAGCGTCCTCATTGGTCGGTTCTGGAACGCAGGCCAAAGCTGTCTCGCGATCAAACGTGCATATGTCTTCTCAGAGATCTACGAAGAGTTTCTGGACCGCATCGTTGCCGGCGCCGAGCGCTACGAACCGGGTCCTGGTTGGACCAAAGCGGAGAAACCAAAGATCCGCATCGGACCTCTCAACACAAAGGCTCAGCGCGACAAGGTCCAGGATCAACTCGAGCGCTCGCTGGAGCAGAGTGGCAAGGTCCTGCTCGGAGGCACCACGGAAAACGACAACGGGTTCTTCTTCCCGGCGACAATCGTTACGGAGGCGGGTCACGATTCGCCACTCGTTTCCGAGGAGGTCTTCGGGCCGGTTCTTCCCGTGTTCCGGGTAGACACCATTGATCAGGCGATCGAACTAGCGAACTCTTCACCCTACGGTCTGGGTTCCTCGGTCTGGACCAATGACGTGCGGCTGATCAACAAGGCGTCCCGCGAGATTGAGGCGGGGATGACTTGGGTCAACCAGATCCACTTCGGCTACGACGAGCTACCGTTCGGCGGCACCAAACAAAGCGGGATCGGCAAGGAACACGGCGCGGAGGCCCTGGACGACTACACCGACTTGAAGTCGGTCGTCGTGGGCGGTCTTTAGACAAAAGGAGGTATCCCACCTTGGCTGTGGAATTCGATGCACACGACGGAATCGGCTTCATCACGCTCGATCGGCCTCCGGCCAACAGCTACGACGGACCCTTCATGGAGGAAATGGATTCAGCCGTTGATGCGGCCGCGGCGACCGCTGAAGCCAAAGCTATAGTCGTCCGAAGCGCGTCCGAAAAGTTCTTCTCGGCCGGCGCAGATATAAAGGCCTTTCAGCAAAACTCGTCGGAAGAGAACATGCAGATGATCGAACGGGCTCATCGCGCGCTCGCCAAGATCTCCGACATCCCCAAGGTCTTCGTCGCGCAAATCTCCGGGCACGCTCTGGGTGGTGGTCTGGAGATCGCGCTCGCATGCGACCTGCGCTTTGGGGCTGATGGAGGTTACAAGCTTGGGGTGCCCGAGGTAACTCTCGGTCTTCTCCCGGGAAACGGTGGGACCCAGCGGCTTCCCCGCCTCGTGGGCAGGGCTCGGGCGCTAGACCTCATGGTAACGGGACGCACGTTGTCTCCCACCGAAGCACTCGAGATCGGGCTCCTCGATCGCTTGGCTCCCGCAGACGCCCTGGCGGAGAAGGTTGAAGAGTTCGCAGCGAAGCTTGCGACCGGAGCAACAAAGGCGATCGGCACAATCAAACTCACTGCCTATCGAGGCCTCGAGAGCGGGCTCGAGGACGGTCTTGCCCTGGAACGCAAGGGCATAGAAGAGCTGTTCGGAACCGAGGATGCACAGGAAGGCATTCGAGCC
Source organism: Actinomycetota bacterium (assembly GCA_035641235.1). Classification (GTDB taxonomy): domain Bacteria; phylum Actinomycetota; class CADDZG01; order CADDZG01; family WHSQ01; genus DASQUP01. The sequence goes on from DASQUP010000045.1 coordinate 6,740, forward strand.
TTCTCAGAGAAGCGCCCTCCGGCATTCACGGGACGTTAAAGCGGTGGCGTCGAGCGAGACCCAAGCGCAATCCGAAGCAGAGCGATTGCACGACACTCTCGCCGAGGACATTCCCTCAAAACAAGAACACATCGTTCGGGCCACCTACCGGCTAATCGGCGGTAAAGGAATGCACCGGATGACGCTCCAGGACGTTGCGGAGGCGGCCGGTGTGAGCAAGGCCGTGATCATCTACTACTTCGGAACCAAGGAGAAGCTAGTCCTCACGACGATGCGGTGGGTCCTTGCGCAGGTATCTGAGCGCATCCGCAACGCCACGGGAGCAGCAGAATCGCCACAGCAACAAGTGCGCAGCATGATCGATGCGATATTCATTGACCCCGACCGCAACAGGAACTTCTACCTCGGATACATCGACCTAGTCGAATACTCAGCGCGCTCCCAAAGTTTCAACGACCTCAGCAGCGAGTTCCGTTCGATCGTGGATGCAATGTATGCACAAGTCATACGTCACGGAGTGGTGAAGAAGGCATTCGTGGTTCGAGATGTGGAGGAGGCCGCACAGGTCGTCAGGGCGGTGATCGACGGACTCTTCATCCAGTGGCTCCAGGAAGAAGACTGGAGAAAGACTCACGGGACGTACAAAGAGATGTGCAGCGCGGCGCTCCTCTCCTACCTTGAGTCCGCGAAGCCGACTCCGTGATGTGCTAGATGGCAATCCGCCCCCACCTGCCGGGGTTCCGTTGCCATTTCAGAGGGAGGCCTCCCGGGTGCGGAGCTGCTCCGGCGACCCCAACTCCGCCGATAGCTTCGAGTGCCAGACCAGATAAGGAGAACAGCCGATCAGGCACTCACGGATCGAACCGTTCGCGCTCAGCATTGCCGCTACCCCAGCTGAGCGCGAACGGATCATTCGGAGCCAGCGGCGGATCGACTAGAGCGCGCGGGAGTTCTTGATGTAACGAAGGCGCATCTCCTGATAGTCACGCGCCGCTGTCTCGATCCACTCGGAAGACCGGCCCTCGAGAGACTTGCGCACAGAGGCCGGAGCGTTCGCCACCACAACTCCGTCCGGGACTTTCATTCCCTCGGTTACGACGCTTCCCGCGCCCACAAGGGATCGCCTCCCCACATGGGACCGCTGCATGAGAATGCTTCCCATTCCGATCAGAGCGCCGTCCTCGACGGTGCAGCCCTCGAGAATTGATAGATGTCCTACGGTTACTCCCGCACCGATCACGGTGGGCAATTGGTCGGCGGAGTGGATCACGGCATTGTCTTGAATATTCGTCCCTGCGCCGACGTGGATCTGACCGAAGTCACCGCGGAGCACCACCCCAAACCAGATGCTCGCGTCGGCAGCTATGGAGACATCCCCAATCAGTACCGCGGTCGGCGCAATCCACGCATCTGATGAGACTCGCGGTGTCTTCCCCTCGAACTCGACGATCGTGCTCATTCGGTTGTGTGTTCCGTTCGACTGCGAATGACTTCGAAGGGACTCCCGCAATCGAGGCAGATGTGTTGGGAACTCAGCAGCTGGGGACCGAATTCACCCAATTGCTCTGAACGACCCGATCCACACCAGGGACATTTCAACGCGGAGTCGTCACGCCCGTCTCCAGCCTTCGCTGCAGGGGGTTCCATCTCTCCCATGGCAACTCCTCATAGGTCCAGGTCTGCGTGGCGAGATCCCAAGTTGCGTCGATTCGAAACCCAACCTCCAGCAGCAGGGGGCATAGGCGCGCGAGGTAGGCGGCTCGCAATTCCTCGCTGTTCTTCTCGAGAAGACCGTCTCGCACCAAGGTCTCCACACCCGGCTCACCCGGAGGGCCGAACCAACACAAGGTTTCTGGCAGCAACCGGTCGATCTGGACTGCGAGCTGAGAATGGCCCTCTGGAACGCGAGCCAGCTCGCGGACGCGGCCCTCCGCAAACTGCATATGGAAACGCTCCTCAGCAGGAATCCTTGCGATTCGTCGAGCGAGTTTCTCGTATGAGGATTCCTTAAGGGACTCCACGAGAGTGAGCATTGCGCTATCAATGAGAAGGAGACCGGAAACCATCTGCGACCACGTCGACGGGGCTGTTTCGAGAAAGCTCACGCAGTAGAGCCGCTCCCTGCTCTCACCCTTGTTCTCAAGCGGTGTCGGCGCGCCCGCCCATGCGAGCTCTTCTAAAAGCGGATAGATGGCCCGGCAGTGCCCAAGCTCCTCCTGAGCAATAGCCGCACATCCCACGGAGTTCTCCAGTGAAGGAGCCCCGACGGCCCATTCGGATAGTGCGCGCCCGAGGTGATACTTATTGTCCGCCAGGACGGCTATGAGATTGATGATCCCCTTGAGGGCTAGGTCGTTATCCCAGTTGTGCTGCGTCCGTTGGCTCACTGCGCTTCCCTTCCGGTTCTCCCAGGACCCACCGGATCGCACTCTCCGGCACGAGCACCATTTCCACCCAATCGCGACCGTACGTTTCCACGGCCGTCCCAGAGGCCTCGGAGTCCTCGGCGGCCTCAACCACCCCCTCTTGCCGGAGCGGCTCTGCATACTCGCGCCGCCCGAAGACCATCCACCGCATCATCACAGTAGCCTCACGCAGGCCTCACGATTGACTTCAACTTTGAACGAGGCACCACGAACAAAGCCTTCCATTTGAATTCGTCGTAGAGGGTGACCGCGAAGACCCCAGCATCCTTGGAGCTGGCAGCACGCACACTGCCGATGTGGCGAATAGGTTCGCCATCCTCGTGACGTGCGAATACCTCAAAGAAGGGCGACTCGTCCAGGATTCGCTTCATCTACTGGATCCCCAACGTCCGAAGCTTAGTGAGCCCCTTGTGGGAGATGTCGGAGCGGGTCCACGGCTCGTAGGTTTCTTCGATCCTCACTTCCGACACGCCGTCGATGTCGAGGAGGCATTTCTCGATGTCTTCCTGGATGATCTCCGTACAAGGACAACCCATCGACGTGTAGGTGAGCTTCACGCTAACGACCGAATCCTTTATCTCCACACCCCTTATGAGACCCATGTCGATGACGCTGATCGGAAACTCAGGGTCGAGAACTCCATCGAGCGCGGTAAGAACGATTTCCTTAGAAGGAATTGGGGCTGGGGAGGCTGTTGTCATGAGAGCAGGTGCTCTCCGTTCTTGTAGGCCCGCTGGATCTGGCCGACCAGTTCTTCGTTGGCCGGGCCGCGCCGTCTCCAGCGCTGGAGCACCTCTTCCCAAGTGATCTCACCCCGGTCGTAGTCCCACTCCTTGACGTCCTCCTCGAAAGCCATTGGGAATGGGCAATCGATTACGTACGTGTCACTTGCTTCGTCATGGTGTGCAGGGACGCGCAATCCGAGGCCCTCGCACAACGGGACGGCACTTCGCATCCACTCCTGACGGAGTTCGTCGTTGGTCATGCCCTTCATGCCGTACTCGATTTGCTCCGAGTGCATCTTTAGCTCGTCCGGCAGACCGAACCACTCGAGGGTAAGCACGAACATCCAGTCGACGGCCCGCTGAACCTCGGCGCGCTTGTCCTCATCGCGCACCAAGATGTTCATCCAGCGCTCGCCGTGTCGCAGGTGAAAATTCTCCTCTCTGTCCACCTTCACGAGCGCCCGCTTCCATGGCCCATAGCTCGAGTTCCGGTAAATATCGCTCAGGAGGACGAATCCAGCACGGTCATAGAACGCGTTCGCGACGATGAGCTCAACCCAGGTCTCCAGCGGCACGTCGAAGGCATAGGGATGCTTGAACTTCTTGGGATCCCTGTCGTAGACGAGCGAGTGCGTGTCGACACCCAGGTCGTTGAGCAGCCGATAGGCGATGTGGGCGTGTCCGAGTTCGTCCTGAATGATGCCTACCGCAGAGATGTAGGAGTTGATCTTGGGCGCATCCCGCGCCGCCCGGAGGTAGGCGGGAGCGCTGATCAGCTCGGTGTCCCCAGAGACGATGAGGGTGCGCTTGAGCCCCTCGATGTAGCGCTCGAGGTCGACCCCAGCGTGATCCAGCCCCTCGATTAGTTTGCCGGCGCGGATCCTCTCCAGCAAGGTTGAGTCGTTTGGTGCCACGAGACCCCCAATGTGCTGTAACCGGGCCCGATCTTAGACTGTCCGGTCAGTCAGATCAAATAGCGTGCCACTCACCGCCCAGGTGGGGCTCACGACGACCGGGTGCGCCACCGGCCGGCCCGGCGGAGGAGGGGTCGAAGGAAGTCGACCACTGCCGGAACCGCGCCGCGCTTGAATCCAAGAAAGAGCCCAATGATCAAGAAGCCATAGAAGACCGTGCGCAACTGTCCGAAATCGATCAGGAGTTCGTCGAGGACGGCGAAAACGACCGTCCCCACAACGGGTCCAAAGAGCGTTCCGAGCCCCCCGAAGGCGAGCATTACGAGGACCCGGACGTCGACGTGCCCGAACGCGAAGGTCGAGGGGCCGATGAAACCATCACTGAAGGCGTAGACCGCTCCCGCGAGCCCCAACATCGCGGACCCGATCAGTCCTGCGTAGATGCGATAGCGCGCCACGCTGACTCCCGTTAGCTCGGCGGCGAGTTCGTTGTCGCGCAACGCCCGGAAAGCCCACCCGACATGCGATCGTTGGAGCATCCGGAAGACGATGAGGAAAACAACGATCAATCCAACGAACAGGTAGTAAGCGCTGACACGATCTCGCAGGAAGGTGCCCGATCCGGTGGACACGATGAAACCCGTCTCTCCTCCCGTCAACTCTCTCTGACCTAAAAGGAGGTTGTGAAACGAGAGGGAAAAGGCAAGCGTCACGATCCCTGTGAAGATCACATCCAGCGAACGCCGAACTGCGACCCAGCTAAGAAGGCCACCAAGCGCGGATGCAATCGCAGTTGCTAGCACCAACGCAACACCCATGGGAAGCTCGACCTTGTCGGAAAAGATTGCCGCTGCATAGCCTCCCGTTCCCGCGAGCGCCCCAACGCACAGGAACAGCTGATTGGTGCTTCCAAAGATCAGGTTGAAACCGACGGCGTAAGCGCCAAAAACGAGGGCATCGATGGCTAGCCCCATCATGAGACGAGAGTCACCCAGCCAGAGGGGCACTGCGGAGAGAAGTGCGGCCGCAAGTGCAATCGGCCAGAAGGCACTCATCACCGACGTTGGAGGTTGGGTGCTTACTCCCAGAGGAGCGCCGTGGGATTCCTCGGCGACGGCGTCGGACTCGACTTTCAACCTACCTCCCAATCAGGCCTCGTGGCCGCACGAGGATGGTAAGAGCCGCTGCCGCCAGAAGCACGATCGTCGTTATGTACTGCCCGATGTACGACGCGCTCGCTGTGCTGACGATCCCAAGGAGCACGCCGGCAAGGAACGCTCCCGCCACACTCCCGAGGCCCCCAACCACCGCAACGATCAGGGCCAAAATGGTGAAGTCGAATCCGGCCGTAACCGTAACCGGGGAAGTCATCGAGCGAGTCACCGCAACCAATCCCGCCATCGCACCGCTGAGCGCGAAGATGAAGGTCCTAATCGCGGCAGGATTAATACCGACGAGCCGAGCTCCGATTTCGTCCTGGATTACGGACCGAGTGGCACGTCCCAGCGTGGTGGCACGCAGGAAGACAAAGAGGGCCGCGCCCACAGCGAGCGAGATCCCCGACGCCCACAGGCTGCCCATCCGCATCCGTACGCCAAGGATCGGCACCGCATCACCGCCGATGGCCAGGCGCAGAGCTCCCAACGGATAGCGCCATTGCAGCAATCCATCCAGAACGAAGGCCACCCCAAGAGTGAGGAGAAGGCCGAGGAGTATGCGGTGTTCTCCGGCCTGCTTGTACACGGGCTGCATAAGAGTCCGATCGAGGATGACGCCGCCGGCCGCAGCCGCAAGGAGGCCGGCGCCTGCCGCCGGCATTGCGGGCCAGCCGGCTCCGAGCGCAACCGCCACGGTCATCGCCGCCAACACGGCCGCCTGACCGTACGAGATGTTGATGATCCCGCCCAGGCCGTATATGAGAGTCATGCCGGCCCCCAGAACACCAAACTGTAGGCCCAGAACAATTCCGTCGAGGACGATCGCGGTCATGCAACACCCAAGTAAGCACGGCGAACCTCGGCGTTTCGCTCCAGCTCTTCGGACGAGCCTTCGAGTCGGATGCGGCCGTTCTCAAGCACGTAGCCACGGTCGGCAAGAGAAAGAGCCAAGGGGACCTGCTGTTCGGCGAGCAGCAGTGCCATGCCGGTTTCCTTTAGCGCCTCGAGCGCCTCGTACGCCTTCTGAGCAACCTTTGGCGCAAGACCCGTAGTGGGCTCGTCGAGCATGATGCAGCGCGGACGCGACATCAGTGCCCTCCCCACTGCGAGCATCTGTTGTTCACCACCGCTGAGGCTCCCTGCCATTTGGTTCTGCCGTTCTTCGAGGCGGGGAAACAGGTCGAAGACCAGCTCGAGAACGGACGGATCGGGTCGTGACGGGTAGGCACCGAGCGTGAGGTTCTCGCGCACGCCCATGTGCGGAAAGAGATGTCGCTCCGCCGGAACGTAACCCAGTCCCGCCCTGGCTATGAGGTGGGTCGGACGGCCGGTGATGTCCCTACCGTCCAAGGCCACACGTCCGTGGGATACGGGCAGTAGGCCGCACACCGCTCGGAACAGAGTGCTCTTCCCGGAGCCGTTGGACCCGATTACGGCTACGGCCTCACCCGCACTGATCTGCACGTTTATTCCCTCAACGACGTTCTCTCCGAGGTATCCGGCCGCAACGTCGGACACCTCAAGCATCATGGCCCTCGCCGAGATAGGCGTCGATCACGTCCGGGTTGCGCATGATGACTTCTGGTTCCCCGTCTGCCAGCTTCTTGCCGAAGTCAAGAACAATCACCCGCTCGGCCAGGCTCATGACCGCCTTCATCACGTGCTCCACCCAAATAACCGTTACGCCGAGAGTGTCGCGCGCGGTTCTCACGATCTGGATGGACGCGGCCAACTCCGTATCGTTGAGGCCGGCCATCACCTCATCGATAAGCAGGACACGCGGACGACCGGCCAGCGCGTTCGCCATCCCAAGAAACCTCTGTTCATGCAGATTGAGGTTTCCGACCGGTTCATCCGCCCGATCCAGTAAGCCAACAAAAGATAGAGCCTCCTCCGCGCGCCGGGTCGCATCGCGTGCGGCTACCACTCCGTGGCCGGCACCGAACATCGCCCCCAATACGACGTTTTCCATCGTCGACATAGAGCCGAAGGTAAGGGGCGTCTGCATCACCATTGCAATGCCCATCCGGCGAATCTGATGGGGAGCGAGCCCCTCGATTTTTCCTCCCGCCAGGGTCACGCTCCCCGCAGAGGGAGGATCGATACCCCCGATTGCCTTGAGCAAGGTACTTTTGCCGGCGCCGTTGGGGCCGACGACGGCCAAGATCTCGCCCTCATCGACCCCGAATGTGACGCCGTCAACCGCGGCGAGACTATCGAAGCGCTTCTCCACCGCCTCGACTGCGAGCAGTGCCATGCGGCCGTTCTACGGCTGGAACGGTTCGAGTGGGTCCGAGACCAGCAGCCTCTCCGGGTACCACTCGCCGGCCTCGTTCAAGCCTTCGGGTGCCGGGCCCGCGCTCAGTAGATCGAACGCGATCTGCGCGTTGGCCAGCTCCCCCCATTCTGTCCAAGCCATCTCGAAAGAATAGCCCGGCAGGTCGAACGTGTTGGCGTGGAGGTACTCGCCGATGGCGACAGTGTCGTCCCCGGCTTCGCCGGCAGCTTCGGCCACCATCGTTACGATCCCGTACCCAGCGACTGCGTCGTCCTCCAAGAAGACACCGTCATCGGAAAACTCTACGAACCGTCGGGCGAGATCCTGGTAGTCATCGCTTTGGTAGTCCGCACAACCGAAGTCGGCGTAGCGGTCAATGGCTGCCTCCCCCGCGCCGCCCGCGACGAGGGACTGTGGAGAGTACGCGCCGGTGATCGGCACGTCGAACCCCAGATCAGCAGATTGGACTGTGATTGGTCCCGAGCCCGGTGGGTGGCCGGTGGCCACGATCATCTCCGGATCAAGGCGGTCGAGAGCACGCAGATATGTCGTGAAATCGGTTTCGTCGACCGGCGCGACTTCAATCTGTAGCTCGATTTCCGGCGCTTCGGCGAAGGCATCCTCCATCGCGGCCTTGATTGCCTGGCCCCAAGCGTAGTCGGCGATGATCGCGCCCACCCGGGAAAGACCCTCGCTCTGGGCATACTGCACGATGGGCCCGGCGACCATGGGAGCGGCCGGCAGGCAAGTTCGGAATGTGTAACGGCTGTCGGCGGTCAAAATGTCGCCAGCTCCCGCCTTGATAAGGAACAGAGGGACCTGATTCTCCTCAGCGATTCGAGCAGTGGCAAGCCCAACATCGCTGGAGATAATTCCGCCGACCGCAACGACGCCTTCGCGCTCGATCAGACGCTCCAGCGCTTCCGCGCCCTCTTCAGGGTTGGACTGATCGTCCGCGACGACAAGCTCGAGCGTGCGCCCGTCGACTCCGCCTTCGTCGTTCAGTTCATCTACGGCGAGTTGCATCCCATCGCGGACCTGAAGACCCCAGGGAGCGAAGTTGCCGGTCAGCGAGGTTAGGACGCCGATTTTGATCGGCTCGTCGGATGCTTCCTCAGTATCCGGCGCATCGTCGTCGTCGCCGCACGCCGCCAGCAGCAGGGCCGCCGCCACAAACACAGATAACAGCCCCGCCCTTGAACGCAGAATCATCGTCTCCTCCCGTCTCTGCGGGTTCCCCCCGGACAATGAGACCGGCCACCCCGACCGGTCGGTTGCGCACAGCATAGCATTGGACTGACCAGTCAGTCGAGACTCAGAACCGCACCGCCGATCACTATCTCCCCAGGGCTGCCATCTGGCGTTCGATGGCCGCCCGAACTTCCGCGGAGCGCCAGGCGGCTTTGATCTCGTCATCGTGCGCCGCAAGCGACTCGGCATCTGCGACCGCCGGTGCACGTAGGGATCGTTTCGTTAGAGCGAAAGAACTCCTAGGAATCTGCGCTAGCTCACGGGCTCGGTCGAATGCGATCTCCATGGTCTCACCCTCGTTGACGACCTCATCGATAAGACCACAGCGGAGCGCGCCCTCGGGGTCATAACTTCGTCCGAACAGCACAACTTCCTCGAGGTTGCCGCTATGGACGCGATGACGTACGAGCTGGAGCGCCCATGCCGGGAAGGGCACGCCTGCGGACAGTTCGATTGCACCGATACGACCTGCCCCTGCGCCCATCACGCGATGGTCGCACCCGCAAACCAGTACGGCCCCGCCGGCGAGAGCATGTCCATTAACTGCAGCAACGATGGGCTTCAGGAAAGTGAACACGCTACGGAAAGCCCTGGTGAGTGCGTCGATCCCCGCATCGATGTAGTCATCGTCGCCCGCCAGGACCTTGATGAGATCTGCTCCTGCGGACATCACTTTCCCGGCACCAGTTAGTACAACCGCACCGACGCCGTCGTCTCCGGCGGATACCTCTAGAACGTCGGCCAGCTCATGGAGTGTGTCGACCTCGAGCGCATTCACAGGAGGCCGATCGATGGTGACCAGACGGACGTCGTCGCGATCCTCCGCTACAACTGCCATGAGCTCTCCCTCGGATGGCGGGCATTCCCAAGAGCCCGCACTCTAGCGGTTCAGTACCGAGATGACCGGTTGAGAGCGGGGCCGGCGGAGGGATCGATCTCGCAATTGCTCTCCAGCTCCGCGTCGCATCCGTCGGTCCCGTCGCCTCCGTCTGCTTCGTCGGTGCCGGGACCTCCGACGAGGGTGTCGTCGCCTCCGCGCCCCTCGATGAGGTCAGCACGGCTGCCACCGAAGATCTCATTGGGTCCGTCGTCACCTATCAGGACATCGTTGTACGCCGACCCACTGAGATTCTCGAGGTTGAGCAGCGCGTCGTGACCCAAATCCCCGGCGGCGGTGGGAGCTTTGCAACGTTGAGCCGGTGTAGCGGCACGATGGTGCGAACCCCCTGCGGGCGGCGGCGCGGTGGAGGTTTCAGCGGCCTTCCAGTCGCTCCTCCAGACGGATGGTCACACTGTCGCCGGCCTCCTTTCCGATTGTCCGGCGCACGTCGGCCTTGACCGGCAATTTATGAGTGCCGTCGCCTATCGCCATGAATGAACTGCGGAACGGGACCCCCTCGATCGTGCCCCGCACCTTCACGAGACCTCTGGTGCCGAAATATTCTGCGGATCCCGGCATCACCACGTAGGTCCACCCTCCCTTTGCGTCACTCTTCTGAAGAGTCGCCGTAAACTCCACATCCAATCTCTTGGCCATTTTGTTCTCCTATCTCCTTTTCGACCTGGACTTGGACCAACCGACTCCTGCGGACGACACTTCAGCAGCCAGAACACGCCCGGTGCGCGACCCCTCAGACATCGCCTCCGGCCACTCGGCCGCGACCATAAACAGCGTCGTCCCGTCTGGGCCACCGAGTGCACATGCAAAACAACCGCGGTCGAGCCCGACCGTATCCAGAACCTCACCCCCCTCGCGCACGCGCACGCATCTTTTATTGGGGACGTCGCCATACCAAATGGCTCCTTCGGCATCGAGACATATCCCGTCGGGGACGCCTTCCCCAAGCTCAGCCCAGACTCGACGATTCTCCAGCCGACCGTCGGGGGCGACCTCGAACGCAGTCAGTGTGTTGCCGTACGATTCCGCGACGATCAGCGTCGAGCTGTCGGGAGTGTGGACCATGCCATTGGGGAAAGCAATCCCCTCGGCAACCACACTCGCCGAACCATCCTGCGTAACCATCGCGATGATTCCGGGGGCGAAGTCGCCGCCGAACTCAAACCCGATGTTGTTCACATATGCACGCCCGTAACCATCGACAACGATCTCGTTCCACGCGTGGGGCGAAAGTCCCGATAGATCCGCATGGGTAACCAACGAACCATCGTTTTCTCGGCGAAGCAGCAAACCCTCTCCGCCCGAGACGACGAGCAGCCGCCCATCGGGGAGCCAGTCGATGCATGCCGGAGCGGACGGCACCGACACAACAACCTCGCTGCTCCCATCCGTGTCGACTGCAACGATCTCTCGGGTGCCCCAGTCGGAGAGCCACAACCGATCGTCGTGCCAGCGCGGTGATTCTCCGAAGGCGAGCCCCGTCTTCAGTGTGAGTGGTGTGGGCATCGTGGCCTCCCTACTCCGGCGCCCCCGGTGGGCGCCTCTCAGGGAGATGTAGAAGCTGCGACCCTGGCTTCGACAAGTTGAGTGAGAATTCCCGAAGACCCAAGGAGGAATCGATGAAGTATCTGCTGATGATCTATCTCAACCCGGAGTCACGGGCGGCGTGGGAAGCACTTCCCGATGACAAGCAAGCCGAGGGGATGCGGGCGCATGCCGAACTAGACGAAGAGCTCGCCGCATCCGGCGAACTCATTGTTACCGAAGCCCTCGCGGATCCGTCGGCCGCGACGCGAGTATCAATCCGAGAAGGTCGCACGATCACAACCGACGGCCCCTTCGGCGAAGTCAAGGAGTTTCTGGCCGGCTTCTACCTGGTCGAGTGCGACACGTGGGAGCGAGCGCTGGAGCTGGCATCAAAAATGCCCGAAGCCCCGGCCGGTGAGATCGAAGTCCGTCCCATCATGGACTACGGAGGTCCGGAGATGTGACCCGGAACCACGATATCGAGCTCCTTCTGAAGGAGCTTGCGCCGGCAGTCCTCACCGTCGTTGTCCGGCGCCACGGCGACTTCGACGACTGTGAGGACGCACTTCAGGAGGCCTTACTGGCGGCCGCAAGGCAGTGGCCGGCGGAGGGCATGCCGGAGAACCCAAAGGCGTGGTTGGCTACCGTCGCCTCTAGGCGCTTGATTGAGTCGTGGAGAAGGGACTCGGCGCGCCGACGTCGAGAGGAGACGACCGCCTCTTTCGCCGATGCGGTTCCGGGGTCGGCGCCTGCCACCGACGACACGCTCACTTTGTTCTTTCTGTGCTGCCATCCCTCACTGACACCCATATCGCAGATCGCCCTCACACTTCGAGCGGTTGGTGGGTTGAACACGGCCGAGATCGCGCGCGCGTTCATGGTCCCAGAGCCGACCATGGGGCAGCGCATCAGCCGAGCCAAACAGCGCATCAAGGACACGGGTGCCGAATTCCGTATGCCTCCACCGAGCGAACATGCGGAGCGGTTGGTCGCGGTCCTTCACGTTCTGTACCTGATCTTCAACGAGGGCTACACGGCCACCTCCGGTCCGGCCCTTCATCGCGCCGAGCTTAGTGGCGAAGCCATCCGATTGACCCGCCAGGTTCATGCGCAGCTACCCGAAGACGGTGAGGTGACAGGGCTCCTGGCGCTCATGTTGCTAACAGACGCGCGCCGGCCGGCGCGCACCCGCGCCGACGGTGCCCTGGTCCCGCTTGCGGAGCAAGACCGGAGTTTGTGGGATTCCGAGGCGATCGCTGAGGGTACGAGCCTGATCTCATATGCACTGACCACGTCGCCGATCGGGCCCTATCAGCTCCAAGCGGCGATTGCGGCGGTACACGACGAGGCCACGCGCGCAGAGGAGACCGATTGGCGCGAGATCCTCGGGCTCTACGACCTCTTGCAGAGCATCGCCCCAGGACCAATGGTGACGCTCAACCGAGTCGTTGCTCTCTCCATGGTCGACGGACCACAGGCAGGCCTGGAAGCACTGGCCGCGGTCGAAACGGATCCCGCGCTCGCCCGCCACTACCGCATCGACGCAGTGCGTGCCCACTTGCTCGAATTCTCCGGCGAGCACAAGGCGGCGACCCACCACTACCGGCGCGCGGCGCGCCGCACTGCCAGCATCCCTGAAAAGCGCCATCTCGAGTCCCGCGCCGCCGCAGCCGAATTGCGGGCCTCCCAGCTATGAGTAGCCTCAGCCGAGAAAGTCGCCCCGAACTTGGGACCCTACTTACGAATATGTACCGGCGTCCCCATGGGTACCTGCATCAGGCGACGCATATCGGCGTTGTACACACGAACACAGCCGTGCGACACCGCACGACCGCGGTCGGATGATCGTGAAGTGCCGTGTACTGCAGACCGTCCTCCTCCCGGCCAGTCGGTTAGGACCGGAGAGAATCCGCTGAGCCCCAGCGCATAGTTACCGTACGGCCCCGTTGAATCCGGCTGTGGAACCCGCGCCCACACATAAAAGGTCCCCCTTGGAGTGGGCGTCTCCTGAGTGCCAATTCCCACAACGAATTCGTTCACCAAGCGACCCCCTCGGAAGTGCTTCAGTGTGCGATCGGATAGATCAACCACGATTCGTTGGTGGAGTTTCACAAGCTCGACCGCGTCGGAGCGGACCCATGCAGTGGACCCATTTGGTCGCTCGGGAAGAAGGACGCGGAGCCATCGTCCGTTCTTTGCGGTCCGGTTGACCAGTAGCACTAGGCGTTGATCGATAGGGTTCTTAGTCGCGATGGTCTGACTTGTCGACGACAAGGCCGGCCGGCTAAACACACGGAGTCGGGGCCCGGTGGTCGTGGCGCCCGTGGGCGTGACCGTCCTCCGCAGTGCCGGAGCTGGTTCCATCGGGTTTCCTCGCGCCGATACTGCGCTCGGGACTATGCCCTTCGTTGATGCGTCCTCCCGTAACGACACAGGTCTGGGCATCGCCGGTCGTCGCCGGATCGTTGCCATTCCATCTCGCTGTGTCGGCAGGTTCTTTGAGGCCGGAGAGAATGCAGACATATTGGGTCGACGTTTAGGGTCGGGCGTGGCCGGGGTGTGGGGCCGGGTCGGAGCAGTCGATCCGGACAGCGTCGTCATTGCCATCACGGCAACAATGCCTGCGACTAGACGGTAGAACCCACGAGACACCGAAGGTTCCTACCACGGATGGGGTCTTGCGTCCGATTCCTGTGGTCGTTTACTTGCGAGATGCGCAAGCGAACGACCAAACCTCTACATTTATCCGCCGCCGAAACCTAGAGGACCAGTCGTCGAACAAGTTAACGGCGTAGCGCGGCGACGGCAGGCTCGTCGACCAGGGCCTGCCGTCGAATCGTTTCAGCGCCTGCGCGCGGTGGGTTCCTACTCCCCCCGTGCAGATCGCAGGATTGGCGGGAGAGCGATTAGAGCACCGGCGACGAAGATCGCTGTCGCCAGATAGATGAGCCCTAGGTGCCCCACCGTGTCGAGATCCCATGGGTAGTGAGCCGGCAATGCGACTGCGAGCCCAAGGACCGGGGCGCCCACGGCTCCAGCCCATGCCCAAACGTGCCCGCGGCGCACCCCGAACCACGCCAGCACCGCCACGGCCAGGCCGGTAGCTGCAATGAAGCCGGAGACGGCGATTTGCAAATGACTGACGTAGTGGAACAGCGACGGGCTGAATGCCTCGATCTCAGTGCGCCCCACGTTGACCTCGTTGGGCCCCACTCCGAGCTCGAGGAAGCCGTCTGTGAAGTTGCGAACGAAGAAGATGGCTGCGTAGCCGATGAAGCCGATAGCGGCCGCCGTCATAAGAGTGCTGCCCAGGTTCAGGCGACCCTCGTCTGCTTGCGATTCGACACTGATCCCTGCTGTGGTCGTTGCCATCGTCATCGTCCTTTCTGATGGGTAGAGAGCGCCTCGGCGTCCTTCGCCTTCACTTCGATCAGCTGCTTGAACAAACCACCACCTCCGTCCGCACCAACGGCCTTTTACGGTGAGACGGAAAAAGGGGTCACACATATTGCACGAATGGGCCGATGCAATAACTTCGGTGTGTGAGTCGTCTACATCTTTGAACGCTGTGATTCTCCGAAAGGGACATCTTTGGCATCTGCGACAGCTATTGACAAAAAGGAAGAGTTTCGAACCCTTGCCAAAGAGCAGCTCCCCCGTCTGTACTCGCTGGCACGACGGCTTGTCGGAGAAGACGCGGAGGACGTCGTTCAGGACGCGCTTATGAAGGCGTATAGAGGGTTCGATCAGCTGGCGGATCCCGAGGCTGCGCCCGCGTGGCTCGCATCAATAGTGGTGAACTCGTCTCGCGACCTGGGGCGCGCCAGAGCGCGCGAGCCCGAAAAGATCACGGTAGAGGAAGCAGATGGCTTCTCCTTGTATCGGAAGATCGCGCACGAGGATCCGTTTCCCTACTCGGACTCCCTTCACATCGACTTCCTCGAGCGTTTTGGGAGCGACGACGTCCGAAATGTTCTGCTGCTCCTCCCGGAGATATATCGCATCCCGCTGGTCCTAGTGCATATGCAGGGCTTCTCCACAAAAGAGGTTGCGAAGATGACCGATGCTCCGCTCGGAACAGTTCTGGCACGGCTCCATCGGGGGCGAAAGCTTTTCGAGAAAACGATGTGGGAGTACGCCGAGAGAAAAGGCTTGCTGAATGAGGAGAACACATGATCAGTTGCGATGAAGCAGTCCGTCAGCTATGGGAGTACCTCGACGGCTCTGTTGGGCAAACCGACAAGGAAGCGATCGAAGAACACCTCGGCGTTTGCAAGAGATGCTGCGGGGAGGCGGAGTTCGCCGACGAACTCCGTAAGTTCATGGGCTCACACGCTTATGAGGAACTGCCTGCTCGAGCCCGTTCTCGTCTCACGGAATACATCGACACGCTCTATTAGGCTTTTGGGGGGCTGGGTGGCACAGGACCTGATGCACAGCGAAGAGCTCAAGGCTTTGGTACGACATGCCTATCGCGATGTTGACCACGACACGAGCGCGGTGGCGACGATGCTCTACTCGGGCGAGGAGTTGGCGTGCGTCCCGAAGTCTGCATCGAGCCGCGCTCTGGGCGTCAACAACCACCTCCGCTACGCGGATATCGAGCGGGGCGAGACGATCCTGGACCTCGGAAGTGGTGCCGGCATCGACACGGTGATTGCCGCGCAGCGCACGGGAGCCACCGGCAAGGTCGTTGCCCTCGACTTCCTGCCGGAGATGCTCGAGAAGACCAGACAGGGTGCGGCCGAAGCCGGACTAGGTAACGTCGAGACACTCGAAGGGGAGATGGAGGCCATCCCGTTGCCCGATGACTCAGTGGACCATGTCATCTCCAACGGAGTGATCAACCTGTCGCCGCGCAAGGCGCGGACGCTCAGGGAATGCGCCCGAGTCCTCCACCCGGGTGGAAAGTTCTGCGTGTCCGACCTGACCGTAGACGAGAATGTGCTGCCACCGGAGGTGCTTACGCATCCGGCCGCATGGGCCGGCTGAGTGTCCGGGGCCCTGGCGGAGCGTGACTTCGTCGAGAAACTAGAAAAGGCGGGCTTCAGGGACATCGAGGTGGTGACACGCAGGCCGTGGGGGGTCGACGATTGCGCGCTCTACCCTCTCTTCACCGACGAATTGATCGCACTGATGCGAAAACTGATTCCCGTCGAGGATCAATCGCGCGTTGCAAACTCGATAGTCGTCAAGGCCCGACTTGGTTAAAGCAGGGCTTTGCAGTCCGCCGGAGCTTAGCAACGTCAAACCGCTCGGAGCGGCTCGAAGTTGCAATCCTCGAGTTATACGTCGCCGTGCCCCATGGCCAAGGACTGCCCGCGGGCGTGCACTGGTACCACCCCTCGACCACGCCCTCGTAGAAATTTGGCCAGCACCATGTCCGCTTGCATTCCCCCCAGTATCTACGGCCGCCTACCAATCCCCCAACCCAACCTGCTCGCAATGAAATGTACGTTCACCTACGCCACACGTAGGCAAACGTACGTCTGACAAAGAAAGATTCTCGATCAATCGACTATAGGGTCACCGGCGCGCCGCCTTCGCAGCGGCAAGTCGCTCCAGAAAGGCCTCGTAGGGCATCGTCTCAACGTTGACGCCCCCCACCTGCGACCTAAGCCGAGTCGCCAGCTCTTTCGCAATCCGAGTCCGCACCTCCTGTTTCAGGTCATCCCGGCGCTCGAGGAACTTGCGGACCGTCGCGAAATCTTGCTGGCTAATCCCGCTCACATCCCACGCATTCAGTTCCTCCGTTCTCTGCAATCCAGCCGACAGCCTGGCCAGATCACGCGAGCGCGCCGGTTCTTTGATAGGCGTGTCTCGAACCACGAGAGTTCCGGCCACCAGATCTCCGATCCGCTGGTTGTGTTGCGTAGCGAGAATCGAAATGATCCCGATCCCGTAGTTGAGAGGCAGGAGGTCGACCAAGCGAAGCAGGTTCCGAATCGCCACCGACCTGAAGTCGACCGGTCCGCCCGCCACTCGAACCACCCTCAGCCGGGAAGCTCTCTTGCCGGGGGTACGGCCCGACCACAGCGCCTCAAACAGCATGTAGTAGAGGAACAGAATCAAGAACAGGAGTACGTTGAATAGTGCGAGCAACCAGAAGAATTCCGACTCGGAGGGATCAGGGGTGGCAACCTGACCATCGAGCAGATCGCCCGAGGAACCTACCTCAAAGAGGATGACTAGAGCCACGATCAAGCCGAACTGGATAAGCAGGTCGATTGCTGCCGCCGCGGCGCGCGAACCAACGCCTGCGAGGCGCAACTCCATCGGGACTCCCTCGGGAGTCATGATGGTCACCCGATCCTCGTAGTCCACGCTGTGAAACTAGACCGATTCATCTCGGAACGTAAGAGCGCCTGGAAGGAGCTCGAGGAGCTCATCGCCGCGGCACGAGGCCGTCCCGAGAGGTTGGGACCCGATGGGGTTCGCCGTCTTGGGCACCTATATCGAGGGTCGGCCGCGGACCTCGCGCTGGCTCGCAGGCGGTGGCCGGGTGACCCCACCACTCGCCGCCTTGAAGAGATTGCGGCGGGGGCGCGGGTGCTCGTTTACCACTCGCCCTCACACCGGAGGTCACTCTTTGATTTCATCTCGAGTGGCTACTGGCAGCAGGTCCGAGCACGGCCCGCGGCACTCTTGATTGCGGCAGGCCTCTTGATCGTTCCGTGGATATTGGCCACATCATGGGCAATATCGGATCCCGAAGCAGCGGCGAACGTTGTGCCTGAGGAGTACCAGTCGGTCACAGAAGCGCGTGAACCGGGAACCGACCTAGGGATGTCCGCCGCCGAGGAGGCGGCATTTTCGAGTTTCATCTTCACGAACAACATCCAGGTCAGCTTCTGGGCCTTCGCTGGAGGAATCCTCGCTGGAATAGGAACGGCATACGTGCTGCTCACGAACGCCGTGCTATTGGGCACGGTCATGGGGTTGGCCGTTGAGGCGGGCAACGCAGTTCCGTTCCTCGAACTCGTGACTGCACACGGACTGCTCGAACTGTCTTGCATCGTCGTCGGGGCAGCCGCCGGTCTGAGGCTCGGGTGGGCCGTGATCGATCCCGGACACCGGCGGCGAGTTGATGCACTAAAAGAAGAGGCGCGTCCCGCTGTGGAAATCGTCTTGGGAACCGCCCTCTGGTTGGTCGTCGCCGGCCTGGTCGAGGGGTTCGTCACGCCGGCAGGATGGGGACTGCTTCCCGCCTTGGCCGTTGGGATAGCACTGGCCGGCCTCTACTGGTCGCTCGTTTGGTTCCGGGGTTCCAAGGATCCGGCGCCGTCCTATTCCTGACTACGACCTAGCGCGAGCCTTAGCCCTCAGATACGCGCCAACACAGATAGCTCCAAGCTGACCCGGCTTTCCTTCGACAACCTCGGCCCCGGCCCCGCGCAGCCGCGCAGACACCTTTGTGCGCTCCCCCAAGACTCCGAGTGCTACCCCCGAGGCATAAACGTCGTGAGCTGTCGTGGGTTCGGTCGTCACCAGGGCGTCGAGATCGGTGTCGGTGACGCTCGCCACCACGATGTGATGGCGGCGCGCCAGCAGAGGGACCGCGTCGATGAGGGCCCGCCCTGCCGACTCCTCGAGCAAGTCCGTTAGGACCAATACAAACGCTCTCTTGGAATTCTCGAGATGGCGAAATGCGAGCTCATAGTCGCTGTCCTCGCTACTGGGTTCGAGATCGAAGATCGATTCAACGAAATCACGGGAAGCTCGGCGGCGAGGCGACAACCGTCGCCGGATACGGGAGTCGAAGGCAATCAGCCCGCAATGATCTCCCATTTGTTCCGCAACCATAACCATCGCGGTCGCAGCGTCGACCATCACATCAAGGCGGGTCACCTCCCCCAGCGGCGCGCCCATCAGTCGTCCGGAGTCGATGACACAAATCAATTCGCGATCCTGCTCGAGGCGGTACTGGTTGCTCATCGGTTTTCCGAGTCGGGCGGTCGCAATCCAGTTCACTAGCCGGATGTCGTCATCGGGGCTGTAATCGCGGATCGACTCGAAATCCGTCCCCAATCCAAGTGGCCCACGCGGCGCGCGGCCGGGCTCCCGGAAGCGGCCCTCTCGAACCGCAAGCGCGAGCCTCCGCGCCGACACGAGATCCGGGAAGACCAGAACGCCATGGTCTCCGCCACTCCTGTGATACCAGCGCCCAAGGCCGAGTGGGCCATCTGTGCGCGCTGCCACCTCGGGGAGCGTATGAAGGCCACGTCGCTGAGCGGTGATCCTCGCCCGGAGCTCACCGTCTGCCTCCGGAACGTCGATGGTGATGTCGGCAGGCGTGGCCTGGCGCAACCGCACACGACCGGCACGTGTCGGGCCTGTCGTTATCGAAAAGTCGGAGGGCACGCCCCGCGAGACAACACGCGGGACCCGACGACGAATCTGGAGCGAACCGCGAACGACCCATGCATCGACGAGCGCTACAACCACAATCGCGAGTATCGCCAGTCCGGCAAGCTCCGCTGGTATGAGCAAGGCCGCCAGAGCACAAGACCCAAGCAGCGTTGCCGCCCTCGGCGTAAGACTCATCGGAGCAACCGCCCGGTCACCGAGGTACGGTCACCGATGCCAGGGCCGATCGAATGGCGTCGTCGGCAGTAAAACGTTCGAGCTCGGCTTCCGGACTCAATACCAGGCGATGGCGCAACACGGCCGGGGCATAGTCGGCAACATCGTCGGGAGTCACGAAGTCTCGACCCGAAAGTCTGGCCGCAGCTTTGCCCACCGAGAGTAGGTGCACGCCCGCCCGTGGACTGGCTCCCAAGACCACGCTGGGCAGCTCGCGAGTACGTCTGACTATCGCCGCCACGTAGTCGGCAACCTCGTCCGTCACCATCGTGGCGTCGACATCGCGTTGCGCCGCAGCTATCTCGTCTCCCCCCACCACCCGCTCGACTTTGTCGAGAGCCTCCGGGGAAACCCCTCGATGCCGGAGGCGAAGAATCTCACGCTCTTGGCTTTCCGTCGGGTATCCCATCTCGACCTTCGCGATAAACCGATCGAGTTGCGCTTCGGGGAGCGGATAAGTGCCTTCGTATTCAATGGGATTCTGGGTGGCCATGACGAGGAAGGGTTCGGGAAGCCGATGAGGCTCGCCGTCGACCGTCACCTGCTGTTCCTGCATCGCCTCGAGAAGCGCAGCCTGCGTCTTGGGTGGAGTTCGGTTGATCTCATCGGCAAGCAAACAATTGGTGAATACGGGTCCGGGTCGGAAAACGAGTTCGCCCGCGCGCAAAGTCATCGTCCCCGTGAGATCCGAGGGGAGCATGTCGGGCGTGAACTGAATGCGACGGAACCCGAGTCCTAAGGTCCTGGAGAATGCGTTCGCCAGCAGCGTTTTCGCCACTCCGGGAACACCCTCGAGTAGGACGTGTCCACCAAGGGCGATGGCGATCAGCAGAGTGTCGACTGCCTCCCCCTGGCCGACGACCACCCTAGAGATCTGCTCCGTCACAAGTTCCCGCAATCGCTTCACTTGTCCCCTCTCGATAGAAAGAGCATGGCCCTCCCGGCCGCTATCACATCGTCGTCGTCACCCGCGGGAGAGAACAGGGCGGTTTTGATTCGCTCGGGGAGATCGAGATCGACCGCCGCGCGCTCAAGGGACTCTTGGGAGGGGTCGGCGGCCAGGCCAGATCGCTGGGCGAGAAGCGCCCGAGCATGTTCTTTCACCGGAGCTACCGCCTCCTCTCTTCGTCCCGTGCGAGCGAGCGTGACTGCGAGAGCAGACACGAAGTCGCGCCGCGGCGGCGCCAGTTCTCGAGCTTTCTGGTTCGGTGGGCCGAACCTGCGCGCCCGGTCGGCCAGCCACGCGGCGACGGCAACCAGAAGGCCGGATAAAGACCATTTCCAGCGGGGAGGGATCGCAGAGAATCCGGTGGCCTGCGTGTATCCATGAAACGACTCGGCGAACAGCACGGTACGTTCCGGTGCTCCGGCGATGCCCAGCGCCAAGGCCGCGTTATCGCCGTGCGCCAGAGAATCGTTCGTTAGAAACCTCGGGTCGGCGAGCAACACCACGCGTCCCCGTCCGGGGCTCGCCACGGTGACCGTCGCGAGGTCGTCACTACCGAGAACGGGGAGAGTTCCCTCGGGGCGCGACCAGGCTCCACGTCCAGCTCCGCGCACTTGACTCACGCCACGAGTCTCAGGTGCCGGCGCGATAACCTCCGCACGTGTCGTCCCCGCAGCGATCCAGATTGGTGGGGAATCAATTATCTCGCCCAACCATGCAGCCTCGTCGGTAACGCCGAGAATCAAGCGGCCTCCCGATTCCACAAAGGCGAGCAGCGCGGCGGCCTCATTATCCGCGAGTCCATTGGCACCAAGAACGACAACGCTGTCGCCCGGGTCAAGATCGGTCTCCGAAGGGTTTGATCGGAGTCGCTCCACCTGGTGCCCCTCGTCGACCAGCAACTCGGCGTATGCCGCGGTCCCCCTCGGAACGGTCCCGTACGACGACCAGTCCCGGCCACTGGCTCCACCTCCAAAGACGACATTCGACGCCATGCCGGCCAGGTTCACAGCAACCACTGTGATGATGATGACTACCATCAGCTTGGTCGTGGCCTCGAATCCCTCCCATCGAGCGCGAAGCCGGCTCATCGCCGTCCGACCTCCGCTCTGAGTTGCTCCCAAGAATCCCGGGCCGCCGCTGCATCGTGAGGCCCAGCCGCCCTTCCCCCGTACGCGATCTCGTCGAACATTGCAGCTAGGACACCGAACGTGGTCGAACGAACGGTCGCCGCCACCTCGGTCGAGGTGATTGACGGTCGATAGTCGATAACCCCCAGGCGGTCGAGAGACAACAGCCCGGCACGGAAGCGCAATCGGACGGCCGAACGGTAGTCGCCTTCACCCTCGGCGGCGGATGCCCGGCGCTCGAGGACCGTGGGACTAAGGCTTTCGTGACTACCGTTTGGCCCATGTGCCCGGCGCTCAATCGGAAGGTTGCGGCGCCGCGCGGTTCGAGCCGCGACCATCGCCGAGACTGCAACAACGATCGCCGCCATTAGCAGCCATAGTCCGGCCGGGCCGCCCGGGATGTAGCTGATCAGCGCATCGAAGCGGTGCCTAAGCCAGTCCCCTGAACGCTCGACAAATCCGCGCAACGGTCGGGGAGGCGAGTCGGCATTGAACCGCCGGTCGGCAAGGATTGTTCGGGCGTCCTCGCGCGCCGAATCGGCGTCTATCTCGTCGTCGGCATCATCCGCAGCGAGGGCCTCGAGGCGGCCCCGCAATTCGTTGCCTTCGGCACCGCTCAGTGACGTTGCGATGTCCACCGGGCGGCCATCAACTTGTTCCACCCGGCGCAACTCCGCCAACGCAGATTCATCATCGATGGCTCGCCGAGCCAGTTCACGGAGTTCGTCTCCGGTGACCTGATCGGCGCGGGCGGGTCCCACAACCACGCCGAGCAACAGTAACGACACCCCGACAATGAGGGCCAGGCGGGTCCCGACCATCCTTCGCTGACTAAAGACCCGGCGGCGGAGCAGGCTGTGGAGGCTCACCATCCGGAGGCGTCCAAGAGGACGTGTCGGAGGCAGCACCGATCTGCCGGGCAAGGAGTTCCAAATCGAACCCCTCCTTGCGGACTCGCAGATCAAAATAGAGGACGGTCACCACGGCCACCTGGATGGGTGTAGTGATTATGCCGTTGAGGATGTCCGCGATTGAGCCCAAGAAGAAGAACGAAGTAACACCATCGACATCACCGATCAGTACGGCATTGAACAGGAGATCGATCACGAAACTTACGACCGCCGGGATAAGAACGATTCCGAGCAGCAAGGTTCCTAGAGCGGGCCACCATCGCCCTTTGACGAGTTCGCGCGATCGGCTAAGTGCCTTTCCTCCGCGAACATCCTCAAGCAACAGTGCCGGTACTGTGACCGACAGCGCGACCATCAAGTAGATCCCCGGGACCACCAGCAACAGAAAACCAATACCGATGACGATAATGACGAGGATGCTCACCCAAAGGAACGAGAAGAATCTCCTGCCCGCAAAACTCAGCGACCGACCGGCATCGGGCGTCCGGCCGAGATAAGCATCGCCCACCGCGCGAAACGCTGCCCCCGTCGCGAGCAATGTGCCGACTCCTCCCAGAAGCACGGCAAAGAAACTGCCGGCAAGAAGGGAGTTGAGGTCGTCTTCTGTGGGTACGAAGACCTGTCCCTCACGGACGAATGTGCCGTCGGGCGCTGCAGAAAGAATCACGAGGAACGAGAGCAGGCTGATGGGGACGACGAAGATAGCCACAATCTTGATCAATATGAGAGCGTGATGAAGATAGAGCTTGATGGAGACGTCCAGAATCTCACCGACCGCGAGTGGACGGAGCTCTGGCACCCTCATAGGCGCCACGATAGCGCGTCACTCACAGGGCGTCGATAGTTGCGCGGATCACCTGGATTTGCGCATGACCTGCTGCGACGAGCCGAGGTTACGTGTCGGGGCTCACGGGTATCGCCCACTGTAAGCATTCCCTCGAACCTTGGAGTAGCCGATGAGGCTTCTTGCTCTTATCTACATAGTCATCGGGGTCCTAGTAGCTGCAGCTCGGAACTACTTTGAGAGGCTCGACAGCGTCAGGGGCATCGTTTCCCTGCTCATCGCCATCCTCGTATGGCCCGTGGTGGTGTTCGACATAGACGTGCGAATCGGCCGAGACGGCAACGGCAAGAACGGGAGTTTGCTCCTTCCCTTCGGCTTGATGTGGTCAATGGCGAGGGATCAAGCTCTGCAGAAGATGTTCAGATGGCAATCAACCCCCAAATAGTGGGCCTAACTGCCATTTCAGCTGCCGGATCCTCGGCTCGCCCAAAAAGGAACCTAGAAAACCAAGCGCCGACCGATTAGTTCGAGCTCCTCCGATTGTTATACGGCCGTAAATCGGGTGAGACAGGAGGAGATCGCCGTGACCGATCCATTCGTCTGGTTCGACCTGCGGAGCACGGACGCCGCCAAGTCCCGTGCCTTTCATGAGGAGCTCTTCGGTTGGAAGGTCGCCGAGGTCCCGACCGGCAATGGCACGCTCTCGATGATCGGAGCCGAGGAGCCATGGGCGTCACTCATCGCCGACGCCGGCGAGCACGTCGGCTGGTTCCCCTACATCCAGGTAGATGACCTGAAGGCCGCGACGGAAAGGGCGGAGAAGCTCGGCGCGACGGTGCTGCAACCCGCCACCGAGGGGCCCGCCGGCACATACACACCGATCCGCGAGCCGGGTGGAGCCGTGTTCGCGCTGTTTGAAATGCGGACTTGATGTCGGACCGCACCAGTCTCAATAACAGCAAGGTGCTCGCATCGGCGGCGATCAAGGCCGTGGGCCTCCAGAAGGTCTACGGAGAAGTCGAGGCCGTCGCGGGGGTAACGTTCGAAATCGCAGAAGGCGAGATCTTTGCCTACCTCGGCCGCAACGGGTCCGGTAAAACCACGACCGTGCGAATACTCACCACGCTGACGCGGCCGACGGCCGGTTCGGCGACCGTGGCCGGAGTGGACATCTCGAGGCCGCTCGAACTCCGACGCCAGATTGGCGTGACACTCCAGGAAGCCGCCCTCGATCCGACAATGACCGCATTCGAACACGTACGCCTCGTCGCGGGGCTTTGGGGCATGGACCGCCGAGAGGCACGGCGCCGAGCGGACACCGCTCTGGAGGCCTTCGGACTTGCGGAACACGGGGATCGCAAGATTGCCTCGTTCTCCGGCGGTATGCAGCGCCGCCTCGACATCTGCACCTCACTCCTGAGCCAACCGAAAGTGCTGTTTCTCGACGAGCCGACTACCGGACTCGATCCTCAGAGTCGTCGTGCGCTGTGGTCGGAGTTGCGGCGCCTCCGCGACGGTGGAGTGACGATATTCCTTACGACGCAGTACCTGGAGGAGGCCGACGAGCTCGCAGATCACATCGCCATCGTGGACCAGGGTTCAATCATCGCAGAGGGAACGTCTGCAGCCCTAAAGGCTCGTCACGGTCGGACCATCATCACAGTCGAGCATTCGGGGAACCTCGATGAGCTTCGCCATTCGCTCGACGGAAAAGGCCCCGACGCCGCCATCAGATCCACGGGGGTAAACCGGGCCGAGATCAGCATGGCCTCGGCCATCCAAGGGAGCGAACTTCTTGACATCCTTGGTCGTCTGAGGCTCGGCGGACCGCAGATCACACACCTAGGAGTCCGCGAGTCGAGCCTGGAGGACGTCTTCCTGGATCTCACGGGATCGTCGATCGTAATCAGCGCCGACGGCATCAGGGACGGAGCTGCGGCATGACCGCCTTCGCCGCACAGACCGCACTGGTATTCGGCAGACAAGCTCGAGCTGCTGCACGCGATCCCGGACCTTTTTTCGTGCTCCCGATGCTCCCGGCACTCCTGATGACAGTTGTGTTCACCGCGCTCTTCGACCGCATCGCGGAGGTGGCGGGATTAGCCTCGACAAACTACGACGAATATCTAGCTCCGGGCGTGGTGGTGTTGGTGGCACTTCTCGGGGCGGGTGCGACATCATCCAGTTTGGCGGCGGACGTCCGGAGCGGCTATCTCGAACGTCTCCGATTGCTTCCCATAAACGTGGGATCAATCCTGGTCGGACGCACACTCTTCGAGGGAGCCCGACTGCTTCCTGGAGTCGCCATCGTGGTGGCGGTCGGGTTTGCGTTTGGGGCCCATGCGGAAAACGGGCTCGCAGGCATCGCGGTTGTGGTGGTTCTTGTAGCGCTGCTTGGGATCGCTTACAGCGCACTCTTCTATATCGTGGCGATTCTCAGCCAGGATCCCCAGACCCCATTTACACTTCAGCCGGTAGGACTGCCACTTGCGTTCCTCTCCAGCGCCCTTGTTCCGCTTGCAGTTATGCCGGCCTGGAGCGAAGCAATCGCCCGCCTCAACCCGGTGACGATTGTCGTAGACGGAGCGAGAGAGGCCATGCTCGGAGAGCTTCTGTCGGAGGAGCTCCTTGCCGCCGGCACAGTTCTCGTCGCGTGGATAATCGTGGGCCATTTTTTCGCATGGGCCACGCTCACCCTTCATTTGAATCGGAGCTAGAGATGCACGACTTCGGCAAGTTCTTGAGGGATAGCCGGCTCATCTTCCGCCGGACTGCCCAGGAAGCGATTCGCAACGCCGGCCTCGCCTTCGTGGCCCCCACGCTGCTGGCGCTGTTTGTCCTGGTCCTGTTCCAGGGTGTTTTCGGGAGGATCGGGGAAGTTCCAGAATGGCCGACCGACAATTTCATCAACTGGGTCGCTAGCGGAGGGGTGCTCCTGTCAGTTTTCGTCGGCGCCGGATACACGGCGACCGGCCTCCTGCGAGACATCGATTCCGGTTTCATCGAAAGGCTTCGACTACTTCCCATCCACCCGGCGTCGGTGTTTGCCGGGAAGCTCGCCTTCGAGGCGGTGCGCGCAGCGATCCCGGCGAGCGTGGTACTGACGGTCGCCACGCTCTTCGGGGCGGACATGCCCGGACCGGTAGCGTTCGTTGCCATTGTCCTCACGGCGTGTTTACTAGCAGTGGCATGGAACGGAATCTTCTACGTGTCGGCCCTAAAGACTCGTAATCACTCAGCTGTTCTCGGTTTGCAACCACTGTTCATGCCTGTGATCATGTTCTCGACCTTCTGGGTACCAGCCGCGCTAATGCCCGGTTGGTTTCGCACAGTTGCTGAGTGGAACCCGTTCACACCGATTCTCGACGCGAGCCGGTCGATCGCCTTCGGAAACGTCAACTGGGGAGACGTCTATGTAGGGGCTATCGTGATAATCGTTCTTGCCGTCCTCACGTACCGGCCCGCCACTCGAATGTATGGCCGAGCCACCGCAGCCGACTGACTTACTCTGAGCGCATGCCGGCAAGAAACCGAGGATCAGAACCACACGAGGGCCGTGAACTTATTAATGCCGCGCGGCTCGGAGAGCGGGATGCGTTCGAGCAGTTGGTGGCGCCCTTCCGCAGGGAGCTCCACATCCACTGCTATCGGTTGACCGGTTCCTTGAGCGATGCGGACGACATGCTTCAGGACACCCTGCTCAAGGCCTGGCGCCGCCTAGACACCTTCGAGCCGCGTTCAACGTTTCGCGCCTGGCTCTACAAGATTGCCACCAACACGTGCCTCAACGAACTTGCTTCGAGAAGGCGCCCCCGGTTCCTTGCCCGAGAGCAGTGGTCGGGAGGGCCGCCGGTGCTTGCAGACGTCCCCTATCTCGAGCCGTATCCAGACCGGCTACTGGATGAGATCGACGACCCGGCCGAGCGCCTAGTCCGCAAGGAGAACATAGCCATCGCCTTCATTGCAGCCATTCAGCTCCTCCCGCCGCGGCAGAGGGCGGTCCTCATACTGCGAGACGTCCTCGACTGGAGCGCCAAGGAAGTGGCCGACGGATTGGAGGCTTCCGTCGCAAGTGTCAACAGTGCACTGCAGAGAGCACGGTCAACTTTGCGAAACCGAGCAACGGATGACCCTTCGGGGGGCGGGGCGGTGGTACCGGCCGACCACGCGGAGCGGAAACTTCTCAACCGTTTCATCGAGGCATGGGATCGAGCCGATTTTGAGGGGCTCGCGGCCCTGCTCAAAGAGGACGCACTGCTCGCCATGCCGCCACGACCAGAGTGGTTCAGGGGTCGGGACGCCATCATCGATTTCCTGTCACGGGTTCCAGCAGACGGGCGCATCGACATCATCCGGCTGGTGGAAGTCCGGGCGAACCGCCAACCTGCAACTGCCGCCTACATCGCCGACCCGGAAGGCGACGGCTACCAGTTCTACGGGATGATGGTTTTCTCTATCGAGAGCGACTCGATCTCAGTGATCACAGGTTTCCCCAACGCGCACATCGGCGAGCCGTTTGGGCTGCCCTCATGGATACCGGCCGGGGCCCGCGATAAGGGAAGTTCGGTCGGTGGCGTATAGCGAAGAGATTGCCGCAAGCGTGAGGGAGATACTTTCCGAACATGCCGGCTTTGACGAGCGCAAGATGTTCGGAGGCGTGGCCTTCATGGTCAAGGGCCACATGTGCTGCGGAGTTCTCAACGACGACATCGTCCTCCGCCTGGGACCAGAGCGCGCTCTTCAGGCGCTCAAGGACCCCAACGTGCGACCCATGGACTTTACCGGTCGACCGATGAAGGGCTTCGTGTTCGTTGGGCGCGCCGGTATCGAGAAAGAGCCGGCGCTCCGCCGCCGCATCCGATCCGCTCTCGATTTCGTGGAGTCCCTGCCGCCCAAGTGATGGGCGCCGCAGGTCGATTTGGTTGCCTTTAGCAGGGCAGGAGCCCGGAAATAAACCAGTCCCTATGCCCTTCGGCGGATGACCCCATCTCAGGCCGTCCATACCGTGAGCCAATGGAATCCCTCCTGGAGTTCTCGGGCCTTGCCGCGTACATCGGTGTCGGACTACTCGCCATGGCAGAGAGCGGCCTGTTCGTCGGCATCCTCGTCCCGGGAGAGACGGCGATGATCCTGGGGGGAGTCCTTGTTTCCCAGGGCCACGCGGAGCTCGGGTGGATGCTGGTTGCCGCCAGTGCGGGCGCAATCACCGGTGACTCAATAAGTTACGAACTCGGGCGTCGCTTCGGCCCGCGGCTCACAACTACCCGGCTCGGCCGGCGCATTGGAGCGGAGAACTGGGAGCGAGCGCGCCGATACACCAGAGCACGCGGTGGACGCGCCGTGTTTTTTGGTCGCTTTGTTGGGGTCCTCCGCGCTCTTGTACCTGCAGTCGCTGGGTGGGCGGGAATGAGATACCGATCGTTTCTCAGTTTCAATGTTGCAGGCGGGATCGTCTGGGCCACCGGCACGTTGCTCCTTGGCGTCGTCGCCGGTCGCAGCTGGCATGTGGTCGAGCGGTGGGTCGGGCGCACGAGCGTGATTGCCGCCGCGGTTGTGTTGCTCGCCGTCATCGCCTTAGTCGCCAGGTGGACCAGGAGTCAACACCGCAAGAGTCGAGAGCCGCCGAAAGCGGCCGACGCGCCGAACCGAACAGCAACCCAATGTAGCAACAGCAGCAACAACAAGATACTGGCGCGACGCGCCATTTCGCCGCACTGTTTTGAGTCAATATCTCGGCTACCCCTGCACCTGCCGCCGCCGTAACGGTTTCCGGACGGTCGTCTCCCAGAGTGACGTCAGTCACAACCGAGGAAGGAGACGACATGCTGATTCGAACGACCAAGTTGCTGGCTGCGACCGCTCTGGTTGCAGTAGTGCTCGCCGCCTGCGGCTCTGATGGGGGCGACGCCGGCAACAAGGCCGCCGACGACAAACCAAGCGCAGACGGTACCGCCCAGCCCGCTGCAGTCGACGTTGACGTAGAGGCCTTCTGCGACGCCGCCGTTGCGGGAGAGACCGCTGTCATCGCTGCTTCGGAGGGCATGCCCGGTGAGGACCCGGCTCCTCTTCTGGATGCAGTCGAGACGGAGGCCCCGGAGACCATCGCGGGCGAAGTTGGAGTCATCGTCTCCGCAGCACGCGCCGCTCTGGAAGAGCAAGACACGAGCGGGATCGAGTCCGACGAATTCAACACCAGTGACGGGGCTCTGGATGCGTACCTCGCCGACAACTGCGAAACACAGAAGGCCACCGTCACCGCCGTGGACTACGGATTCGAGAACCTGCCCGAGTCGCTTGCCGCTGGACGTGTAACGTTCGAATTCTCCAACGGAGGCGCGGAACTCCACGAGATGCTTCTAATGCGAATCCTGGAGGAAGGTCTCTCCGTTGATGATCTGCTTCAGATGCCCGAGAAGAAGGCCATGAAAAAAGTGGAGTTCGTTCGAGCTCTGTTTGCTCCTCCTGGGGAGTCGGATGTCGAGAGCCTGGACCTCGAAGCAGGTGAGTACGCGGTGCTCTGCTTCGTTCCCATGGGCTCGACGAGCTTGGAAGCGGCCGAGTCCGCGGAGGGCCCGCCACACGCAATGGAGGGAATGACGGCGCAGTTCACCGTGCAATAGCCGAGTCACAGCCACACCAGGGGGCCGGTATCTAATGATGCCGGCCCTCACCGCGCGCTGATAAGAAATTTGGTCTTGCGCGCCTATCCCGTCGGGCGTATGGTCTCAGTATTCGGCTGCGAAAGGAGGGTCACAAGATGAAGGTAACGGCCACTTGCATGTTTCTTATCGCGCTTGGGACCTCTCCGAGGATCGCGGCCTAGCCTTCTACAACCCGTAGACGCGATGGCCGCCAACCGGCGGCTTTTTTCTTTTCTGGCCAGGCTTCTTAGCCAAGACCGGTTCCTCATTCTGAGAGATGGACCGAGTTCAGCCATGTCCGCAAACGTCGATCGAGGTGACTCAACCAGTTGCAAAACCTGTGCAGTACAGACCCCGCCCGTAGCGGGGAGAAAGGACGGTCCGAGATGGACCGTGAACAGCGGAAACTCTTTGAGACCAATCGCATGGACGATTCCTCGCGCGTCTTGGTCACGCTGCTATTCACGGACCTGGTCGGATCGACGGAGCTGGCCGTGGCACTCGGCGACCGACGCTGGAGCATCTTGTTAGAAAAACATCACGCCACGGTGCGCGAGTTCCTTGATCGCTTCTCTGGGCGAGAGATCGATTGTGCCGGGGACGGATTCTTCGCCATTTTCGACACCGCGACGTCTGCCGTCCGATGTGGATTTTCCCTGACGCGATCGATGAAAATGCTTGGGCTCGAGGTGCGAGTTGGACTGCACACCGGAGAGTGCGAAAGGTTCGGCGAGAAGGTAAGCGGAGTGGCGGTGCACACAGCGGCTCGGCTGTCTCAAGTTGCGAAGCCTGGGGAAGTACTTGTTACGGGCACCGTGAGGGACGTAGTTGCAGGCTCGGGAATCACGTTCGAGGAGCGTGACACTCGTCCGCTGAAGGGTCTGCCCGGCGTCTGGCAGCTGTTCGCGGCGGTCGGATCGAGTCTCGACGATGCGCGACTTGTCACCGGAGTGCATCAGGAACCGGCGCTTAGCCATCCAGTTCGCCGGGAAGGGCATCTGACGGCGGTGCCAACAAAGATTTCTTGAACCTTCGGCAATCAAAGTGAGGGGCCAGTTATCTGGCCCCTCACAATTCGTCCGCCCTGCATTTCGCTCCGCTATGCGCTTGTCTGTGGCGAACGACCTAATCGCATCACCCGGGTACGCCATCTCACGTGCACTTAGGCACGCGCCGTAAACCTGCGCCTCGCGGCCACAAGCAGGATCGCGAAGCCGGTTCCGGCAGCCAGGACGATGAGAGGAGCGGCAATTGACAGCCCGCTCGACACTACTCCGCGCTCCTTATGACTTGTCTTGACGATCGACCCCTCCGAGCCGCCGCCACCGCCCGAATCCGGAGGGACGCCAAGCGAGGCCGAGGCGAAGGCAAAGACAAGAAGGATCGAAAGCGCGACTGCTGCGAGGGCCCGCCTGGCCAGGAAACCTTCCGCACGGCTCGACCCCTCATGCCTCGAGACCGGTTGCGCCAGTCGGTACGAAGCCGCACGGGCGATCATGTCGTCCACGCGGGCACTTGCAATCTCCCCATTGAGGTTGTGATCCATCCCGCCTCCCTACTTCCGAGACCGCCGGCCGATTCGGCGGCTGTTGGATTGATGTTCTGATCAAAGGAGGAACGAATCAGTTAGAGGGGTGACACTTAATTGACGGAAACCCGACAGCTAGAGCTGGAGGAATGCCGGAAACTCCTCAGAATGTCGACGTCTCCGTCGACATTCTGGCGCGCCGGCGCAAAGCTTGGATGTCTCGGATCGCGATGCGGCGGCCTTTGATCTCTATTGAGCCTCGCCGTTCAATGGCATGCAGAATCTGACTGACGCTCTGCCTCGACCCCCCGACCATGCTGGCCAGTTCTTTCTGGGTCAGATGAAGGTCCAGAGTGAGGTCGCCCTCAGCAGACCGACCGGTGGCTGCAGTTTGCTGGTCCACAAACCTCACGAGCAACTTCGCCACGCGGCCGTATAGATCTAGGAACATGAAATCTGCGGTCTGGTCGCTGATCCGGCGCAGTTGCCGGCCGATCGCCCTCATCAACGATTCGACTAAGGGCATGTTGCCGTCCAGGATGCCGTAGAACGTTGAGCGCCCAAGGACAAGGAGATCGACGGAGGTCAGCGCCTCGGCCGAGGCGGACCGGGCGCCGCCATCGACCAACGCGAGCTCGCCGAAGACGTCTGGTTCTCGGAGCGTCACAAGCACCATCTCGTTCCCTTGCTCGGACGTGACGAAGATCTTCACAAGTCCGCCGGCGATGACGAAGAGAGCATCCCCTGGGTCCCCCTCGCAGAACACCAGGTGACCCTTCTTGTAGCTGCGTTCAACGCAACTTCGAGCCACCAGGACGCGCTGGTCGAAACTGAGCCCGGAGAAGATCGTTGTGCGGCCGAGGAGTTCGGCTCGGCCCTCTACACCCAGGCCCCCAGGTCGAGACCGAGGCCCTGCCCGCTCCATGGACATTTGCTGCTCTCCACGTCCGTTAATCCGATGCTCGTCCAGCCTAGAGCGACGGATCGCGGCGTCCTAGTGGTTTCATAAACAACCTTCGTCCGTCGCGACCCCAGCAGCTGAAACTACCGGCGCGGCACGACCACAAGCTTTCGGTGCGG
>DASQUP010000046.1:0-50229 GCA_035641235.1 Actinomycetota bacterium
CAGCTGAGCTACGGGCGCAGGATGAAATGCTTATCAATAGGCTATCCCAGTGAAGTCTGACGAAGTGTCTGGGCGCGGGTTGCCGCCCACGGACTACGACCTCATGTCACGCGTTTACGACGCAGGGCGCGCCACTCCCGACGAGTGGGTACTTGAATGGCGCACGGAGCTGTCCGACCACCTGATGTCAAGCCAAGGCCCTGTTGTAGATGTTGGGTCGGGGACCGGCATCTGGGCCAAGCTGATCGCCGATTGGTTCGACATCGACGTAATCGCCATTGAACCCTCGACCGGAATGAGGACGCGCGCCGCGCAGACGCGGCCGCATCCTCGGGTCGACTACATCGCCGGCGAAGCAGAGAATCTGCCCCTGCGCGACAAATCGTGCACCGCCATATGGATGTCCACCGTCGTCCACCATTTTTCCGATTTAAATGCCGCAGCCCGAGAGGCGCGCCGGGTCCTCCCCGAAGGGCAACCGGTCCTAGTCCGTCAGGCGTTCAGTGGGCGACACGACGGCATCATGTGGATTCGTTTCTTTCCTTCCGCCTTGCGCATTGCGGAGAGGAGACATCCGACCGTCGGTGTCGTCGTCGATGCCTTTACGCGGGCGGGCTTCAGGAACCACGACATCCAAAGAGTCACCGAGATCGCCGCTGCCGACCTTCACCACTACAGAAACAAGATTGCGACGCGCGCCGACTCCACATTGGAATTGATCAGCGACGAGGAGTTCGAACGAGGTCTCGAGGAAATCACCCGCATGGCCAAGGAATCCGGGCCGGAGCCGGTTACGGCGACGCTCGATCTACTCGTCTTCACCTAGGTCGTTCCACGGCCTCCATGACTGTTGCGAGTGCTGCGACGCCTCGACGAAGTGAGTCCTCGCCGACCTGCGCGCCCAAACGATTGGCCCACTCGCGCTGCGCTGACTGGATCTTGCGGATCACCTTTCCGCCCGCGGGGGTGAGCGCAAGTAGCTTTGCCCTCCGGTGCCGCGGGTTGTCTCGGTAGACGGCCAGCTCGTCCTCGACGAGCAGGTCCGCCACCCGTTGAACGCTCTGTCGGGCGAGCCCGAACACTCGTGCGATCTCAGCGACGGTTGCCGGCCCGTTCTCGATTGCCGCAAGGAGCTTCCACCGCGCGCTCGTCTGACCGGCGGGCTTTGCGAGCGCGTCGCCCGCAGCTACCAAGGCTCCGTTGAGGCGAAACACCTGGACCACCAGGTCGGTGAACGCCTCGCCGGCGGGGGTGTGCGGCGCAACATTGACAGCATCCTGTCGTTCTGATACGTTTTTAGTCATGACAGTATCCTGTCATATGGACGGGAAGGGCGCCACTCCGACCCCCTAGGTGCGGCAGAAGGGAGACTCAGATGGACTGGAAGCTCGAGCTCGTAGGCGTGCCGGTAACCGATGTCGACCGGGCGAAGGCCTTCTACGTGGACAAGGTCGGCTTCAATGCGGATCACGATCACAACGTGAGCGAGGACCTCAGGTTCGTGCAGCTGACGCCTCCGGGATCGGCTTGTTCGATCACCATTGGGATCGGAGTGGTCGACATGGACCCGGGCACCCAGCAAGGCCTTCAGATGGTGGTCTCGGACATCACCGCAGCCCACGCGCATCTGGCCGAGCGCGGAGTCGAAGTGAGCGACATCCAGGAGTACCCGTGGGGCAAGTTCGTTTTCTTCAAGGACCCCGATGGCAACGGATGGGCCGTCCAGGAGATCCCGCCGGCCGCCTGATTCGAATGAGCGGTATGTGTGGGTGGTCATGTTCACATCTGAGGGGGTGGCCCGGTGCGGCTCCATCCCGAGATGTCAATCGGCCATCACCTGGCGCCGGTCATTTGCCATTTCACAACTGAGCGCGCGGCCCGAGCTTGAAATGGCACGAGAGCCCAAGATATTGGGTTCTCGTGCCATCGGAGCCGGCGCGCCGCCGGGCTTGGTCAGGTCGCGTCGTTCCTTGGAGGACTCTCGTCGCCGGCCCGCTCCTCGTCATCAGTCCGCTCGATCTCAATCGTCCATTTCTGCCCGATGGCTGCCAGCGCCCCCACTGCAGCGACCATCGGCGCTGCAACCACACCGACGACTCCCGCGGTAAGGGGGAACTCCATGATCGTCACGCCTTGGTTGTTCTTGACGATTATTCGCCGGACATTTCCCTCGTGGATGAGTTCCTTGACCTTTTTGACGACCGCATCAGAGTCGTACTGGAATGATTCCCGGCTGCCGGATTCACTCATGAGACTTTCCTACCAGCTGAATTGTTAGTCGACCACCACCTGTCGGTGGTTTGTTCACATCTAATTGCACAGCGACGGCCGCAGCCGAATCACCGGCGCGCCGATCACCGGCGCGCCAGAGCAACACCTCCAAGGCAAAGCGCCCCTCCGAGTATGGCAATGGATGGCGGCGTCTCCGCGAGGAAAGCCCATCCCATCAATATCGCCAGCGGCGGGACGAGGTAGGTGGTCGAACCCATCCGTCCGGCCGATGTGCGAGCGAGAGCGTATGCCCAAGTTGTGAACGCCACGGCGGTAGGAAACGCTCCGAGATAGACCGTCCAGGCGATGGCCGACGTTCCCGCGTCTCCGAACTCGCTCACGAGGACCGGCGCAAAAGGCAGGCACGCCAACGCCCCGGCCATGCATGCGAGCCACGTCAGCTGTAGGGCCGAAACTCTTGCGAGGACCGGCTTCTGGGCCACCACGCCGCCGGCATACGCGAGTGCCGCAACAACGCACAGCACCGCACCCCAACTGGCCGAGAGCCCCCCGCTCGACGTTCCGAAGCCGATCATTCCTACTCCCGCCAGAGCGACTGCGCACCCCACCACGAGCCCGCGCGGGAATCCCTCTCGAAGCAGAACACCGGCGAGTACGGCGATAAATACCGGACCCACGTTCACGAGCATTGCTGCCGTGCCGGCATCGACTCTCTGTTCGGCAGCATTCAGAGCGACGTTGTAGATGCCGAACCACAGGAGCCCACAGAGACCAATGCGACGCAGGTCGCTGCGCGACGGAAGGGCCTCTCCGCGCCGCAGGGCTAATGCGCCCAGCAACAAGCTTCCGATCAGAAGACGCCCGAGTGACAGCGCGCCGGGTGACAACTCCTCACCAGCCGAACGGATCCCGATGAAGGCCGACGCCCACAGGGTCACCGTGACCAAAGCAGCGGCAAGTGCCCGGCGCTCGCCAGGTCGGATGATCGAGTCGGGCTCGGCCGGGATCGCGGCCACCCGGCTATCGGTCTCTGTCATATTGGGATACTCCACTCACGCTCTGGATATTGCTGGCGGCTATGCGACATTCTGTTGAGGGACCGTAGCGTCAGAACCATTTGATGGGCGTCGAACATTCACGGACGTAGGCTCGCTGCTATGCCTGGACCCGACGTCAGTGCGGTTGCGTCTCTGATGGCCGACCGATCGCGGGCGGCGATGCTCGACGCGCTCATGGACGGCGAGGAGCGAACAGCTCGAGCTCTCGCCAAAGTCGCACAAGTGAAACCGCCAACCGCCAGTTCACATCTGCGAAAGCTGCTGGACGGGGGATTGGTTACCGCGGTCCAGACCGGACGTGAACGCCGCTTCCGGCTTGCCGGCGCGGAGGTCGCCGAGGCACTCGAGGCCCTGGGTGTTCTTGCCCCCGCCGCAAGGATCCGGGGACTCAAGGATGCGAACCGCAGGGAATCGCTGCGCAGGGCCCGGACGTGCTACGACCACCTGGCAGGCCGGTTGGGAGTTGAGTTCGCTGCCGGGCTGGTCCGTCAGGGTTTTCTCAAGGGCAGTGAAATGCGTCTCTCTCGCCGCGGCGAGGAGCGCATAACCGAACTCGGTATCGATGTCGACCGGCTAAGAGGGCTCCGCCGTCCGCTCACCAGAGCGTGTCTCGATGGGACCGAACGAAGGCCCCATCTCGCCGGAGCGCTGGGAGGAGCGCTGACGGCGCACTTCTTCGCCCGCGGCTGGATCGTTCGGATTCCCGAAACCCGGGCGGTGCGTGTTACCGAACTCGGTAGGCCAGAACTGCTGTCGCTGGGGTGGGTCGCAAGGGCGTGATCGCCCACGGCTGAATATTTGGTCGAGGTGCAGTGCTAGGTTTTGCCCATGTCCGTAGCCGAGGGCCTTCGGAGCTGGGCCGATCTATTCGCGGCGCGCGCTCGCGGAGAAGTCGGTGAGGGACTCGCAGAAATCCTTGCCCTCGCCGGGAACACGGAGCTCATTGCGTTTGCCGGCGGGTTCCCGGATCCGAGGACCTTTCCGAGTGCCGTAACGGCCGACCTCATGCGCGAACTCGTGGAGGCTGGTGACTCGAGTGCAATGCAGTACACCCCCACCGCAGGTCTGGCGAGCACTCGGGATGCAATGGCCGCACGACTGGAAACCACGCAGGGCCGTCGCCCAGCTACGGGCGAACTGATGATCACAAGCGGCGCGATCGAAGCCCTCGAACTCACCGGAAAGTCGTTCCTCGATCCGAGCGACGTTGTAATCGTGGAAGGCCCTACCTACCTCGGCGCAATCATGGCCTTCCGGAGTTTCGATGCAGAAGTGGTCGCCGTTCCGATGGACGAAAACGGTCTCAGTGTCGAAGAACTCGAGCGCCGACTCGCGGCAGGACTCAAACCGAAGCTTGTCTACACGATCCCCGATCATCAGAACCCTGCGGGTGTGAGCCTTTCGTCGGAGCGGCGCAGCAAACTAGTCGAGCTCGCCGGCACTCACGGCTTTCTGGTAGTAGAGGACGTCGCTTACCGGGAGCTCGGGTTCGGCGCCGGGACGCTGCCGAGCGTGTGGAGTCTCGCTCCGGACGTCGTTCTGCAGGTGGGCACGACATCCAAGACTTTCTTTCCAGGGGTCCGCTTGGGATGGGCTACGGGACCGCCGGAGATCGTCGCTCAGTTGATCGTCGCAAAACAGAACACCGATCAGTGTGCGGGTGCACTTGGGCAGAGACTGTTCGAGGAGTACGCGCGGCGTGGACTCATGGACCGGCAACTCGAAGAGTCTCGTGCTCTCTACGGGAGAAGATGCGAGCTCATGATGGCGGCGCTCGAATCCGCCATGCCCGCCGAGGCCTCGTGGACACGTCCGCACGGCGGCTTCTTCACCTGGCTCACGCTGCCGGATGGACTCAACTCGATCGAGTTCGTAAAGCGCGCCGCCGACGAAGGTGTCGCCGTCGTGCCAGGTGTTCCCTTCTATCCGGACGGGCGCGGCACGAACAACGTACGGCTTTCCTTCAGCAGGGTGGAAGACGAGATCATCCCCGAGGGAATCGAACGGCTTGCGAAGCTGGTTCGCTCGGGTGTGGAAGGGAGGACGTCGTGACGGATTCGGCCAGTTACTTTGCCGCCAACGCGGAAGCCCAGGCAACGGGGAAGGGGATGTTCGTGACGTGGGACGGTCTTGACCCAATCGAGATCGTTTCCGGTCTGCGATTCCAGCCCGTACTGGGCGACAAACTAATGGTCAACTTCGTTCACTTCGATCCCCACACGGAGGCGCCCGAACACTGGCACGACGAGGAGCAGATCTCGTTCGTGATCGATGGGGAATTCGAGTTCGAGCTCGACGGGGAGAAGCGCACCGTCCGGCGAGGCGAGGCTGTTGTGATCCCACCGAACGTTCCGCACGCCGCCCGGACCTTCGACACTTCCTGCCTCGAGGTGGACGTCTTCTATCCACCGCGCCAAGGCCTCCTCGATGCAATGGGTCTGGGCGATTCAGGCGCGGACTAGAACTCCGTGGACCTTGGGATTGCCGGCCGCAAGGCCATCGTCACCGGTGGTTCCAAAGGTCTCGGCTTTGCGATCGCTAGCGAACTGCTCGACGAAGGAGTGGATGTCGCGATCTGCTCCCGTACCGAGGCGGAGATAGTTGCTGCCGGAGACGAGCTCTTGTCGGGCCGGGACGACGCGGATGTGTATGCACAACGCGCCGATGTGACCAACCCAGAAGAGGTCAGCGAGTTCGTCGCCAACGCGGCTGCGTCGTTCGGTGGAATCGACTTTCTGGTCAACAACGCCGGTCGCGCTCATCCCGGCAACTTTGCAGGTCTGGGCGACGAGGACTGGCAGAACGATCTCGACGTAAAGCTGTTCTCGCTCATCAGGTGTTGCCGTGAGGTTCTGCCGCATATGCGAAACGCCGGCGGTGGCCGGATCGTCAACATCAGCGCGATCTTCGGCCGCTACCCCGATCCCGCTTTCTTCGCAACGTCGGTTAACCGAGCGGCCGGGCTTTCGTTCACGAAGACCCTCGCCATGGAGGTCGCAGCCGACAACGTGCTCGTAAACACCGTCAACGTTGGGTTCGTCATAACTCCTCAATGGGAGAACATTCATCGGCGCCGAGCTCCAGACATGGATCGTGAGGAGTTCTTCTCAGCGCTCGCCGCGTCCGAGGTCCCACTCGGACGCTTCGGCACTCCCGAGGAGGTCTCGGGAATCGTTACCTTTCTATTGAGCGAGCGCGCCGGCTACATCACGGGCGCCTCGATAGACGTTGCCGGAGGTATGGGCAAGTACGTCTGATCGCGCGACGGCGTTCCTGGCGGCCGGCACCCAGTGGGGGTCCGCACCTCTTTTATCGGCGCCGGTACGGACTCGGTCCAGAACCAGCTGGACGGGATCGGGCCCCTTCGTCGACATCGTTGCGTATCCTGCGTCCTCCAGGAGCGAGACGACCGCAGGCAATAGGGCCGTGGGCTTGTCCAGCACGATCCTCCGGATGCCCCGGTCATACGCGGTTGCGAGGCCGGCCTCGAGCAGCAAACGATCGGCTCCCGATTTCCTTCCCGAAGGACGGACGTAGAGGCGACCCAACTCGGCTGTGTCGCCGTCAAGCCGCTTGAGCACGACCATGCCCGTACACAATCCATTGAATCGAGCAAGCAGAACGTTTGCACCCTCTTTTTTGTAGGTCTGGGACGGGTCCTTCAACTCCCGGCGCAGCTCGGGATTGAGGTCGATGATCGTTCCGTGCTCCAGCCACTGCGTGAC
The DNA here is from genome assembly GCA_035641235.1 of Actinomycetota bacterium. Taxonomy (GTDB): domain Bacteria; phylum Actinomycetota; class CADDZG01; order CADDZG01; family WHSQ01; genus DASQUP01. The sequence continues at coordinate 7,016 of DASQUP010000046.1, forward strand.
CTCTGCAGCGTGTTCCTGGAGCATCCGCCGAACGCAGATCCAATCGTATGGAGCTGCGATCGGTTGCACGGAGACGGCATATTTGCGAGCCCAGTCGAGTTTCATCGTTGACACCCCGCCCTTTCTTATTTGCATTGTCGTGAGGAGCCTGACGGCGCGGGGGCAAAACGTCTGCGTAGAAATGCTCAGACGAAGTGTCAGTTTTACGACAAGCCCGTGTTCTGGGGACGGAATGGCGAACAGTTCGGCAAGAAATCAGGCGTCGAGCTCGGCGAAGGCTCTGATCCACGCGACGGTGTACTCGATGATGTCGAGGAAGTCCGCGACGCGCACGTTCTCATTGGGCGCGTGGATGTTCGACTCCGGCCGGCAGACGCCCGCGGGAGAAACCACCGGTATGCCGAGCGTCCGCGCCACCGGGTACATCGGTCCGGTCCCGATCATCATCGGGGCCACCGACGCCGGCTGCGTAAATACTTCCCGGGCCGCCGAGATGGCCGCCCGGCCGACCAGCGAGTTACTTGGCGATCTCACCGGATGTTCCATCGAGAAATGGCTGATCTCGATGTCTGCGAATCCTCGTGAATCGAGGTGCTTGCGAAGTTTTGCCACGATGTCGTTCGGGTCCTGGTCGGGAACGAGTCTCATGTCCAGCTTCGCCATTGCTTCCTTCGGGAGGACCGTCTTGGACGCGCCCGGAACGGTGAATCCCGCAACGATGCCTGCGATGTTGCAGGTGGGCTCGTAGTAGAAGCGGCGGACGAGCTCGACGCCCGTGGCGCCGCCCACAAACTCTTCCACCCCAAGCCTGGTCCTCTCAGCTTCCTCTTCGAACGGGAGCGCCTCGAGGAGTTCCATGTCCTCCTTCGAGGGCTCAACCACATCGTCGTAGAACCCGTCGATGAGCACCTTGCCGCTCGGATCGCGCAGCGTCATCAGGGCTTCGACGAGATGCCACACTGGACTCGGCGCGATGACCGCCACCGACGAGTGCTGGTCGTCGGCCAATCCTCGATGGACGAGCTCGACATAGGCGAGGCCTTTGGCTCCAAGGACGAGCTCCGGCCGGCCCACATGGTCGATGCCCGTGCCCTCCCAGATGCACCCGTCCGCAGCAAACCTCTCGCCATAACGGCTGACGAGGCCTTCGAAGGAGGACGAGCCGGTTTCCTCTTCACCCTCGACCAGGAATCTGATCCGTACCGGCAGGTCTCCATAGACCTCCCGGTAGACGTCGAGAGCGGCGAGGCGGGCAACGAGGTCGCCCTTGTTGTCTGCCGCGCCGCGGGCGTAGAAGACGCCGTCGCGGACCTCGGGGCTGAACGGCTTGGACTCCCATAGCTCGATGGGGTCGACCGGCTGGACGTCGTAGTGGTCGTAGACGAGAACTGTGCGGCCGCCGGTTCCCAACTTCGCAAGCAGGGCGTCGGGCGCCGCCTCGAACGGCAGACGATGTACGCGGCCGCCGAGCTCGCCGAACCTGTTCTCCAGCCACTGCGCCATGCGCCCGAGATCGTCCGGCTGCCCGGCAAGCGATGGGATGGAACAGGCTTCGGTCAGCCAGCCGACGTAACGATCTGCGTTGCGCTCGACAAACTCACGTACGGACAACGGGCCGCCTCCTCATTGATGCGGCCCGGAAGCCCTCCGAGCCGAGCGTCTGGCCGAACTGTCTGCAAACTGTCACGGTATGCATGACTGACGGCAGGCAGCCCGGCCAACCCCAGAGCGGGTGAAGGGAATCGAAGCGAGAACCGACGAGCGTGCCCGGGCCCGTCGATTCCCTTCACCGCGTCCGGCCTGACGGCCGGACCCGCAGAGCGGGTGAAGGGAATCGAACCCTCACCACCAGCTTGGAAGGCTGGAGCTCTACCATTGAGCTACACCCGCGCAAGCGCACAACGGCGCCATTAGAAGGTATCAGCCGCCGGACCTGTTCGTTCTGTCTAAGACTCCGTCGGGGCGGGCGGATTCGAACCGCCGACCTCGTGCTCCCAAAGCACGCGCGCTAACCAAGCTGCGCTACGCCCCGGATCCCCAGAGCATCCCACGAGGCTGCCCTCGTCCGGGGACACCTTCCACTTTGTATATGTTCGTAGGGATCGCAGGTACGGGACAATTCATAGCGCGTGCGAGATCCCGGCGGCGGAGGCTTCATAATTGACTGGACAGTTAACTGTCGGCGGATATCCTTTGCGCTTCTGGTTGGGAGTCAGGGACCGTCATCCCCACTTTCGTCCGCCTAGCGCGGTTCCTGGCTCCCAACCCGGACATCCGCCCCCATCGGGCAACTGTCTGCTGTGATTTCTGGATGCCGGAGATGAGAACAGACAGTTCGGCACTAGGATCGACTTCCTATGCAAACCACTGGAATTCAGACAACCGCAGAGCGGGTTCAGGAGCACCGCGTCAGGCTGCGCGTCGAGATGCCCGAGGAGGCACTACAGCCGGCCATCAACGCGGTCTACCGAGAGCTGGGCCAGCAGATAAAGGTCCCCGGCTTCCGTAAAGGAAAGGTGCCCCGCCAGATCATCGATTCCAGGGTCGGCGCCGACTACGTGCGAAACGAGGCCTTGAAAGAGGCCATACCGGGCTTCTACCAGGAGGCGCTGGACGCCGAGGGGTTGGAGGCCATCGCCGCCCCGGAGATCGATCTCAAGGAGTCCGAACCCGGCGAGCCGGTCGTTTTCGAAGCCCTCGTCGACGTCCGCCCCGATGTGAAGGTCCCCGATCTGGACGCCATCACCGTCGAGGCCCCCACCGAAGAGGTCACCGACGACGACCTAAACGACCAGCTAGATCGCCTGAGGGACAGGTTCGCCGAACTCGAAACAATAGGGCGCGAGGTCAGGCGGGGCGACTTCGCCCTGATCGACATAAAGGGATACAGACACGAGGAGCTGGTCGAGGGCGCCAGTGCACCCGACCTCCTCTATGAGGTCGGGTCGAGGTCGGGTCCGCCCAGGCTGGACGAGGAGCTCGAAGGAAACCGGCCCGGAGCCATCCTGAAGTTCAACGACGAGATTCGGTCGGGGGAGATGGCGGGCGAGGAGCTTTCGTTCACCGTCCTGCTCAAGGAGGTCAAGGCTAAGAAGCTCCCCGACCTGAACGACGATTTCGCCAAGACGGTCGGGGAGTTCGAGTCCCTCGACGAGCTGAAAGACGACCTCCGGTCTCGCCTTACCGATGTGAAAAAGCAAATGGCCGCTGAGGAGCTGCGTGCCCTGGTGCTCGATGAACTCGTCCGGGCCAGCGACCTGGACGCGCCCGAGAGGCTGGTCGAGCACGAATTCGAGCACCGCCTGGCGCACTTTGAGGAAGACCTGACTAATGCGAGCCTGACGATGGCCGACTACCTCAAACAAGCAGGCCTGACCGAGCTCGAGCTGCGTAAGGACATGAGGGACAACGCTTTGAGGTCGGTGAAGGCCGAATTGCTCCTGGAACAGGTCGCCAGGGACAAAGAATTCTCGATCGAGCAGGACGATATCGGTCGTGAAATCGCCTACACGGCCGCCCGGACGGGATCCGATCCCGGGGAGCTTGCGAAACAATTGGTCGCTTCTGGGCGTTTGGGATCAGTAGCAGCCGATATCATGCGTCGCAAGGCCCTTGACTACGTGGTCGAGCACGTCAACCTGACTGGAAGAAGGGCCGAAGTAGAAGAAGGCGAGTGATCTCGGCGGCCTCGCTAGCACCTACAACAAGAGAGAGGCTGAATCTCACAAAATGGATCCAGTGGATCGCTACCACAACTACTTGGTTCCCATGGTGGTCGAACAGACGAGCCGCGGGGAGCGGGCCTTTGACATCTACTCCCGGCTCCTCAAAGAGCGCATCGTTTTCCTGGGTACTCCCGTCGACGATCAGGTTGCCAACCTCATCGTTGCTCAACTTCTACATTTGGAATCAGAGGACCCAGAAAAGGACATCAACATCTACATCAACTCGCCCGGTGGAATGGTGTACGCCGGTCTCGCCATTTACGACACGATGCAGTACATCAAGCCTGATGTCTCGACCATCTGTGTCGGTATGGCGATGTCGATGGGTGCGGTTCTCCTCACGGGTGGAGCGAAGGGGAAGCGGTTTGCACTACCCAACGCGAAGATCATGATTCATCAGGGATCTGCAGGTTTCCAGGGAACACCAACGGACATCGAAATCCACGCGCGCGAGGTCCTGTCCCTTCGCCGGAAGATGGCGGAGATCATCGCCTACCACACGGGGCAACCCGTTGAGCAGGTCGAGAAGGACATCGATCGCGATCGGTTCATGACCGCGGCTGAGGCGCAGGCCTACGGTATTATCGACGACACGATTACAAGCAGAGTCGAGCTTCCGTCGGGGGACGGGGCACTGACAAGGGGTGGTCCACAGGCCATCCCCGAACCGCACAACGAGACTTCTCCGTCCGAGAAGCCGAGCGCCAGGGGGGATTGACGGGTGCCGAAATTCGGTGATGGTGGCGACCTGCTGAAGTGTTCCTTCTGCGGGAAATCACAGAAGCAGGTCAAGAAGCTCATCGCCGGACCCGGCGTCTATATCTGTGACGAGTGCATCGATCTCTGCAACGAGATCATCGAGGAAGAACTCGCAGAAACTCCCGAACTGAAGCTCGAGGATCTCCCCAAGCCGAAGGAGATCTACGAGTTCCTCAACGACTACATAGTCGGCCAGGAGCAAGCTAAGAAGGTCCTGAGCGTCGCGGTTTACAACCACTACAAGCGGATTCAAGTTGGCTCTCGTCAGGACGGCGACGTCGAGCTGGCGAAGTCGAACATTTTGCTGCTTGGACCCACCGGCTGCGGTAAGACCCTGCTTGCGCAGACGCTGGCGCGAATGCTCAACGTCCCGTTCGCTATTGCGGATGCGACCGCCCTCACCGAAGCCGGCTACGTCGGTGAAGATGTCGAAAACATCCTGTTGAAACTGATCCAGGCTGCCGACTACGACGTCAAGCGGGCAGAGACCGGAATCATCTACATCGACGAAGTCGACAAGATCGCTCGCAAGAGCGAGAACCCGTCCATCACTCGAGATGTGTCGGGCGAGGGAGTGCAACAGGCACTGCTGAAGATTCTGGAAGGGACGACCGCAAGCGTTCCACCACAGGGTGGCCGCAAGCATCCCCATCAGGAATTCATCCAGATCGATACGACTAATGTGCTGTTCATTTGTGGAGGTGCTTTCGCCGGCCTCGAGAAGCTGATCGAGGGACGGATTGGACGCAAGGGCATCGGCTTCGGCGCAGATGTCCGAAAACTCGAGGAAAAGGACGTCGGCGGAATCCTGAGCCACGTGCTTCCGGAGGACCTCCTCAGGTACGGCCTCATCCCGGAGTTCGTGGGACGCCTGCCGGTGATCACTCATGTGCACAACCTCGACACGGACGCGCTGGTCAAGATCCTCACAGAGCCGAAGAATGCGTTCATCAAGCAATACCGGAAGTTCTTTGAGTTCGACGGCGTCGAGCTCGAGTTCACCGACGATGCTCTGGAGGCCGTGGCGGAGCAGTCCATGCTTCGGGGGACGGGCGCCCGCGGACTGCGTGCGATCCTCGAAGAGGTTCTACTCAACGTCATGTACGACTTGCCGAGTGAGGAAGACGTCGGCAAGTGCATCATCAACCGCGACGTTGTGCTCGAACGAGTAAACCCGACGCTGGTACCCCGCGCCAAGGAGCGTGCGGAGCGGCCGGCTCGTGGCGAACGCTCGGCGTAAGCGACTACCCATCCGCACAACTCCTTGGCACACGGGGCTTCCGCGCGTGCTTTGGAGGCCCCGCCTTGGATTGCTCTTCAGTAACGTGTTAGGAGATTCATGGTGAAGGCCAAAGTCGTTGGGATAGTCGTTGCAGTTGCGATGGTCGCCGGAGTCGCCGCGTGGGCAATCGTCGATGGCTTCATGGGCCCGAGCAACGACTCTGCCGTCGAAATCGCACCTGCCGACTCGTTCGTCTATGCGAACGTTTGGCTCAATCCATCGCGTAACCAAAAGAGTGCGATCCGCGATCTGCTAGAGAAGTTCGACAAGGCGCCCACAACCGATGAGGCGAAGGGTGCCCTGGTGGACTTCATCGACGGCGCCCTCTCTGAAACTGGGGCAACCTTCGAGGAAGATATCGAACCGTGGCTGGGCCGGCAGGCAGCGTTCTACGCGTCCGACGTCGAGGCGGCACAGCCGACCCTCGCCGCTCTGATCGCGACCGAGGACCGGAACGCGACGCAGGAGATGATCGACGAGTTCGATGAGCGCGAGAACAACGAGACCGAACCAAAGTCCTACAAGGGCGTCGACTACAACTACTACGCCGACGATCAGGTAGCGAGCGGATTCATCGGAGACTTCTGGGTTTTCGGAACCGAATCCGGCTTCAGGGCTTCGGTCGACGCGTCTGAGGGAGAGTCGCTTGCCGGCAATGCCCGATACGAACGGGCCGCCGGCCGCCTGTCCGACGACCATCTCGCCCTCTTCTACTTCGATCCCGGCCGGTTGTTCGAGATCGCCGAAGCTTCTGGGGATCTGACATCGGAGGACCTCGCAAACATCCGCTCACTCACAGGCGAGGACGGAGGTGAACCTGCGGCCGCCATCATCGCCGTCACATCTGAGGGTGCGTTCTTCGAGGCCGCTGCTCCGCTGTCCGAAGCATTGAGGGATCAGCTCGGCAACCTTACGGATCCGGGTCTGCTCCCGGCGCTACCCGGAGATTCGTGGCTGGCTCTCGGGGCTGGGGACCTCGGCGCATCCATCAACCGCTTCCTAGATCAGCTCGGGAGCGCCGGAATACCTGGGTTCGATCTGGAAACCCTCCGACGGCAGTTCTCCGCCGAAACCGGCCTCGATTTCCAGGCGGATCTCCTGGACTGGATGGGCGACGCTGGAGTATTCGTCGAGGGGACAGGGCTTCTCACGATCGGTGGAGGCGCGGTCATCGAGACCCTCGACGCGAACCGATCGAGGGAGACAGTTGACGCGTTGGGTCGCCTGCTGCTCCGAGAGGGTGCCCCCATCACACCTTCTGTTATCGAGGGACACGAAGGCTTTGCCATCGAGATACCGGGCTCCCCGCAGCCGATCAACGTCCTCGCGGGGGATGAGAAGGTAGTTATTGCGTTCGGTGCAACTGCAACCTCGAACGCGATCGATCCCGATAACTCCCTTTCGGGTACTGACGCGTTTCAGCGAGCGACCGATTCGCTCGGAGATGGCTACAACACAAGTTTCTTCTTGGATGTGGACGCGGTCGTTTCTCTAGCCGAGTCGCTCGGTGCCGGAAGCGACGAGACCTATCAGAACGACGTCAAGCCGTGGCTCGATCCGCTGTCGCACGTCGTATTCGGAACTAAGCTCGACGGCGAGGTCAGTGTTCAAAAGTTCGTGATTGGAGCGCAGTGAGCAAGAGAGACAGCGGTACGGCGGAGATGGAGGCACGCTGGCGCGCCTTCTGGGAGGATTCAGGCGTCTACCGGTACGACCCCACTCGGGGGCGCGCCGAGACGTTTGTCGTGGACACTCCGCCGCCGACCGTAAGCGGCTCCCTACACGTCGGCCACGTCTTCTCGTACACGCACACGGATCTGATGGTGCGCTACCGGCGCATGCTCGGAGACAACATCTATTACCCGATGGGCTGGGACGACAACGGCCTCCCAACGGAGCGCCGTGTCCAAAACATCTTCAGTGTGCGGTGCGATCCGTCCATCCCGTACGACCCGGACCTCGATCTCGAGTTCGGGCGCGAGGGCGACGTCATCGCCGTTTCGCGCAAGAACTTCATCGAGATGTGCGATCAAGTGGTCGAAGAAGACGAGAAGCAGTTCATGGCGACATTCCAGCGGCTCGCACTCTCGGTCGACTGGGACGAGACGTACGCGACCATCGACGAACGGAGCCGGCGCGTGAGCCAGGCTTCGTTCCTCAACCTCATCCGCAAGGGCGAAGCGGAGCTCCGTGAGGCGCCCACCATGTGGGACGTGGACTTTGGGTCGGCGGTCGCTCAGGCCGAGGTAGAGGATCGCGAACGGCAGGGAGCGTTTCATCGCATCCGGTTCGATGTGGAGGACGGCGGGGACTTCGTCATCGCAACCACTCGGCCCGAGCTGCTCCCGGCGTGTATTGCGGTTATCGCCCATCCGGATGACGCTCGCTTCAAAGGTTTGTTCGGCAAACGCGCTACAACGCCCCTCTTCAGAGCACCGGTTCCGATCGTTGCTCACGAGCAGGCCGATCCTGAGAAGGGGACCGGCATCATGATGGTGTGCACGTTCGGCGACTCATTGGACGTGGAGCGGTGGCGCGAGCTGAAAGTCCCCGCGCGCGAGGTCGTCGGGCGCGACGGTCGGATAGTGCCGGCCGAGTGGGGCCGGGATCACTGGGTCACCCTCGATTCAGACTCGGCCGGGCGCAACTACAAGGAACTGGTTGGGCTGACCGTCAACCAGGCGCGCCGGCGTATCGTCGAACTTCTCGGAGATGCGGGTGCCCTGGACGGCGACCCCGAGCCGACGAGGCAGTTCATCAAGTTCTACGAGAGGGGCGAGCGGCCGCTCGAGTTCGTTGTAACGCGCCAGTGGTTCGTCAAGGTCATGGACAAGAAAGAGCAGCTAGTCGAGCAGGGCCGCAAGATCAAGTGGCACCCGGACTTCTTCTTCAACCGCTACAAGGATTGGGTAGAAGGTCTCAATCAGGATTGGTGCATCAGCCGTCAGAGGTACTTCGGCGTTCCCTTCCCAGTCTGGTACAGGGTTCGAGAGGACGGCACGACGGACTTCAACGACATGATTCTTCCGGCGTTCGAGGATCTCCCGGTCGATCCGTCGGCCGAGGAACCGCCCGGGTATTCGCCGGAACAGCGCGGCGCGCCGGGAGGTTTTGTCGGAGACCCAGATGTGTTGGATACCTGGGGGACGTCGTCACTGACGCCGCTCATCCTGACGGGATGGCCGGAGGACAAGGAGCGTTTCGAGTCGCTGTATCCGAGCGATCTGAGGCCTCAGTCACACGACATCATCCGGACTTGGGCCTTCTACACCATTACTCGTTCTCTGCTCGAGGATGGATCGATCCCTTGGAGGCATGTCACGATCAGCGGGTGGATCCTCGATCCCGATCGCAAGAAGATGTCCAAGTCCCGGGGTAACGTCGTCGTCCCCACAGCGATATTCGATGAGTACGGGTCCGATGCGGTCCGGTACTGGGCCTCATCGGCTCGCCTAGGGGTCGACACCGCATTTGATCCGAAGGTGTTCCGGGAAGGAAAACGCCTCGTCACAAAAATCCGAAACGCCGCCCGTCTCATCAAGGGATACGAGGGCGAGTCCGGTTCGTTGAACAATCCTCTGGACCGCGCGCTCGTCGCGCGGCTGCGCGCCCTCGTGGCGGAGGTGACGCAGCGGTGGGAGGAGTGGGACCACGCGAGCGCGCTCGCCGCCACCGAGACTTGGTTCTGGTCCGACCTGTGCGACAACTATCTCGAGTTGTCCAAGTCGCGGGCCTACGAGGCCGATGGATCGGCATTGACGGCGCTGCGTGCCGCTCTGGATGTTGTTCTTCGACTCTTCGCGCCGGTCGTGCCGTACGTGACGGAAGAAGTCTTCAACTCCGAGAGAACCAAGCCGGAGTCCATCCATCGCGCCTCCTGGCCGGATGCGGCGGAGCTCCCCGAGGCTGAGGACGATGGATGTTTTGACGCGGCGGTCGAGCTGCTGACGCAGATCCGCCGAGTCAAGTCCGAAGCCAAAGTCTCGCTGCGCTTTCCGATCGATCGGCTCGCGGTCTCGGGCCCCAAGGCATCGATCCAACTGCTGGAGACCGTCATCGACGACGTCAAGTCGACGGTGAACGTGAAGTCGCACGAACTCGTCGCTGATGACTCGCTCGAGGCGCTGGCCGTCGATGTCGCTCTCGGCGAGCCCGAAGAAGCCGGAGCGCGGTAGCCGGCGTGGGATTCGAGGAGGCAACCGCATATCTCGACGCCCTCGGCGTCGACGCCATGAAGTCGCTTGCTCCCTCGTTGCATCGTATCGAGGCGATCTGTGCTGCTCTCAATCATCCGGAGGCATCGGTTCCGGCTATTCACATCACGGGGACGAACGGGAAGACCTCGACTGCGCGTATTGCAACGTCATTGCTCGGAGCGGCCGGGCTTAACGCGGCCACCTACACGTCGCCGCATCTGCAAACGATTCGGGAACGACTGACGCGGTCGGGCGAGGCGATTTCGGCCGATGCATTCGGCGATCTGTTCGATCACATTCTTCCGTTTGCGCAGATGGTGGAGAAACAACTAGGGGAGCAGCTCAGCTATTTCGAGTTCCTGACCGCGATGTTTTTCCTGTGGGCTGCGGAGGAGCCGGTCGACGTGATGGTCGTCGAAGTGGGTCTCGGCGGCCGGTGGGATGCGACAAACGTGATCATGGCGCCGGTGGCGGTCATCACCAATGTCGGGCTGGACCACACGGGGCTGCTCGGGATGGAGCGATCGGTGATCGCGCGCGAGAAAGCCGGGATCATCAAACCCGGCTCGACCGTCGTCACTTCCGAACTTAACGCCGACATACTCTTGGTCATAGGCGAAGAGGCCGCCCCGTTGGAGGCTACCGTCAAGGCGATCGAACGGGACTTCCGCGTCGCCGACAACCGCACCGCGTTCGGGGGCCGATTCCTCTCGATTGACACAACCGCGCGTAACTATGAAGGGACCTTCCTTCCACTTCACGGCTCTCACCAGGGCGTCAACGCCGCGGCGGCGTTGGAGGCCGTGGTGAACTTCCTCCCCGAGGGGAGCCTGGAGCCGGAAGTCGTCGCGGAAGGCATGTCCGGAGCTGTTGTCCCCGGACGCCTCGAAGCGCTCCGTCCCGAAGACGACTCCGGCGCGCCGATCGTCCTCGACGTTGCCCACAATCCCGATGGGATGTCCGCGCTGATCGGCAGCCTTCTGGAGGCTTTTGCGTTCGACCGCATCGTGTTCGTGCTCGGCATCCTCGGCGACAAGGACTACAAGGGCATGCTCAGCGAGATGACGCGCGTTCCGTGCGATGTGATCGCGACGCAGGCAAAGAGTGTGCGATCTGTCGCTCTGGACGAACTTGGTGCGGCGGCAGGAGAACTGGGGTTGCCGTACACGACCATCGATGACGTCGGTGATGCTGTAAAGGCAGCACTCGCCACGGCGCGCCCCACCGATCTCGTGTGCATCACGGGTTCGCACTACGTGGTGGGGGAGGCACGAACTCTTCTGGTCGGCACGCCGGAATAACAAGTCGTTTAGAAATCCCGAGCTGAGGAATAACCTCCTGCGGACGAAGCTCGTCTTGGAAAACAAAATGTTCGCCGTACCTGCGGACAGTTGGATAAGGAAGGAGGGGGGACCGTGGGAATTGTCTGGACCGTCCTCGCAATTATCGGCTTGATAGTCGTCCTGCAAGCCTTGTTCTAAACCGACCAATTGAAGAAGTGACTGTAACGGCCCGCCACTATGTGGCGGGCCTTCTCGCGGTAGCGGCGACCTGTCTGCTTCCTGTCACGATATGCGTGACTCAGAGCAGACAGTTCGGCGGGTTCCTGCTAACGTCCCGGCTTGCTCACAAGACAACGGCCGGGAGGTTCTGGTGGCAGACGCGCAGCAGACATTCGTCATGGTCAAACCGGATGGTGTGCGCCGCCGGCTCGTCGGTGAGGTGGTGCGCCGGATCGAGGCCAAGGGCTACGAGCTCAAGGAAATGAAGCTCTTCACCATCGAGGAGAGCCTCGCCAAGAAGCACTATGCGGAGCACACCGAGAAGCCCTTCTTCGGTGAGCTCGTCAGCTTTGTAACTTCGGGGCCAGTCGTGGCCATGGTGGTGGAGGGACCCGACGCCGTCACCGGAATGCGCCAGATAATGGGTGCGACGAACCCCTTGGACGCCGTTCCGGGGTCGATCCGGGGTGACTTCGCTTCCTTCATCACCGAGAATATCGTCCATGGCTCGGACTCCCCGGAATCGGCAGAGCGCGAAATCAACCTGTTCTTCGGCTAACCTCTACGGGACGAACGGCCTCGCGGGACCGGGCGTCTAACTAACAAAACACGAAGTGTCAGGAGTTGGCGATGGATAGCATGTTCCAATTCATCGGCCGCGACATGGCGGTCGACTTGGGGACGGCGAACACGCTGGTCTATGTGCGCGGCCGCGGGATCGTCCTGAACGAACCCTCGGTGGTTGCAATCAACACAAAGACCGGAGCGATCCTTGCGGTGGGCGCCGAGGCGAAACGTATGATCGGGCGAACGCCCGCTCATATCGTCGCGATCAGGCCGCTCAAGGACGGGGTTATCGCCGACTTCGATGTAACGGAGAAGATGCTCCGTTACTTCATTCAGAAGGTTCACCGCCGCTCGTTCCTCGCCAAGCCTCGCGTCGTTGTCTGTGTTCCTTCAGGAATCACCGGTGTCGAGCAGCGCGCAGTCGAAGAGGCGACTATTTCCGCCGGCGCGCGCAGCGCATTCATCATCGAGGAGCCGATGGCCGCAGCGATCGGTGCCGGACTTCCCGTGCACGAGCCGACCGGCAACATGGTTGTGGACATCGGCGGAGGTACAACGGAAGTTGCGGTCGTGTCGCTCGGCGGCATCGTGACGAGTCAGTCGATCCGGATCGGCGGCGACGAACTCGACGAGTCGATCGTCAACTACATCAAGAAGGAATACTCATTGATGCTCGGCGAACGAACGTCTGAAGAAATTAAGATGGCGATCGCATCGGCGTTCCCGCTTCCGGAGGAGAAGCAAGCTGAGATTCGCGGCCGCGATCTCGTAACGGGATTGCCCAAGACGATCGTTGTTTCGGCTGAAGAGATCCGGCGCGCCATCGAAGAGCCGGTCAACTCAATCGTCGACGCGGTGAAGAACACACTCGACAAGACTCCGCCGGAACTCGCTGCGGACATCATGGATAAGGGCATCGTCCTCGCGGGAGGCGGGTCGTTGCTGAAGGGCCTCGACGAGCGCCTCAAGCACGAGACGGGGATGCCCATCCACATCGCGGAGGACCCGCTGTTCGCGGTCGCCGTCGGATCGGGCAAATGCCTAGAAGAATTCGAGTCACTCAAGCGGGTGCTGATCTCCTCGACCCGCCATTAGGTTTGTCGTTCTTTTTGTAATTCGCCCCAAAAAGGTGGTTGGATCCAAAAAGAACATTTGGTGGATTGGGGCTTTCGGCCTCCAGAGGGGCTACCATTGGGCCACTTGGTGGCCCGACCCGGAGGTGCAGGAGGCGCCGTACCGGGGCCAGGGGGGCGCTTTTTTGGCGCGCCCACCGGGGGTTCGGCCGGTTGGTTGGACCTGCCGGAACGGTTAGGTCACCCCAGGTTTTGCTGCGAAAGGTCTTGCTATCGGAATGTATCGCCGCACTGGGCGAGGGCGAGTGTTGCTTGTGGCCCTGCTCGGGGTCTCCATAGTCCTTATCACTCTGGATTTCCGCCAGGGTGATGGCGGGCCGCTCGACAGGGCGAGGGACATCTCGTCCGCAGTGGTCGATCCAATACAACGGGGCTTCACGGCCGTGTTCCGGCCCGTGGGCAACTTTTTCTCGTCCGTAGGCGAGCTGAGCAGCCTGCGGTCCCGCAACGCCGAGCTCGAGTCCGAGCTCGAGGCCGCCCGCCAGCAGATCGACCAGGCGCAGGCCCTCGCAGAGGAGAACGCCCAGCTGCGATTGGAAGCCGAGCTCGATGAATCGTGGGTCAGCATGGATCGGTTGACGGCCGAGGTCATCAACAAGGCGAGTTCGAACTTCCGGTGGATCGTCAGAATCAACAAAGGACGAAGCGACGGCATCCGTCCAGACATGGCAGTCGTGGACTCGGACGGTCTCGTTGGAAAGATCTTGTCGGCAGAGGAGAACTCGGCCAGCGTTTTGCTGCTGATCGACCCGAACGGAGCGGCCGCAGCCAAGATCGAGGGGGGAAAGTTCACAGGGAGTGTGAATGGACAGGGCTCCGGAGAGCCGCTGTCGTTCGAGTTCGTGGATCCGAACGCCGATATCGAGGTCGGCGACGAGGTCCTGACTTCCTACTACAACGACGGGATATTCCCGCCGAACATTCCGATCGGCCGCGTGATCGACGTCAGCGCGCCGAGTGCCGCCCTGCGCCCCGACGTTGCCGTCGATCCGTACGTCGATTTCCAGGCTCTCGACTTCGTGCAGGTGCTGCTCGAGAGCGGTCCATTGCTCGCCACGGATGAGAGTGACGATCAGTAATGGCGACGGCTCACATTCGTAAGGCGCGCGGCTTCGGGCGAGGCAGATCGGCTCGGGGTCCAGGTTTCTTCGCCGAGATGGGCCTGGCGCGCATAGCGGCAGTGTCGGCGGTCATGATCGTGGCCGTCGCGCTCCAGACGACTCTTCTGGCGCGCGCCACGATCCTGGGCGTGATCCCGCAGCTGGTGCTCGTGGTGATAGTCAGCCTGGCCTACTCCGACGGGGAGCGCGTGGGGAGCGTTGTGGGGTTCTTCGGTGGCTTCCTTATTGATTTCCTGGTCTACAGCCCCACGTCGATAGTCGGCTTGACCGGGCTCATCTATACGATGATCGGGTACGGAATGGGAAGCGTCCGCAGGTACTCGACGTCTGAGTCTGTCTGGACTCCGGTGTTGATGGTGGCCGGCGCATCGGCAGTCGCGGAGTTCAGCTACGCCGGCCTGTCGATCATCTTCGGCCAGCAGTGGGTGAGCCTGTTGTTCACCGCCAAGGTTGCGGGCCTGGTCGTGGTGTACAACACGCTGCTGACACCCTTTATCTTTCCGATCGTTCGCAAGATCGCCGACCGCTACAGGCCGGAGAGGGTCTACCGGTGGTAGGCAATCTCGGATTCTCCTCACCCGGCGCGCCGGGCGGGAAGCAGTCGATGGGGCCGGAGCGCACGCTTTTGAGGCTGGCGATCCTCGGCGTGGTAATCGTTGTGACCTTCGTGGCGATGTTCTCTCGGCTGTGGTTTCTCCAGGTGCTCGCAACGGAGGACTATCAGCAACTCGCTCGGGAGAACAGAGTCCGTCTCGTCTACACCGAGCCTCCGAGAGGACGCATCCTCGACCGAAACGGAAAGGTGCTCGTCGACAACCGTCCCTCCACAGCTCTTACCGTGAACAAACAACTGATCGATACGCCCGAGGAGCAGGAGAAGACTCTCACCAAACTGACGCGTCTGCTCCTCCCGAAGCAACAGGACCTCTCGAAGAAAAAGAAGAAGGCATTCAAAAAGGAGCGCCGGCGTACATACAAGGACCTCGAGCGCCGGTTTAACGACGTCACCGTGTCGCCGTACAAGCCCGTCGCGGTCGCCTACGACGTCGACCCGATGCTCGCCATTCGTATCAACGAAAATTCGGAAGACTTCGAGGGCGTGGGTATCGAGGAACTTCCTGTTCGCGTCTACCCGCAAGGAAAGATCGCCCCCCAGATGCTCGGGTACGTCGGGGAGATCAGCCCTGAGGATCTCAAGACCCCCTACTTCGCCCGAGCCCGTCCCAAGTACCGCGCCGGCGACATCGTCGGAAAGCTGGGCCTTGAGCGCAGTTACGACCGTCAACTGCGCGGCCGTCCCGGCATCCAGCGTTACGTCGTGAACTCGGCCGGAGAACCGTTCGGCGCGCCGATAAACGTGCAGACGGAACAGAACGGAAGCGACCTCGTTCTCTCGCTCGACGCCGAGATCCAGAAAGTGGCCGAGAGGTCGCTCAAGAACGGGATCCTGGCGGCACGCAACGCCGGCTATGAAGCTCCCGACGGCGGTGTGGTGGTCATGGATCCCAACGACGGAGGCGTCGTGGCGATGGCGAGCCTACCGACCTACGACCCTGCACTCTTGTCCGACGGCTTCAGCAACAAGGACGCGAAACGGCTCGGCTGGAACACCGACGACGGCAGCGACGATGCGATGATCAACCGTGCCGCCCAGGCCGCGGTCCCACCGGGATCGACGTTCAAGGTGGTCACGGCAGGCGCGGCCATCGCCAACGGCCTGACCGATCCGTCTGAATCAATTCCTTGCCCGGGTTTCTACGAGTACAAGGATCAGGGGTTTGCGAACTGGACCTCCGCGGACTTCGGGAGCGTCGCCCTGGCGAGATCATTGGAGATCTCGTGCGACACGTATTACTACGAGCTCGGCAAACGGCTCGAAGAGGCGTACGGGCCGCCGAGCAGTGCCGGGGGCGACGGCACCGAGAAGTTCCAGAAGTACATGCGTCTGGCAGGTTTCGGACATCCCACCGGGCTCGATATCTCCGAGACATCAGGGCGCGTCCCGGACGAGGAGTGGTACGAGGACTTCTGCCCGCAGGTCAACCCCGATCTCAATTTCTGCCGGATCGGATGGCTCCCCGGATACACGATCAACATGTCGATCGGTCAGGGCGACCTGACCGTCAGCCCGCTCCAGATGGCTGTCACGTTCGCGGCGATTGCCAACGGCGGCAGCGTCGTGCAGCCGCGCTTGGGGTGGGAGGTCGCGCGAATCAACGAGGAGTCCGGGGAAATTAAGTCCCAAAAGGCATTCAAACGGAAGGTCCGCAAGAAGCTGCCACTGGACGAGACGACTCTCTCGGAGATGCGTACCGGGCTAGAGGCGGTAACGACCAGCGGTGAGGGAACGGCGACCAGCGCGTTCGCCGGCTACCCGATGGAGCAGTATCCGGTGGCGGGCAAGACGGGGACGGCGCAGATCGGGAGTGTGGACTCGGGGAAGAACTTCGCCTGGTTCATCTCCTATGCGCCCGCCGATGATCCCGAATATGTCATCGCCGTGTACATCGAGAAGGCCGGGCATGGTGGAGAGAGCGCCGCTCCGGTTGCCCGGCAGATATACGAGGGGATATTCGGTCTCGACGACGAGACCGACGTGCAGCTCGGTCAGGATGCTTCGGGCTGATGGGTTTGCAAACGGTCTTTGACGAAGCAGTCGATCGCATCGGCGGCGAGCCGATCTCGGCGCGCATGGCGCGCAAGGCACCGATCCGGCACATCGACTTCTCACTGATATTCAGCATGGTGTGTCTCGCGATTTTTGGCGCAGTCATGATCTTTTCGGCGTCGAGCAGCAAGCTCGAGGAAGCCGGCGCCGACCCCGCCACCTACGTGAAACGACAGATCGCGTACATCGTCGCCGGCGTGGTCGTGCTGCTGTTCGTCATCCTGTTCGACTATCGCCATATCCGGGGTCTGGCGGGCGTTTTGTTTGGCGGAACGCTTGCCGCGCTCGCGCTCGTCCTAACGCCGCTGGGAACCGTGAGCAACGGCGCGCAGCGTTGGATCGACCTCGGGTTCTTTCAGATGCAGCCGTCGGAGGTCGCGAAGATAATCGTTGTCATCACACTTGCTGCGTACCTGTCGGAACGCCGCGGCGAGGTGCGTGGACTGGACATACTCGTGTGCGCGGGCATCGTGATGGCCCCGGCGATCCTCATCTATCTCGAGCCGGACCTCGGAACGATGATGGTCTTTTTCGGTCTGCTCGCCGCGCTGCTGCTGGTGGGCGGGGCGCGCATCCGGCACTTCCTGGCCCTAGCCGGAATGGGTCTGGTCGGTATCCTCTTCGTTCTGCAGGCCGGCCTCCTGCAGCAGTATCAGATCGACCGCATAACAGCATTCCTGGACCCGAACCCTGATGTGAGGTCCGAGGCGTACAACCTCACGCAGTCCAAGATCGCCATCGGGTCGGGTGGGCTGCGGGGCAATGGGTTAGGTGGCGCGAGCACTCAAACAAGCCTCGATTTCGTGCCGGAGCAGCACACGGACTTCATCTTCACCGCGGTCGGCGAGCAGCTGGGCTTCGTAGGCTCGGCAACTCTTCTGTGTCTGTTTGCTCTGTTGATCTGGAGGGCGCTGCGCATCGCATCGATGTCCAGAGATCACTTTGGGATGATGCTGGCATCGGGTATCGCCGCCCTGTGGGCTTTCCAAGTGTTTGTGAACGTCGGTATGACGATGGGCATCATGCCGATCACCGGCATCCCGCTGCCGTTTATTTCTTTCGGCGGCTCGAGTTTATTGACGAACTTCATTGCCGTCGGCCTATTGCTGAACGTGCACATGAGACGTTTTCTGAGGACGTGAGATGACAGAAGGAGTACCGCGACGCCGCGAGAAGGCGTCGGAGATATCAGATGTTCCTCGGCCCGAGACCGGGTCCAAGGGTGCGGCCGCCGACAAGGAGTCGGGCGGAGGCGGAGGGCGCGGGCGCAGGCGGACTAGAGGCAAGCGAACCCCGGCACCGCGAAAGCAAGCGACGCGCACAAGCGAACCCGCAGCCTCCAACACCGCGGGGGATGCGACTTCCGAAAAGGGGCGGACGACCTCCTCCGGGGGCAGGGGTAAGGCGAGGCGGGGACGCCGTCGCCCTCCCCGCAGCACTCGGCCACCGGTCGAACGAACGATGCTCGTTCATGCGGATCCCCGGGGGACACAGATCGGAGTGATCGAGAGCGGCGAGGTCGTCGAGCATTACGTCGCACGCTCCCATGACCGCTCGATCGTCGGGAACGTTTATCTCGGCCGCGTCCAGAACGTCCTTCCGGGAATGGAGGCATCCTTCGTCGACATAGGTGAGGCACGCAACGGCGTCCTTTATGCCGGCGAGGTCGGTATCGCCGGTGACGAGGGGGAGGAAGTCCCTCGGATCGAGACCGTGCTCAAGTCCGGGCAGCCCATTCTCGTGCAGGTCACCAAAGATCCCATGCGCTCAAAGGGAGCCCGGCTGACGGCCCTGGTCTCGATCGCCGGACGCCATCTGGTCCTTGTTCCCAACGCGGGCACCATCGGTGTTTCCCGCCGGCTGCCCGACAGGGAACGCTCGAGGCTGCGCGACATCGCGGCTCCGCTCCGTCCCGGCCAGCACGGACTCATCGTCCGCACGGCTGCTGAAGGCGCCGCCAAGGCCGATGTAGAGCGTGATCTCGCGCGGCTGATCGAAACGTGGGAGGAGATCAGCGGGAAGGCATCCCGGGCGAAGGCACCGGAGTTGATCTACGAGGAGCCAGAACTCGAGCTGCGAGTGATCAGAGATCTCTTCAACCGGGAGATATCCCAATGTGTCGTTGACGATCCCGAGCTGGAGTCGATGCTCCGCACCTATGTGCGCCAGACGACTCCCGATCTAGACCATCGCCTGGAGCTGTACGAGGGTGAGCTACCGATATTCGAGGAGTTCCGCGTCGCTGAGCAGATCCGCAAGTCGCTCGATCGGAGGGTGTGGCTCCCGTCGGGAGGTCACATCGTCATCGATCGCACTGAGGCTATGACCGTCATCGACGTCAACACGGGGAAGTTCGTGGGCAGGAGCACGCTGGAGGAAACCGTGCTCCGAACGAACAAAGAGGCGGCGGTCGAGGTCTCTCGCCAGCTCCGGCTCCGTGACATCGGCGGGATCATCGTGATCGATTTCATCGACATGGAGAACACCGAGAACCGTGAGGAAGTGATCAAGCTGTTCCGCTCGGAGCTCGAACGCGACCGCACGCGGACCCAGGTGTTCGACATCTCTCCGCTCGGACTGGTTCAAATGACACGCAAGAACGTGTCCACCGGAATCGTGGAGGCGTTCTCGGACCCCTGCGAAGTGTGCGAGGGCCGGGGGATCCTGATCCACGACCTCCCCTAAGCTTGCCCACGGCGTCGCGGGCGTGGACTCTGTTATTCTGTCGCGTCGGTCCAAGTCCAGTGAGGTTGATATGTACGCAGTGATACGCGCGGGCGGAAAGCAACACAAGGTGACAAAGGGCGACGTACTCGACATCGAGTACGTGAAGGACGCCTCCAAGCCCATCGAGTTCACGCCCCTCCTCGTAGTCGACGACAAGGGAAAGGTGCGCTCCGGGAAGTCGGAGCTCGCCTCGGCGCGGGTCACGGCGGAAGTGCTCGGTGAGGCGCGCGGCCCAAAGGTCGACGTCATGAAGTTCAAGAACAAGAGCGGCTACCGGAGGCACAACGGCCACCGGCAGCGCTACACCAGCATTCAGATCTCCGATATCAAGCTGACATCTCGCTCGAAGTCAGAGAAGAAGGAAGAGGAAGAGGACTGATGGCCCACAAAAAGGGAGCGTCGTCGTCTCGCAACGGACGTGATTCCGAGTCCAAACGACTTGGTATCAAGGTCTTCGGTGGTCAGGACGTACTGCCCGGCGGCATCATCGTGCGCCAGCGGGGCACGCGGCTTCACCCGGGCCTGAACGTCAAGCGGGGCAACGACGACACCCTCTACGCAGTCGTAGAGGGAACGGTCAAGTTCCACAACATGCGCGGCCGGCGCGTCGTCAGCGTCGTAAACGAATAGCCGACCTCGGCATCCACCGTCCCCGAGACGCCGTTCTTTTCTTCTCTGTGCGCGTGGTAGACGCTCCAGGAAGAAAAGAACCAGCAATGAGAGGCCGCCGTGGCGTTCGTTGACGAGGCAAAGATCTGGGTCCTCGCGGGGGCCGGGGGCAACGGCGCGGTTGCGTGGCACCGCGAGCCCTACAAACCAAAGGGTGGTCCCGACGGTGGCGATGGAGGCGACGGCGGCAGCGTGATCCTGCGCGCCGATCGGTCCGTCGGTACGCTGCTCGAACTCCGTGATCATCCCCACATCAAGGCCGCTGCCGGGGGCCCCGGGGAGGGCAAACGGCGTCACGGCGCCAAGGGTCGCGATCGAATCATCCTGGTTCCCGCTGGGACCGTGGTCCACGACGAAGACGGCACGCTGATCGCGGATCTGGCCAATCCGGGTGACGAGCTCGTCGCGGCATCGGGTGGTCGAGGTGGAAAGGGCAACGCGAGGTTCGCGACTCCCACCAGACGCGCGCCGGCTTTCGCCCAGAAAGGCGAGACGGGAGATGAGCGGAAGCTGCTCCTCGAGCTCAGGCTTCTCGCCGACGTCGGGCTGGTCGGATTCCCGAATGCAGGGAAGTCCACACTGATCTCACGGATTAGCAGGGCGCGTCCGAAGATCGCCGACTATCCATTCACGACGCTCACGCCAAACCTCGGAGTGGTTACGAGCGGTGACGAGTCGTTCGTTGTGGCCGATATCCCGGGTCTCGTGGAGGGTGCGCATGCCGGCAAGGGCCTCGGACATCGGTTCTTGCGGCATGTGAGCCGCGCCGCCGTACTGGTCTTTATGGTCGATCTCGCAGCGACCGACCGGGACCCATTCCTGGACCACGAGTTACTTTCGGCGGAGCTCGCGGCCTTCGACCCGGAACTTGCCGAACGACCGTCCATAGTGGTTGCGAGCAAGTTTGACGCGGCGGGGGATCGGGTCGATGAACTCCTTGAGCGGCTTCCCGGCGCCCTTCCCATCTCTGCTGTGACGGGACACAACATTCCGGAGCTGGTCGACAAGTTGGACGACCTCGTAAAGCGAGCGCGGGCCGCGATGCCGGCTCCCGTGGGATACGTGCGGCACATCGTGCGCGACGACCCAATACGTGTGCAGCGGGAGAACGGCGCGTGGCGGGTTCGCGGCCGGCGCGCCGAACGAGCGGTCGAGACGACCGATCTGGACAACGACGAAGCGGTGGCGAGGCTGCAGCGCCTGCTGGTCACCATGGGCGTTGAGCGTCTCCTCTCCGAGGCCGGCGCGCGCGCCGGGGACGAGGTGAGGATCGGTGACGCGGCATTCGACTTCGAGCCCGAGACGTCCCCCACCTGATGTCCCGTCCAGTGCTCGCCTCCGGCGACCGGCTGATCGTGAAGGTCGGGACATCGTCGCTGGTCGGTCCCGACGGAAGCCTCGACGACGAGCGGCTGGCGTCGCTGTGCAAGGGGATCGCTGCAGTTCGGCAGGGGAGAGTCGACGTTGTTCTTGTGTCCTCGGGAGCAATCGCCGCCGGCCTGGGGCCCCTGAAGTTCTCGGAGCGGCCGAGCGACATACCCTCGCTTCAGGCCGTGGCCGCTGTGGGGCAGGGGAAACTGCTGTCGCGCTATTCGCGCCTCTTTGCCGATCAAGGAATGGTCGCCGCGCAGTTGCTCTTGACTCGCTACGATTTCATGCAGCGCCAGCAGTACCTCAATGCTCGCAACACACTCGACCGTCTCATTGCTCTCGGTGCCGTCCCAATTGTGAATGAGAACGACACCGTCGCCGTCGACGAGATTCGCTTCGGAGAAAACGACCGACTGGCAGCTCTCGTCGCGCACCTCGCCGTTGCGAAAGTTCTCCTGTTGTTGACCGACGCCGATGGTGTGCACGCTGCCGATCCACGCACAGACCCCGACGCCCCACTGATCAAAGAGATCAAGGAGCTCACGCCCGAGTTGGAGCGCGCCGCAGGAGGCCGCGGATCGACCCTCGCGTCCGGCGGGATGGCCTCGAAGATCGCTGCCGCGTGGGTTGCGAGTTTCTCGGGAGTCGGAGTGGTTGTTGCCCGAGCATCCGAACCCGATGTGATCCAGCGCATCGCCGCGGGAGAGGAGCTCGGCTCGTACTTTCATCCGCGCCACGTTCGGCTCTCGGCCCGCAAACTGTGGATCGCCTTCGGTCAGCCTCCCAATGGGACCGTGACCGTCGATGGCGGGGCGCGCCGAGCTGTTGTCGAGGGCAAACGAAGTCTGCTCCCGGTGGGCGTTACCGGGGTGCTCGGCGACTTCGCGGCCGGCGATACCGTGGACGTCGCCGCTCCGGACGGAAGGGTGTTTGCGCGGGGATTGGTACGCTTCGGAGCGCAGGAGCTTGAGGCCGCCAGAGGGCGCCGGTCTGCCGAGGTCGCGGGGCGGGAGGTCATCCATCGAGACCAGCTGGTTGTACTAGAGCACGAATGAGGTGGTCCGTTTTATGGAGTCGGTAACCGAGCTGTGTCGCAGGGCAGCAGGCGTCGCCCCAGAGGTGGCCCGGCTTCCGGGTGGAGTCCGCGACGCCGCCCTGAACGAGATGGCGGACGCCCTGATCGACGCCGCAGGTTCACTCGCCGAAGCGAACTCGGAGGACGTCGAGCGGGCTCGGGAGGGGGGAACCTCCACGACCTTGATCGACCGCCTGACGCTTACAGACAAAAGGATCCGGGCGATGGCCGATGGCATGCGCGCCGTTGCCGACCAACCGGACCCCGTGGGCGCGGTGCTTGACGGGTGGAAACGTCCCAACGGGCTATCGATCCAGAAGGTAGCGGCACCGCTCGGTGTCGTCGCCGTCATCTACGAGGCGCGCCCGAATGTGACGTCCGATGTTGCGGGCTTGTGCCTCAAGTCGGGCAACGCCTGCATTCTTCGCGGCTCGCGAATTGCGCTGTCTTCCAACATCGCAATCGTGGAAGTCTTGCGGCGCGCCGGAACGAAGGTGGGACTCCCGGCCGACGCGGTCCAGCTCGTCCGCGATGTCGAACGGGAGTCCGCGCTCGAACTCATGCGAGCGAAGGGGCTGATCGACCTTCTCGTCCCGCGCGGCGGGGCGGAACTCATCCGCACGATCGAGGAAAACGCAACGGTTCCGTACATCATCGATGGAGACGGGAACTGCCACGTTTACGTCGACAAAGGCGCGGACCTCGATATGGCAACCGAGATCATCGTGAACGCCAAAACTCAGCGGCCGAGCGTATGTAACGCCGCGGAAACGCTGCTCGTTCACGTCGAAGTGGCCGACAAATGGCTGCCCGGTGCACTGGACGCGCTGGCGGCGCGCGGGGTCACCGTGCGCGGCGACGAACGAACCAGGTCGCTATGGCCTGATGCTCGTGCGGCGACAGAAGCGGATTGGGGAACGGAATATCTGGATCTCATTCTCGCAGTCCGGGTGGTCGACTCCCTCAACGATGCGATCGTCCACGTCAACCGTTTCGGCACTTCGAACGCCGAGGCCATCATCACCGGCGACGTCGATGCGGCGCGCCGGTTCACCTCCGAGGTGGACTCCGGAACCCTGTTCGTGAACGCCTCGACCCGTTTCTCGGACGGAGGCGAGTTCGGCTACGGCGCCGAGATCGGCATCTCGACGCAGAAGCTGCACGCCCGGGGGCCGATGGGCTTAAAAGCCCTAACGTCGGCCAAATACGTGGTCTGGGGGGACGGCCAAGTTCGGACCTGACTGGCCCAATTGAGTTGGGCATTACTTCACCGGCGCGCCACATTCGCGCCACACTCTCTGCATACCGTGGTGACCGCCGAGGCCAGATTCTTGGCGCTCCCCGGGATCAACTCCCCCGATCCCAGGCTCCAGCATCGGACGGCGAGGGGGATCCGCCCGCCTGGGTCCCCCCGCCGACCGGTTCCGGGGCGCCCGGTGCCTCCTACAATGGATGGACTTGTTCACGCGTTGTTCAATTGCCGCAGCTAAGGTGTCTCCTCATGCTTGAAGCTCGGGCCGACGAAGCAGCGGTCCTCCCTGCAGATCGGTTCATAAATCGAGAGCTTTCGTGGCTCGAGTTCAACGAACGTGTGCTCTGGCTGGTACGCAACCCAGAGGTACCACTACTCGAGCGGGTGAAGTTCCTCGCGATCTTTGCCACCAACCTCGACGAGTTCTACATGGTGAGGGTCGCGGGACTGAAGCGGCAGCTGGCTGCGGGTCTGACGAGCCGCTCGGCCGACGGACTGACGCCGAGGCAGCAGCTGTCTCTGATTTCGGAACGAGTTCATCCGATGCTCGAGGAGCACGCTCGTACGTGGCTTGACGGGATCCTGCCCGGGCTCAAGGCGGCCGGCATCCACGTCAATCGATGGGGCGATCTCGAGGAGCAACAGCACAAGGATCTGGATGACTTCTTCCGCGAGCGGATCTTCCCCGTGGTGACGCCGCTCGCCGTCGATCCGGGGCACCCATTTCCCTACATCTCGAATCTCTCTCTGAATTTAGCCGTTCTGGTGCGCGATCCGGCAGACGAAGACAGCCATTTCGCCCGAGTAAAGGTGCCTCCGCTGCTCCCACGATTCATCCAGTTGGGCGACGATGAGGTCTTCGTGCCGATCGAGGATGTGATCGCGGCCAACCTCGACCAGCTCTTCCCCGGCATGGAGATCATCGAGCACTACGCGTTTCGGGTGACCCGCAACGCGGACCTCGAGATCAACGACGATGGAGCAGAGGATCTGCTCGAGGCCCTGGAGGCCGAGCTTCGTAAGCGACGCTTCAGTCCGGCCGTGAGACTCGAAGTCGAAGCTGGAATGTCGGACCATGCGCTCGACCTTCTTATGCGGGAGATCGAGATCGAGGATCCCGACGTCCACACGCTTCCGGGTCCGCTGGATCTTGCCGGGCTCTGGGCGCTCTACTCGTTGGACCGACCCGATCTGAAGGACGACCCATTTCATCCCGTGACGCCCCCGGCGCTCGCGACGCCGGACGGGGCGACACCCGACATCTTTGGCGTCCTGCGCAAGCGGGACGTGCTCGTGCACCATCCCTATGAGTCCTTCGCCGATAGCGTGCAACAGTTCATCGAGCAGGCGGCCACCGATCCGAAGGTGCTCGCGATCAAGCAGACGCTGTACCGCACCTCGGGGGACAGCCCCATCATCGACGCGCTGGTCGAGGCTGCGGAGCAGGGTAAGCAGGTGGTGGTGCTCGTGGAGATCAAGGCCCGCTTCGACGAACGCAACAACATCAACTGGGCGCGAGCTCTTGAGCGCGCCGGGTGTCACGTGGTGTATGGACTTCTCGGACTCAAGACCCACTGCAAACTGAGTCTCGCCGTCCGCCAGGAGGGCGACCACCTCCGCCGCTACTGCCACATCGGGACCGGCAACTACAATCCGAAGACGGCGCGCACCTACGAGGACATCGGGCTTCTGACCTCGGACCCCAACCTGGGTGCCGACGTCAGCAATCTCTTCAACTTCCTGACCGGCTATTCACGCCTAACGACTTACACCTCCCTCGTGACCTCGCCGCATATGACCCGAAACCGCATCGTGGGGCTAATCGAAAGAGAGATCTCGATCAGCAGTCCGGAGCGGCCGGGTCACATCATGATGAAGATGAACAGTTTGATCGACGAAAAGATCGTCGACGCGCTGTACGAGGCATCGCGTGCACACGTGAAGATCGACCTCTGTGTGAGGGGCATCTGCGCACTTCGCCCGCGCGTCGAAGGCCTCAGCGACAACATCACCGTGCGCAGCATCCTCGGACGTTATCTCGAGCACTCGCGGATCTTTTACTTTCAGAACGAAGGCAACAGCGAGTTCTACATCGGCAGCGCGGACATGATGCACCGCAACCTCGATCGCAGGGTGGAGGCAGTTGTGAACGTCGTCGCCGACGCTCCGCGACGCCGATTGAAGGAAGTGCTCGATCTCTGCATGAAGGACAACGTTGCGGCCTGGGACCTCGGTCCCGACGGGGTGTGGACGAAGCTGCGTTCGCCGAGTCCGGAGGGGGCATTCAGCCTCCAGGACGAACTTATGCGCCGGACCAACAAGAATGCGTGAAGTCGAACTCAAACTCGCGGTGCACGGCTCGTTCGTCATGCCCGATCTCGCCAGCGACAACCTTGGGATCGCCGCGGCCGAGGACCTGCCGCGCTTGGAAACCCGCACCACCTACTACGACACCGATGATCTGCGTCTTGCGCGTCACGGCATCACTCTTCGCCATCGGACCGGCGAGGAGGGGGGTCCACGCTGGACCTTGAAGCTGCCGGTTCCCGGTGAGGACCTGACGGCCCACGATGAAGTGAGTTTTCACGCGCCCGCCTCCCGCGTCCCAGATGAGGCTCGAAACCTCGTGACGGCATTCGTCCGGGCCGCTCCACTGGGAGCCGTGGCGTCAATCCGGACGCGCCGCGATCGCTGGATGTTGCTAGGGGTGGACGGCGAAGAGCTCGCCGAGGTCGTCGACGACGTCGTGTCCGTTTACGAGGGCCGCCGTGTCCTCGGGCGGTTCAGAGAGCTCGAGATCGAGGGTCGAACGCTGGATCGAACGGGTCTCGAAGGTGTCTCGGCGCTCCTGCAGGAAGCGGGCGCCATGGCGGCCGAACCGATCCCGAAGGTGGTGCGGGCTCTTGGGTCGCGTGCGACCGGCGAAGCCGACGTCCCTCATGACATTCCCGTGGACCCCGGTGATCCGTCGGGGCGCGCCGTTCAGGCGGCCCTGGCGAACGGGCTCTACAGGTTGATCCTTCACGACCCCGTGACTCGTGTCGGTTCGGATCCTGAGGGCGTTCACCAGATGAGGGTGGCGACTCGCCGTATGCGCAGCGATCTCCGCACCTTCGAGCCGCTGATAGTGGATGAATGGGCGACGGAGCTGCGCGCCGAACTGAAATGGCTCGGAGACGTCTTGGGAGCGGTCAGGGACCTCGACGTGCAGCAGACACGGTTGGGCAAGACCGCCGGAGACCTGCGCGCCGATGTCCACCCCCTCTTCGAGGACATCTCCACCCGACACGAGGCGGCGCGTGCTGCACTTCTCACTGAACTCAACGGGGAGAGATACGTGGCCCTGCTCGACCGCCTAGTCGAGGCGATCCACACCCCGACGCTGACCCCGCTCGCCGAGAAATCGTGCGAAGACCAACTTCCGGCCGTTGTTGCTCGTCCTTGGGGCAAGCTGGAGAAGGCCGCGAGGAAGCTGCGGCGGAAGAGCCCGGACGAGGCGTTGCACAAGGTCCGGATCCGTGCGAAGCGGACTCGCTATGCAGCCGAAGCTGTGGCAGGGGCTCTTCCACCCTCGGAGTCGAAGGCGGCTACCCGCTTAGCCAAGCGCTGCTCCGATGTGCAGGATGTCCTCGGCGACTTCCAGGATGCCGTTGTGGCCGCCGGCGTAATCGAGGAGCTCGGCAGGCGCCATCGTCAATCCGGGCGCCTCAACTTTGCGCTCGGGCGAATGGCGGAGCGCGAATACAAATTGGCCCAACAAAAAAGGGCCGAGTTCCCGGGAGTTTGGGCCTCGGTGGCGAAGAATAAGAACCTGGAATGGCTAAACGCATGAACGGGGCTATCCGGGCCGCCGGAGGAGTGCTGTGGCGCTCAATCTCAAAGGACCGTGGCGGCGAGCCCCTCGTTGAAGTGGCCGTGATCCACCGCCCTCGGTATGACGACTGGAGTCTCCCGAAGGGCAAACTCGCGCCCGGCGAGTCGGAGATCGAAGGCGCGGTCCGGGAGGTGTGGGAAGAAACCGGATTCCGGGTGCGAATGGGCAGGCCCGTCGGCGAAATTCGCTACATGAAGCGCAACAGCTTCGGGGAGCAGCGGCCGAAGGTCGTTCGTTACTGGGCCATGCACGCCGATGGTGGACAGTTCCTGCCGAACAACGAGGTGGACGAGCTCCGCTGGCTGCCTCTCAACGAGGCCAGCGAAATCCTCACTCATCCCCGCGATCGGGAGATCCTCGAAAAGTTCGTCCGCGGCCCGGCGCTGCTGCGAACGATCCTCTTGGTCCGGCACGCGTTCGCAGGGAGCCGGGCCGACTGGACCGGCGACGACCGGGTGCGACCCCTCGACGAGCGGGGGCGCCGCCAGGCGGAGGGTCTCGTCCGCGTGCTGTCTCGCTTCGAGGTGGTCGACATCGTGTCGGCCGATTTCGTCCGCTGCGTCGAGACCGTCGAGCCGCTGTCCGATGCGATTGGACTCACGGTCAAGGAGGACCCGCTTCTCAGCGAGCTCGGCTATCCCGGTAACGAGGACGAGGCCGTGGAAATGATGCGGGCGCTCGGTACGGCCGACGCGGCCGTTGTGGCGTGCACCCAGGGGGACGTGATCCCCGACATGTTGGGCCGCCTCGCCGAGAGTGACCACGTCGATCTGCCCGATCCGCTCGTCTACAAGAAGGGCAGCACGTGGGTGCTGAGCTTCGACGGCGAGCGGCTGTTCGGCGCGGACTACATTCCCCCTCCGCGCATCGAGGAGCCTGCGCGCCCCGTCTGAGCTGAACTGTTCGCTGTGGTCTCCGTAATCCGCGGCCCCTTTTCTTTCGCGCCCGATTGGGCGAATGACGGCGAAAGAAAAGGGGGCGTTTGATGAGAGCGAACAGTTCGGCGATCGGGTTAGCTATGGGCATGTCTTCGGGCTCGATACGCCGCCTGGGCGTCCTTGGGGGGACGTTCGATCCCCTGCACAACGGCCACCTGGTGGCGGCGCGGGCGGCGCTCGAGAAGTTCGACCTCGACATGGTGCTGTTCGTCCCCGCCGGCCGGCCGTGGCAGAAGGCCAGCTATACCCACCACGAGGACCGTTATCTGATGACGGTCCTGGGAGCGGTCGGCGACGAGCGCTTCGCCGTATCCCGCCTCGAGCTCGACCGCAGCGGGCCCACCTACACTGCCGACACGATGGAGACCCTGAGGGAGTGGTACGGGCCCGACGCCGCCCTCTTTTTCATCCTCGGGGCTGACGCCCTGTCGGGCCTCGACACCTGGGTGGGCATCGAGCGCCTGGCGGAGTTGGCCGAAATCATTGCCGTGTCGCGTCCCGGCGTCGAGTTTCCGGAGCGCCCCGACGGCGCCACCTGGCCCCCTGTCCATCCCCTCGAGATCCCCGGCGTCGATATTTCTGCAACTGAAGTTAGGGAAAGAGTCAAGAGTGGCCTTCCGGTGGACGATCACGTACCTGTGGGCGTGCTCCGCTATATCCGCGAGCACAGGCTGTACGTG
Organism: Actinomycetota bacterium; assembly: GCA_035641235.1. GTDB lineage: Bacteria > Actinomycetota > CADDZG01 > CADDZG01 > WHSQ01 > DASQUP01. The sequence goes on from DASQUP010000046.1 coordinate 36,555, forward strand.
ACCGATAAGGAGGCCTGGGGTGCCGAATCGTCGCCACCCGGACGGGGGCGATAGCAAGAAAAAGGGTATCTGGCCCCGGCGCGCCAAGAAGCCGGCGCCCCGGCATGGGCGCGACACAGAGCCCGTGACCCGGTGGTTTGGAACCGAAACCCTTCCCGGCGCGCCCCAGAACGCGGGAGCCAAGACGGTGCCCGCGCCGGCCGGACCGGCCGCACCCGCCCCTTCCCGCCACAACGCCGCAGCCCTACCACAGGACTATCAGGGCCTCGCCCAGGGGCGACTTCCTGCCGATTATCCCGCCGGGCCGGCTCGAACCCCCCACGACCGGCCCGGCGGACCCATAGAGGCGCAATCGCCCCGCACGGCCGCCGTTGCGGCGTCCGTGACGGTTGCGTCACCACCCACCCAGGGTTCGGTCCCGACACCGGTCGCCCGCCAGGCCGTCGCATCGAAAGCCGCTCCACCGCGGGAACAAACGCAGTCTCCGACAGCCGAGGCCCCCCTCCGGTCGGCCGCTCCCGCTGAGGCACCGCCACGTCCTCGCTCGACCGCTCCCGCTGAGGCACAGCCACGTCCTCGCTCGACCGCTCCCGTTGAGGTCCCGGCTAGGCGCCGCACGAAGGCTCCCACAGAGACTCCCCGCCGCGGACGGCATCGCGTCACCGACAAGCCCTGGGCTCCAGCGCCACGGCGCAAGCGGCGGCGCGGCCCTAGGCCACGAATTGGACTGCCGGGCGGTCTGCTCAAAGGTGCTCTCGTGGTGCTTCTTGCGGTGGCCGTGGTGGCTGCAGCAGTGGTCGGGCTCCGCTCGTTCGGTGGAACCGGTGCGGGCTCGGACGAGGGCACGGGCCCCAGCGTCGTTCAGACCCCCACCACAACACTCCTTGCCGGAACAGATGCCGGAGGGACAAAGGTCGTATGGCTTGCACTTCTCTCCTATGACCCGGTGGCCGACAAGGGCGCCATCGTGTACGTCCCAGCCCACACCGCGGTCGAGGTGCCGGGACGCGGGCTGCAGGGAATGGGCGATGCCCTCGCCACCGGGGGGCTTCCGTTGCTCCTAGTGTCGGCCGAGAGCTTCTTCGGCATCGAGATCGACCACTATCTGGAACTCCCCCGATCCGGCGCGCGGACTCTCTTCGAAGAACTCGGCGCCCTGACCGTGGACGTGCCCAGCGAGGTTGCGGTCGCAGAAGGCAACGACACCCGAAGGCTCATGCTGACCCCGGGCATCCAGGAGCTCGATTCCGTCGGCCTCTCCGACCTGCTCTACACGGTGGGCGATGGGAGCGACGACGTCGAGCTGGGCGCCCGCCATCTGGCGTTCTGGGATTCGGTGGTGAACGACTTCTCGGGGACTCCCGAGCAACTGCGAGCGGCTTTTGCCAACGCAGGCGCCGCCGCCGATGCCGCGGGCAAGAGCGGAGGGGTTGAGGGCGACGGACTCGAGTTGGTGAGGTCCCTCGCCGCTCTCGACGGAACCAACCTGACTCTGTCAATCCTGCCGGTGCGGCAGGTAAGCGTCGGTGGTGCGGAGCTGTACGCAACCGACGTCGACGAAGTCGCCGAGTTCGTTTCGACAACACTTCCGGGCGTGCCCGTCGCCACCGACCTTGCCCGGGTTCAGGTGCTGAACGGAAACGGCTCTCCGGGGATCGGAGAGAGGGTCGCCCAGAAGCTCGTGGGCAAGGGGTTCCGGATCGAGCTCAGCGGGAATGCCGACAACTTCAATTACAAGGCCACCAAGGTGATCACCTACGATCCATCGCCCGCCGGGCAGGCGCTCGCAACCAAGGCGAGGGACCTGCTGGGGGTCGGAGAAGTACAGGTTTCCGGCCAGGGTCAGGGTAGTGTGGATCTGACGATCATCGTTGGAAAGGATTTCTTGCGGACACGCTGAAACGACTGAACGAGGCCGGGATGCCGGCAGCTGATGAAGCACTGAAGGCGGCGAGCGCTGCGTCAAGCAAGAAGGCCGAGCGCATCTCGATCCTCGACGTCTCTCAGCAACTCGTGATCACGGACTTCTTCGTGATCTGTAGCGGAAACACCGAACGGCACGTCCGAACCATCGCCGAAGAGGTCGAAAAGAAACTGCGCGAGGACTTCGGCGTCAAGCCGTACAGGCGGGAAGGCGAGCGGGAGGCCCGATGGGTACTGCTCGATTACGTCGACTTCGTGGTCCACGTCTTCCACAGTGAGGAACGGGAGTATTACGACCTCGAACGCCTGTGGGCGGATGCCGGCATTGTGCCGTTCGACGACTCGAAAGTTGAGGACTCGGATGAGCCAGCAGCGGCGGAGGCGACGTAGGCGTCGCAGAGGTGGAGGCCGGCAGCCCCAGCAGGCGGCTGCGGCAGCGCCCCAGGACTCCGGCGCCGCGTCTGCGGGGTCGGGGAAGGGGTCTTCGACAGAGAAAGTTTCCGGCCGGTCACGGCGTCGTCGCCGGCGACGTGGCGGTGGACGGCGGGAGCAGGTCCCTCGGACGCTCGAGGAGGTCGTGCGCGCCGTCAAGGGGCCGCCTCCAGATCGGCTCACGGCGGAGCCGGACGGGACGACGCTCGACGAGGTGATCGGCGAGCTCCAGTCCATCTGGGGTGTGCCTCAGTACCCGCAGGAGTACCGGATCACGCTCAAGGTGGCGGAGGATCGCTCGACGGCTTCGAACGGGCGCGCCGCCGAACCGGGTCCGAACGGGATTACTCGCGAGCGCGCTCCCGCGGCTCCCCGAGTGGCTCCGGCCGCGTCGGGATCGGGTGAGGGGCCGGTGCGTGAGCAGGCTCCGAGGCGCCGCCGCCGGTCGCGCCGAGGCCGGCGCCGGGGCAAGCCGAAGGGCGGCGGCTCCTGAACGGTCCTTGATCGGGTGGGGCGAGCTCAAATGTCCGTTCACCTACGGCGTAGGCAAACGTACATTTCACCGACGAGAGGCTCGGGTCGCCTCTGCTAGCATCGATTCCCCGGGCCCGTAGCTCACTTGGTAGAGCGCCGCAATGGCATTGCGGAGGTAGTCGGTTCGATCCCGATCGGGTCCACCGACCGTCACCCGGCGCGAACAGGGCCGGAAGAATCCGAAACGTGGGAACGATCTCGTCCCGGCTATCACGCGGGTTTTTGTAGAGGTTTCGCATAGGAGCCTTTCTCTGCTGGGTAGAGCCCGCGGACAAAAGGCCCGGGAGTTGGTCGGCCCACATTGGGCATGCGCGACCGGACCCAGGCGGTTGTCGCAGCATACGAATCGGGATTGGTCGTTCCGCGCGCGCACCCGAAGTGACCGCGCTCATTGCGGATCCGGTAGTTGCGTAGCCGCCGGAATCCGAATCGATGCGCTTGATCCCATCAGGTACTGGTCAATTCTTCATCGTCTGACCGTGCAGAAATAGCGCCCAGCCCAGACAGACAAAAGCTCCCGCAGAAGTCGCGCACCGAACGAGATTCCAAGCACGCCACCAGCTCTCCCGGAAATCGGCGCGTACCTGGACGGCGTCCATCATGTTGGGGTCCCCCGCCGCCTTAATCTCGTTGTTCAATGGAACGTTGAAGGCACTCGTGATCACAATTGTCGCGATAGTCAGGACGAGGGCTGCAACGAGCCACCAAACGATCGGGCGACTTCGGTTCAGTGCGATTGCCACAACCGTTACCAAAGGTCCGCCCAAGTAGCCGAATAAAAGCGGCCAGTTGTATCCGTAATCGAACGTGCCGAACATCCGCTCGAGTCCTTGGAATGCCTCCACAAAGGTGCGATCATCCGTCGTCTCCAAGCCAGGCATGATCGTGAATGCGTAGGTGAGGAAGAACCCGGCTAAAGTTCCGGCAAGTAGTACGGCGACAAAGAGCACTATGGTCCGAGCCTTAGACATGCTGTTCTCCGTCATTGATCTCTCCTTTTGTCAGAATCTCGATGGGGCCTCGTTTGAGGGGAACCAGCGAGCCTCTCGGTCCGATTCAGGAGCGATGAGAGTTCATCGAAGCGATGACTTACTGCACGTCGGCGGTCCGGAAGCGGCCGTCGAGGGACAGCCGTAGCGGCGGAACGCTCTCCACGTGGGGCTGCGATCTCACGTCGTCGACCGTGGCTGCCGACGCGGGGTCGTCGAGCGTGTTGATCGCGTCCTGTGACTCGGCGCCAGGGGTCGTGAAGTTCTCGACGGTCTCGCCGCCGAGCGAGCGGGCAGCACCGTACGTGACGACGGCGACGGGGAGCCATACGAGAGCGACGAGGCGACGGTGGCGCACCCCCGAGCGGCCGAGGTTGTAGGGAATTCCATGTCGACCCGCCTCTTTCAGCAATCCTGTCTGTCATGACCTGACACTATGACGGTAACTGCCAATATGTCAAGTGATAACATGGCGACAGAATGTGTCTAGAGTTGGGGCGGTGAGCGCGACGGGACTGCGAGAACGGAACCGGGCAAGGACCCACGGGGAGATCCTCGAGGCCGCTCTCGACCTGTTCGAGACCGAGGGCTTCGACGCCACGACCATCGAGGACATCGCGGCGGCAGCGGAAGTCTCGCCGCGCACGTTCTTCCGCTACTTCGACAGCAAGGTCGATGTGGTGGTGGCGGTGAGTGGGGGGGAGGCCGGACCCGACGAGATCGAGGCGCTGATCCGCGCACGTCCGCCCCAGGAGCACCCTGCGCGGGCGCTGCTCGAGGTGATGCGGAACCAGGTGCCGCCGTCATCCGGCGACGACCCGAGGGTCCGCCAGTACCGCATCGTGATGGCCACACCCAGCCTGCGCGCGCCCTTCCTCGACCTCTTCCAAGAGCGCGAGCGTCACGTCGCCGCCGCCTTCGCGGCCCGGCTCCGGCGTGACCCCGACGACATCGTGGTGCAGATGCTCGCCGCGGCAGCGGTCGCTGCGCTGCGCCATTCGTTTACGCGTTGGGTCGCCGGGGGAGCCAAGCCGGGACAGCTGTGGCCCTCCGTCGAGGAGGCCCTAACGCTCTTGGAGCGCGAGTTCAGGTCGCCGGCTCGGGCGGAGTGAAGCGCACACCGACTCGACAACCGAAATAGCTCTGGGATCTGGCGTTCCTGGGAACCGAACCGCCAAGACGGCGGTGACCACACGACTGGCCGTTGACCGGCGGACCGGCGCGGTGCTTGGTTACGGGAGGCGCGCGGAGGAACTCGTTTCGAGCCATTGTGGGAACGATCCGAGGTTTCAATCCTCGGCGTCCTCGCTCGGAAGGAAGCCGCGGGTGGTGCCCTGGAGCGCATTTAGTCGCGCTAACGGTCGACCTTCCGAAGATCTGGGTTCGCCACCTTCTGGGGCGGCTGCGCGCGATCCAGTCAATCTCTTGTGTGACCGACCGCAGGCCGCGGCAGGGGATGCGATTCGGCATCGGGGAAGAAGAACGTTAGTCCACGCAATTACGTTGGTAGGGCGTTCAGCTAGCCAGGATCTCCTCGGTGACCTCCGGCGGAAGCTTCTCTTTGACTTCGGCGCGCCGGGCTCGCCAATCGAGACTCTTGACCTGATCGGCCAAGACTACGCCCGAGACGCCGAGACCTTCGGGGATGGCAACCTCGAAGGGGTAGCCTTTCACCGCGCTCGTAATTGGGCACATGATCGCGAGCCCGACCTTTCGGTTGTAGGAGGCGGGCGAAAGCACAATCGCGGGACGTCGTGCGCGGTGCTCGACAGGCTCGGTCGTCGATCTCCGCGTGGTGCGGGGGAAGCTGGTTGCCACGCCGGTGCGAGGCAAGTACGAGCTCGAAGAGCTGCTCGCCGGCGTCTCCAAGGCAAACCTTCACGGTGAGGTCGATTCCGGCGACGCCGTGGGGCAGGAGGTCTGGTGACCGCAAGGGCCCGCATCCCGGACCGCAGCGACGTGGTCTGGATCAATCTCGATCCCAGGACCGGGCACTCCTAGGTGATAGTGGGTCCGTTCGGGTCGGGAAGATCCCAACCAGACCGCGCAAGCCGCAGAAAAAAGGGGGAGACCCGATGGCCTCCCCCTTTGATGGGATTCGGAGTTGTTAGGTAGTGCCGCCACCGGTCCCAGTGCCACCGCCGTCGTCGGTGTTGTCGCCGTCGCCGGTGTTGTTGCCACCGTTGGTGCCGTCGTTCCCGGCGGTGTTGTCGCCGTCGCCGGTGTTGTTGCCACCGTTGGTGCCGTCGTTCCCGCGTGTATGGTCGCCGTCGCCGGTCGGGTCGCCGTCATCATCGTCGTCGACCGCGGCGATTTCGTCGTCGGCGTCGTCCCGACGGAGCACGCCGTCATCGTCGGCGTCGTCCGCACTGATCGGTGCCACGTTCGTACTGGCGGGGTCGTCGGCAAGCGCCGCAATACCTCCGAGCGCCAAAAGAACTGCCAGTCCGAGAAGAGCGATTCTTCCTGGGCTCATCTCTTGTCCCCTTTCATCTCGCTACTCATTCCTGTCGATTCGGTTGTAACCAGCGGGTCTGAGACCTTCGTGAGCCAGCCGTGAGAGAGCTCTTATGCGCGCTCAGCGCCAGCGAGGCCGCAGACGACTGAGGACGATCCGCCTTGGCAGCGCGGCCACAAAAGGCTCAAGCCACACGCTCAGGTCGCGCGCCGTGGGTCGCGCGCGCGGGTCCCCGTGGAGACATCCGTGGATCAGCTCGGCGATGGGCTCCGGGACGCGCGCGTCAAGTTCCCGCGGGCTGAGTTTGAGCTGGGGGTGCTTGTCGTCACCCGAGCCTTTTGGGAACGGGAGCTCGGCGGCGATCGCCTCAAAGAGCGTGACCCCTAGTCCCCAGATGTCGGCGGGAGGGCCGACGCGCCCCGGGCTCGGGACGCACTGCTCGGGAGCCATGTAGGCGTCGGTGCCGGCCGCCGTATCGAGTGCGGCCGCGTCGCGCAGGCTGCGGGCGATGCTGAGGTCGATCAGGCGCGGGGGAGCCCCCATGATGATGTTCTTGGGCTTGACGTCGAGGTGCACCATCCGCCGCGCGTGCATATAGTGCAGCGCCGAGCACAGCTCGACCGCCAGGGGGATGAGCTGTTCGAGCGGTAGCGGCCCGAACTTGCGGATCAGCGTCGACAACCGCGGCCCCTCGAGGAACTCGACGCAGATGTGCGGACGCTCGCCCTTGAGCACACCCCCGAACCCGCGCGCGATTACGGGATGGTTGAGCTTCCGCAGCGCGCGCAGCTCACATGCCAGCCCCTCCAGGGCGTGCTCATCTTTGACCCGCGAGGGGCGCAGGATCTTGACGACGACGTTGTTGAGCAGTTCCTCATCGAAGGCGAGATAGGCCTCGTAGCGCCGTCCGCCCCCCAGGAGCTTGAGCGCATAGCGCCCCGGATAGATCTCCGCGCCCTCGTCGAAGCTCCATTCGTCGCTTGGGGGTTGGGCTCGGTCCCCGCGCGCCTCATCTATAAGTGCCGCGTCCATGTCGCCTCCTGATTGCCTCGGTTGTGCTTCTTGGGAGTACCGAGCGGGGCTGAGGTGGACGTGAAAGCAGCGTGAGAGAGCTCTCATCACCTCGCCGGCAGGGGGGCTCTACATGAGAGGATTCTCATGTTCGGCTCATCCAGCCCACACGTCTGAAGGGTGAGATCGAGGCATGAGCGGTCGCAAGGCGTGGTTAGCGGTGGCCCTGGCCTTCATCCTGGGAGCAGCGGCGGTCCTGGCGGCCACCAAGCTGCTGCAGGCAACACCGCCGCCCTCTGTCGACCCGATCCGGCTCGAGTCTTCGACCGAGGGATCGGATGACGGCAAGAAGTCGGATGACGGCAAGAAGAAAAAGAAGCGCAAGAAGGGCGCGGGCGGACCTTCGCGTGGCACAAAGCAGCCGTCCTCGGGGGGTGCTCCGGCGGCCCCACCCGCACCGCCGGCACCGGCGGGCGATGACGACGATGACGACGGTGACGACGATGACGACGATGACGGCGGTGACGACGATGACGACGACTGATGAGGCGGCAGGAGCCCGGGAGGAGAGAGAGGTGTCGCTCCTGTCCGCTGGACCAGTCCGGAAGATCCGCCGATGGTAGAGACCGCCCGCTGCCTGATGGCGCGCTACCGGCTTGAGCGCAAGATCGCGGCCGGAGGGATGGGAACGGTGTACGCGGCCGTCGACGACCGCCTCGGCCGTCGCGTGGCCGTCAAGATCCTCGCCCGCCGGCTCGCCGAAGATCCGGCGTTCATCGAACGCTTCAAGCGCGAGGCGCGCGCCGCGGCCGCGCTTTCCCATCCAAACATCGCCAGGGTCTTCGACTACGGCGAGGATGGCCCGGACCATTTCAGTGTGATGGAGTTGGTCGAGGGCGAAGATCTCGCGCGGGTGCTGCGCGAGCATGGCCCCCTGACCCCCGATCGAGTGACGCGCATCGCGGCGCAGATGTGTGCGGCCCTCGATCACGCCCATGCGGCTGGCCTGGTCCACCGTGACGTCAAGCCCGCGAACGTCATCGTCGGACCCGACGACCGCGTGAAGGTCACAGATTTCGGGATCGCGCGCGCGGTGGGCGAAGCGAAGCTAACGGCGACGGGGACCGTAATGGGGACGCCGCACTACATGTCGCCCGAACAGGCCAACGGAGTGCCGCTGGGCCCAGCCTCGGACGTCTATTCGACCGGGATAGTCCTGTTCGAGATGCTGACCGGCGAGGTGCCATTCACCGGCGAATCACCGATGGCGGTCGCGATGAGTCACGTAACCGCGGAAGCGCCCTCGGCGCGAGCGCTGAACCCGGACGTCCCCGCCGCCCTCGACGCGATCGTGGCGCGCGCCACGGCGAAGGACCCTCGGGCTCGTTTCCACAGCGCCGCCGCGCTGCAGGCCGCGCTCGACGCGACCGAGGCCACCGGCGGCGACACGCGCTCCACCGACGTCCCAACGGCCGTCGGGTACGGGCGACACGGTCGTCTCGGGTCCTACCTCCAGCCCGGAATGAGGCGCCGGCTCGCGGTGGTCTTCGGGCTCTTGGCGGTCATCGCTGCCGGCCTGCTTGTTGCCGGGATCGCCGGAGGCGAGGCTCCGGCACGACGCGCCGACATGCGCACCACGCGCACGGCATCCGCGGATCCGGGGTTCACGATGCCCAGGGATGTGGTCGGGAACAACGCGGACGCAGTGCGGGCCGCCCTAGAAGACAAGGGCTTCGAGGTCGAGATACAAGGGGTCGACCCGGCCGACCTCGGGCTGGACCTCGGCGAAGGACTGATCGCGACGACCGATCCGGCACCTGGGGACCTTGTCGACGACGGCGACTCCATTGTCCTATACGTCAGCACCGGCGGAGGCGACGACGACGATGATGACGACGGCGACAGCGATGACGACGATGACTGAAGACGCCGCGGAGGTCCTGGAGAAAAAGAGCAAGACGGGCCCCGCCCTCTCAAGCATCCGGGTCCGACTTCTCGCCTGGTTCGTGTTGTTCCTCGCAGTCGCAACCGCTGCATCCGTCCTTGTGGTGCGACAGATCCTGCTCTATCGCCTCGACCAACGAATCAACCAGGAGCTCGTGCAAGAAACCAAGGAACTCCGCGTCCTGGCGCGCGGAAACGATCCCGAGACCGGTGAGCCGTTTGCCGGACGGGTCCGGAAAATCTTCGAGGTATATCTCGCACGCAACATCCCCACGCGCAACGAAGCTCTAATCACATTCGTCGATGGTGAGCCGTTCCTGAGGGACCGGCGGGTCGTCCCCTACCGTCTCGACCAGGACCCCGACCTCGTCGTCCGGTGGGGCACCGCGACCGAGACGGAGCGGGGAGAGGTGATGACGCCGGCCGGGACGGTTGAGTTCCTGGTGGTTCCCGTCGCCTCAGCCCGCAGCGTGGACGGCGTATTCGTCGTGGCGATCTTCCGCGACCGTGAGGCCGCAGAAAAGACCGACCCGGCGATCGCGGGTGTGGCCGCTACCGGGCTGATCGTTGTTCTCATTGGGTCGCTCTTGGCGTGGCTGCTGGCAGAGCGCATCCTGAAACCGGTGAGGAAGATCAATGTGGCGGCTCGGTCGATTTCGGAATCCGATCTCAGCCGCAGGATCGATGTGGAAGGGCGCGACGAGATCGCCGGACTCGCCGGCACTTTCAACGACATGCTCGGTCGTCTCGAGGATGCCTTCCAGATGCAGAAGCACTTCATGGACGACATCGGTCACGAGCTCCGCACGCCGCTCACTATCGTGCGCGGGCATCTTGAAACCATCGACTCAGCGCCGAAGGAGCGGGCGAAGGTGATGGCTCTTGTGGCGGAAGAGCTGGCTCGGATGAGCCGGCTCATAGACGACCTGTCCCTCCTCGCGCGTTCGGAGCGTCCGGACTTCTTGGACCTTTCAGTCGTTGATGTCGAAAGCCTCACTGAGGACGTGCTGGCAAAGGCTGAAGCCATTGCCCCCCGGACGTGGGAACTGGCAGAGGTGGGTCGCGGCCGCATCGTCGTGGATGGCCAGCGCGTAACACAGGCCTTGCTGCAGCTCGCCCAGAATGCGGCCGCGCATACCGCGGAAGGTGATCCCATCGCGTTGGGATCCGCAATCAGAAACGGCGAGGCCCGTTTCTGGGTGCGTGACTTCGGACCGGGCGTGAGCCCCAACGATAGGGAGCGGATCTTCGAGCGTTTCGCTCGCGGCCGCGCGCAAGGCCCCAACTCCGATGGCTCGGGGCTGGGCCTCGCGATCGTGCGCGCGATCGCGCAGGCTCATCGTGGCCGCATCGAGCTCGAAAGCGTGCCTGGCAACGGCGCGACGTTCCACCTCATCTTTCCAGTCGATCAACCGGAACAGGAGCATCAAGGGTGAAGCGGATACTGGTCGTCGAGGACGAAGAAAAGATCTCGTCGTTCCTTCAAAGGGGCCTTCGGTCGAACGGCTACGCGGCGTCGGTGGCCGCTACCGGACACGACGCGCTCGCGATGGCGAGGACTGGAGAAATCGACCTCATGATTCTCGATATCGGGTTGCCGGACCTCGACGGTTTCGAGGTTCTGCAGCGATTCAGATCACTCGACCGACGCACGCCCGTGATCGTTCTGACGGCCCGCGACGCGGTTACCGACAGGGTTTCCGGGCTCGAGGGGGGTGCGGACGACTACGTCACCAAGCCCTTCAGCTTCGAGGAGCTGCTGGCTCGCATCCGGGTCCGACTCCGCAGCACTCATGCGCCGGAAGAGACCGTGTTGCAAGTCGGCAACGCGATCCTGGATCTGCGCACGAGGCGGCTGTCCGTCGACGGACGCACTGTGGAGCTCAGCGCGAGGGAGTTCTCGGTGGCCGAGCTGTTCTTTCGGAATCCCGCCCAGGTTCTCACCCGAGAACAACTCCTGAGCAACGTGTGGGGCTACGACTACGACCCAGGTTCCAATGTCGTCGACGTTTACGTCGGATACCTACGCAAGAAGCTCGGCAAGGGCCGCATCAAGACGCTCAGGGGCATGGGCTACCGGCTTGAATCGATTGAGGAGTAGCCCCGCGCAGCAGGAATGATCTCGCTCAGAACGGGGTGGGAGGCCCGGCATCCTCCCTCCCGCCCCAGCAGGTGCGTTCAGCGCGTGTCGTTGAGCGATCGATCGTTCGTGTGACGTCCGCTCCAGTCACGGGTCCGGTCGCCGCCGTCCCTGGTCCAATTCTTCGTGAGATCGCCGCGACTCCGGTCCCGGTCGCGGCTCATGCTGGTGTAACGGCTGTTGGTGCCGTCGTTGCAGTCGACTCCACTGGTGGCGCCGGTATTGCTGTCGCCGTCGTCGTCATCGTCGAGGGCGAGAACCGAACATGTCTGCCTCCTTTCCGTAGACACCTGCCGGCGGAAGGCACCCGGGGTTAAGAGAGTTCTCATGACCGCCTAATGAAGCTCTCACTCTCCGAGCACAGCATCAATGACAGCGAACGACGAGCAAGGAGGCTGAACCATGAAGGTCATCCGAGGTGCCGCAGCGATCGTTACCGGCATCACGCTGCTAATAGGTGGGTCCGGCATCGCTATGGCGGAAGAGACGCGCTGCCGGGGAACGATCGCAGCCAAGACCGTAGACAACCTAAAGGTCCCCGCCGGGAAGCGATGCGTTCTGGAGGGCACGACGGTGAAGGGCACGATCAAGGTCGGGCGCAAGGCGACGCTTATCGCCCGGGGCGTGCGGGTCGTAGGCAACGTGCAAGCCGAGAACGCTCGCAAGGTCGTGGTTCGCGGCGGATCCCGTGTCGGGGGCAGCATCCAGATAGTGCATGGCCGGACGGCTCTGGTGCGGGGCACGAAGGTGAATGCCGACATCCTGTTCGACGATCAAAGCGGAGAGGTTCGAGCGATCCGCAACAACGTGGGCGGCAACATCCAGGCATTCCAAAACACCGGAGGAGTCGTCATCAAGAACAACGTCGTCGACGGCAACCTCCAGTGCAAGGAGAACCAGCCCGCTCCGACGGGTGGAGGTAACAAGGTGGAGGGAAACAAGGAGGATCAGTGTTCGGGACTTTAGAAACGTGTTCCAAGGGGCATGGGCCCGCCGGTGAAGATCATTGCGACCCCCAAGGAATACGTGCCTGAGCAGAGCGCAGTGGCCCACCTGTATGACGTTCCTGCGTACGGCCGGGTTGTGGTCATTCAGCATCTCCCGGATGTGCCTGAGAGCGAGTGGGAAACTATACATATCGGCAGCACGGATCAGTCAGCTCCAGACGGCGCACATCTAAACTTCCGCGATGCCAAAGCGTGTTGTGATGTCGTGGAGCGGCGGTAAGGACTCCGCCATCGCCCTGCATCGGCTGTTCGAGGATCCATCCATCGAGGCCATCGGACTACTAACAACGGTTACCGAGACCTACGAACGCATCAGTATGCATGGGGTTCGTGTGGAGCTCCTGCGCCGGCAGGCAGCGTCCATCGGCCTGCCTCTGATCGAGGTGTGGATCCCCCCTGGATGCACCAACGAGATCTACGAGGCACGCATGGCCCGTGCCTATCGCGATCCCGTGATGGTCTCGGCCGACGCGGTGGCCTCCGGCGATCTCTTCCTTGAAGACGTTCGCGACTACAGGGATGAGAAGATCCGCTCGGCGGGCAAGGAGGCCCTGTTTCCCATCTGGGGCGAGCCCACCCCCGAAGTTGCCATGTCATTCATCGACTTCGGTTTTGAAGGGATCGTTACCTGCGTTGACCCGAACAAAGTGGGCCCTGAGATATGCGGGAGCAGATTCGACTTCGACCTGCTCGCTCAGCTCCCCAACGAGGTAGATCCCTGTGGCGAGAATGGGGAGTTCCATACCTTCGTCTTTGCGGGCCCCTTACTGGCCGAGCCGATCCCGGTGCGGCGCGGGGAGCTCGTGCAGCGCGATGGCTTCGTCTTCGCCGACCTCCTCCCTATGGGCATGGAGGACGTTTCGTAGGGCTCCCGCGTGCAACCTCACCACCCTCTCGTTCGTATGAGAGGTATGAGACAGCCCGAGACCGCGGACCGGGAGAACGACTTTCGCGACTACGTACGTCGGAGTCGCGGGAGCTTGCTGCGCACTGCAACTTTGCTCGCATCGGGTGATTCGCACCGAGCCGAGGACCTCGTTCAGACGGTGCTCGTTCGGATGTACGTCGCCTGGCCCCAGATTCGAGCCAGCACCCGCCATGCGTATGCGCGCAAAGCGATCGTCAATGCATATCTGGACGAGCGGCGCCGTCCGTTCTTCCGTCGAGAGCACATCACGGCGGAGATCCCGGACGTGGTTTCCGACGAGGTTCCGCGGTCCCACGCGGAATCGGAGGT
>DASQUP010000047.1:0-9052 GCA_035641235.1 Actinomycetota bacterium
GCGCCCAGGTAGGTGACGAACAGCCCGGCCCCAACGGCAGTGGTGCGCGGCGTCCATGGGGTCTCTTGCGAGCGGCTCGCAGCGAGCAGGTAGAGAGCGGCGGTCGGGCCGAGAAGCAGGTCGATCCGATGGTCGAGGCCCGCCAGCAGGACGCTGGCTGCCGCGGTGAATGCGAATACGCCGAGGGGAGAGCGCCGCCAGGCGATGAGGGGCAGCGTCGAGCACGCTGTGACGGTGAGGCCGACGACATCTATCTCCCCCGGCTCGGGGCGGAATGGGCTGATGCCGCCGTGTCGGAGTTGGGCCAGCGACCCTGCCAACGCGGCCGCCGCGATTCCGATATCAAGCAGAACTCGAGAGCTCGGGCGGGCCCCGAAGAGGTTGCGGGGCGCGGGTGTTGTGGACATTAAACAACGAGCGTATCTCCGTGAGACCCAAAGGTAATCCCCCCGGCGGATGATCCGCATCGACAAAATGTGGACGAGGAAGTTCCCCCCACGGGGCGTTTCGCCGGAACGACTATCCCCGTAGCTTGACGCAATGAATCACAGCTGGGCAACCGATCACGAGCACACGGCTCGCAAAAGGGAAGACAGAATCACAGCAAAATCGGAGGCGATGCTCGTCTCCGAGGCCCGTGTCGAAACGGAGCACTCCAGCCGGTACCTCGTACAACTTTGCCGGCACTTGCACAAGATTGCGCAGAGGCAACCGGAGATGGGGACCGAGGTCGAGTCGACCGACGATCACGGGATCATCAGCTTCGGCTGGGGCCAATGCATATTGCGAGCTCACCCGGGTCTCTTAATGCTGCGAGCAGAGGCCTCCGATGAGGCGGACCTGCGGCGGCTCCGGCACCGCGTTTCTGAACTGTTGGAGCGCTTCGGCAGAGGCGAGCAGCTGACCGTGTCCTGGACACCGCGCCAGAACGGTGCCGAGCAACGGCACTGACCACCGTGCGCCAAGACAAGGAAGCGCCTGTGACCGACCGGCCCCATCACCCGAACTCGAGCACCATGCCGGCATACGACTCGCCGAAAGGCAATAGAGGGGAGCAAACGAATGGGTGACCCGTACCGCCACCCCGCCGACTCCAAACCGACGTCCGGACGACGGTGGGTGAAGGTGCTTGCAATCGTCGCCCTGATCGCGGTCTTGATCGTGGTCATCATCGCCCTTGCCGGTGGGCACCGCCCGCGGCCCCACACGCTTCCCGACGACGCCGGACTCGATCGCGTTGGGACCACTCTCGTTACCGGCACGCCGGCTCGCTACGGCCCAATTGAATACGTCGGTGGCTGAGGCGCGCCGCTCCCCCGGCTCCGACACGAACAGCAGTCACCCCTGGAGGTACCACTCAGTGGAACATGCGATAAAGGTCGGCGACGTTGTAAAGGCGTATCCGTTGAGCGCAGGCGAGGTCATCGCAATCGATCACCTGAACCTCGACATCGCGCACGGCGAGTTCGTCGCAGTCGTTGGGCGGTCGGGCAGCGGTAAAACCACGCTGCTGAATCTGCTGGCCGGCATCGATAGGCCGACCTCGGGGACGCTTCGTGTTGCCGGCGCCGATCTGGGGTCGTTATCGGAATCGGGACTGGCTGCGTGGCGTGGACTGAACGTCGGGCTTGTGTTCCAGTTCTTCCAACTGTTGCCTACGCTCACGGTTCTCGAGAACGTGATGCTGCCGATGGACTTCGCAAAGAAGATTCCGATCGGCGAACGGCGCGATCGGGCGCAGCATTTACTGGAACGCGTTGGTGTTGGAGACCAGGCGGACAAGCTCCCCGCCACGCTCTCGGGGGGACAGCAGCAACGGGCTGCCATCGCAAGGGCACTCGCCAATGATCCTCCGCTGCTGCTCGCCGACGAGCCGACCGGCAATCTCGATTCAGTCACGGCCGCCGCAGTCTTGGAGCTGTTCGCGGATCTGAATGCCGAGGGCCAGACCATCGTCGTCGTCACCCATGAACTCGATATCAGGTCGATCGTCCGTCGAGAGCTAACCCTTAGGGACGGCCGCATCGTTGCAGACGAGGGCGAGCGGGCCGAGGTGTCGATGTGACCGGGTTGCTGGGAGTCAAGCTGCGCAGGGACTTGCGGGTTACCTGGCCCCGGATCGCGCTGATGATGGTCGCGATCGCGGTGAGCCTGATCGCTTTCAGCACGGTGCTCTACGCATGGAGCACCATCGGCCGGGAGACGGAGAGGGCGTATCTGAGCACCGAACCGGCGTCGGCATCTATCCGCTTCCTCCCCGCCCTCGACGCCGAAGAGATGGCCGCGGTCGCGGCAGGGGCCCGGACACGCCCGGGGGTAATCGAAGCGACTGGACGCAGCCAGTTCACGACTCAGGTGGTGGTCGACGGCCGTGAGCGCGAGATCCCGCTCCAGGTATTCGTGGGGGCGCCGGACGACCCGATGCGGATGGCCAACTTCGAAGTGCGTGAGGGCAGCTGGCCACCGTCTCCTGGGGAGATATTCATCAGACGCGACTCTCTCAGCCTGCTCGACGTGGATATCGGGGACACCGTGTCCGTCGAGACGCCGGGCGGCGCAACGGTGCGGCTCCGAGTTGCGGGTACCGTCTATGACCCCAGCCTGGCCCCCGCACCCCAGCAGCAGATGGGACAGGGATACCTGTCCACAGCGTCGTTGGCCGCCCGCGGCGAGCCGGACGTCCTGGACCAGCTGAAGATCCAGGTCGCCGACCAGGGAGGGTCGACGCCGAGCCGAGATCGCGAGGCGATTGTTGCGGTAGCGGCCGATGTCGGTGAGTGGTTGAAGCAAGATTACGGGCTCGCGGTACGGGAGATCCAAGTCCCCGAGCCCTATGCCCACCCGCACCAGGGGCAAGCCGATGCCTTGCTGGCCGCGCTGCTCACAGGTGCGGGAGCGGCGCTGTTGCTCAGCACGATCCTGGTCGCAAACATGCTCAACGGCCTGTTCACTCAGCAGATACCCCAGATCGGCATCATGAAGGCGATCGGCGCGCGCTCCGGCCGCATCGGTCGGCACTACCTGGCGATGACGTTGATGGTCGCCGGCGCGGCCACACTGCTCGCGCTCTATCCAGGCATCCAGCTAAGCCGCGCCTTTGCCCCCAACGTCTTTGGGTTCCTGGGCATCGAGGCCTCAAGCCTCGCTCCTGCCCCCTGGACCTACCTCGTAGTTCTCGCGGCGGGCCTTGTTATGCCCGTGTCGATTGCACTTGTGCCGCTGATCAAGGCGAGCCGCACCACGGTGCGGGCGGCGATCGATCATCGGGGCCTTGGCTCGAACCCGCGCGTAGCGACCCGAGTTCTCGCGCGCCTTGGTCGCATCCCCCGCCTCAACCGGGGTTTGCTCATGGCCCTGCGCAACACCATCCGGCGTCCAGCCCGCTTCGTGCTGTCGGTCGGGCTCCTGGCGACTGCGGGGATGATGTTCGTCGCCGGAATGTCGGCACGCGCCGGCACCGCGGCGGTAGCCGAAGAGGCCACCGAGCGGGTCCGATGGGATGTCGTGGTGCAACTCGGCAACTCGATGTCAATGGATGCACTTGCGTCCGTGGTTGAGGAGGTGCAGGGCGTCGAGCGGGCTGAGGGCTGGACCGTCGAGTCGGCCGGCGTCTCTGGGCCGGGGAGGATCCCGGTCACACGCACCTATCCCGACCAGGGACACGGCGGGGTGTCACTGACCGCGATCCCCGCGGACACCTCCATGTTGCCGCCTCCCAAGCTCCTGGAGGGCAGCTGGCTGAAGCGCGGTGACACGGACGCGATCGTGCTCAGCCAGGTCACTCTCGCCAACACCGGACTCGATGTGCAGGAAGGCGACCCCGTCGAACTGTCGGTCGCGGGAGAGTCTACGACCTGGCGCGTTGCAGGCATCGTCGAAGAAAGAGGTGACGCGGGGGCTGCGTACGTGACGGCGGATGGTCTCGCGGAGGCGCTGGGCGAGCCCCTGTGGTCGAACACGCTGCGTATCGCCACCGCCGACCATGATGAGCGCACACGCGAAGCCGTTGCCGAGGCGGTCGACGAGCGTCTTACCGGCGCGGGGGTCGAGGTGAGATCCGCGGAGTCAGTTGGGCGTCAGGAGGCGGCCACCGGGGGGCACCTGGAACCGATCCTCGTGATTCTTCTGGCAACCGCTCTCCCGATGGGCGTGATCGGCGGTATCGGGCTGGCCTCGACGATGAGCGCCAACGTCCTCGAGCGGATCCGCGAGTTCGGGGTCATGCACGCCATCGGTGCGCGCCCCAAGACAGTTCGTCGAGTGGTTGTCGCCGAAGGCGTTTTCATTGCGCTTGCCAGTTGCCTGGTGGCGATCATTCCCGTTCTGGGGCTCACGGCGGCCATGGGAGCGTTGCTCGGCAACCTGTTCTTCTACGCTCCACTTCCGTTCCGGATCTCTTTGCTTGCAGCCGTCGTCTGGACCGTGTTGGTCGTTCTCGGCGCCGTGCTCGCAACCGACGCAGCGGCAACCCGCGCTTCTCGCCTGACCGTCCGCGAAGCCCTCGCGTACCTCTGAGCACCTGTCGTTCGGCCAGACATACCCGCGGCACTGCCGTTCTCGGGGGATCTCACCGGAAATAGTCCGGTGAGATCAGCTGAGTTGCGGTCACCTCGTGCGCTGGTGCCCGGAGAATTAGGCACGGCTTGACCATTCTTTTAAGTAGAACTAAATTCTTGGTGTGGCTCCGCTAACTTCTGCCATCCAGGACTATCTGAAGGCGATGTACCTGCTAGCCGAGGCGCGCGGCCAGGTCGGAGCCGGCGTCTCCACCACGGAGCTCGCCTCCCGTCTGAACGTGTCCGCCGCCTCTGCCACCAGCATGCTCAAGAAACTCGCCGCCCTGGGCCTCGTGACCCACATCCCATATAGGGGGGCGGAGCTAACAGATTCCGGGCGCGGAATTGCGTTGGAGATCGTCCGGCATCACAGACTTCTCGAGACCTACCTCGCCGAGGCGCTCGGCGTGCCGTGGGATCAGGTCCACGACGAAGCGGAGGTTCTCGAGCACGTTCTGTCCGAAGAGCTCGAGGAGCGGATCGCGCGCAAGCTCGGGGATCCGACATCCGATCCCCACGGTCATCCCATTCCAACGAAAGACGGAGAGATTGCACCGATGTCCGGGCGGACTCTGTGGGATGCGCAGGACGGCCTGTCGGTAGTCGTCGAGCGAGTTTCCGATTCGGACTCCGGATTGCTGAGACACCTCGCCGATATCGGAATAACACCCGGTGCCACTGCCTACGTCATCCGGCGGGGGCCGGTCGGCGGGCCGCTGTTCATTGAGGTTGCCGAGCGTGAACAAGTCGTCTCCAGAGAAGTTGCGGAGTCCGTGTGGGTTTCCTGACGCGAAGGAAGTTTCTCGCAGGGGTGGGTGTCGGTACGGCCGGAGGGGCCGCATTGATAGCGAGCAGGGGTGGTGCCGCGACACAGACTCCTCAACGTGGCCACAACGGAGACGGCCAGATGATGGGCGCGGTCGGTCGGGTGGATCACGCTCGGAACGGTTTCGATCCCACGGACATCCTCACCGACTTCGATCCCGGCACTACGTCTCGGGATGCATCCGGACGGACGGTGCGTGAATACGAATTTACGGTCATCAACAAAGAAATCGAAGTTGCTCCGGGGGTCTTCTTCCCCGCGTGGACCTATAACGGGCGGGTTCCTGGTCCCAGTATTCGGGCAACCGAGGGCGATCGAGTGAGGGTGAAGCTCATCAATGCATCCTCACACCGGCACACCATTCACTTCCACGGAATCCATTCATCGGGGATGGACGGTGTGCCTGGGGCCGGTGAGGTCGAACCCGGCGATGAGTTCGTTTACGACTTCATCGCAGCGCCCTTCGGGACGCATCACTACCACTGCCACTCGTTTCCCCTCACGCAGCACATCCACCGTGGGCTGTACGGAGCCTTCATCGTCGATCCCAAGCAGGGGCGGCCGGACGCCAACGAGATGGTCATGGTGATGAATGGCTTCGATACAAACTTCGACGGCGAGAACGAGGTCTATGCGATCAACACAGTTGCGTTTCACTACGTCAACGAGCCGATCGAGATCTCAAGCAATCAGCTCCAGCGCGCTCACGTGATCAACTTCACCGAGTTCGATCCCCTGAATTCGATCCACCTCCACGCCAATTTCTTTCACCTCTACCGCACCGGGACGTCACTCGAACCCGACGAATTCACAGACACGATCTCGATGGGTCAGGCCGAGCGGCACATGATCGAGTTCGCCTACAAGGAGCCCGGCGAGTTCATGTTTCACGCTCACCAGACCGAATTCATTGAACTCGGGTGGATGAGCCGCTTCCGGGTGACGTGATGGCCAGCGCTCACTTGCTCCCTCGTTCCTTTCCGAAATGGGCCTCGGCGCTCGCTCCGGCGGTGTTAATTGCCGCGCTCGCGCTCGCATTTATCGCTCTCGACCCGATTGGTTCTCTGCGAGAGGTTCCTCCGGCAGAGGAACTGGCTTTCGAACGAACTGTTCTTCGGGAAGGCGAGATCGAACTCCGTGTGCGAAACGATGGGCCCGACCCCGTGAAGATCGCACAAGTGCTCGTCAACGATGCGTACTGGAACTTCACCGGTCCCGATGAAAGTCTCGGCCGGCTGGAGAGCGCTCGGCTATCGATTCCATATCCCTGGGAAGAGGGACTACCACTCAACATCGCACTCGTCACGAGTACCGGCGTGACGATCGAGCATGAGATAGAAGCCGCTGCCCTGACTCCAGACAACGATCGTGATGCCGTCCTTATATATGGCCTTCTTGGCCTCTACATAGGGGTGATTCCCGTAAGCGTCGGATTGCTGTGGTTCCCGGCGATTCAGCGGGCCGGCCGAAATGTTCTTACCTTCGTTCTTGCCTTCACGGCGGGACTGCTGGTCTTCTTGCTGCTCGACACCGTCGTCGAAGGGTTTGAGCTTGCGCAGGCGGCGCCCGCGGCGTTCGACGGTCTGGGACTGTTCGTGCTAGGTGCCCTCGCTGCGATTCTGGCGCTTACGGGAGTTGAGCGCGCTCTCTCCGGAGTGAGGGCCTCCACGGATACCGCAGCTTTAGGGCTCGCGTATCTGATTGCCCTCGGGATCGGTTTGCACAACATGGGGGAGGGGCTGGCGGTTGGATCAGCGCTGGCCGTGGGGGAAATAGCTCTCGGCACCTTCCTCATCGTGGGGTTTGCCCTCCACAACACGACGGAAGGACTTGCGATTGTGGCCCCGCTCGGTGGGGGCCGGCGCCCCAGCCTGTGGCACTTCGTGGCGTTCGGAGCCGTGGCCGGCGCGCCGACCATCATCGGGGCCTGGCTTGGGGGTTTTGTCTTCTCGGCGACGATCGCAGCCCTTGCCTTCGGGGTGGCCGCCGGAGCGATTGCGCAGGTCATCTGGCAGATCTGGCGCGGAGGGTCCAGGCCACTGTCATTCTCGTCCGGCGCCGGTGCGCTCGGCCTGGTGGCAGGGTTCGTTTTTATGTACGTCACGGGGTTATTCGCGGCTTGACCATTCGGCTGATCATTGCTGCTGCGTTGAGTATGGCAGCGACGGTTGTCTGCTCGGGCGAAAACTCAGGAGACGTGGCGATGACTTCTGCGCAGCGCTTCGACCCGAGTACAATCACGGTCTCGGTGGGCGAGCCGGTTGTCTTCGTCAATAACAGCAACGAAGCCCACACGGTTACCGCTGTGGAGGACACCTTGCCCGATGGTGGCTCCTATTTCGCAAGCGGAGGGTTCACCGACGAAGCCGCGGCGCGGTCGAACCCGAGCGACGGGTTCATCCTCGAGGGCGAAATTTTCGAGATCGAGTTCGGCGCGCCGGGGACGTACGAGTACTTCTGTATTCCCCACGAGTCGTCGGGGATGAGAGGGACGATCATCGTCGAGGAGTAACGAACCTCTGTGAACCAGACGACACATACTGTCCGTTTATTCACAGAAGTTTGATCGGTTCATTCCTGATCGGGGATGTAAGAGGCGATTCCGCGGAGTATCAACTCGATGCCGAGTTGGAATCGTTCGTCCTCATTCCCCGCAAACATGTGATCCATGGTGGCGTGGAGATTGGGAAAGCGGTCGGGGGGCAGCGACTCCATGTAGCCGCGGATCATCCCGATGACCTCCTCCGGAGGAAGGTCCTCGCCCGTCGGCGAGCGTAGCCCCATTGCATCCTCGAGCGCGTGCGCTCCGAGGTACAGACCACCCAGGTCCCCCGCGTAGGTGGCAATACGATCGGGCACGCCGGCACTCCGCAGAAGCCCGACGAACCATTCGATCCATTGCACCGTGTTCGGGCCGATCGGGATACGGCCTAGAGTCAGCGCGCCGACTCCGGGATGGCGCTTCATTACTTCCCGAGCCTGGATCATCCAATGCGTTAGTTGCTCCTGCCAGTGGGTCGGGTCCGGTTCGGGGACCTCGATTTCACGGGTCACGCGGTCGATGATGAGTTCGGCGAGCTCGTCCTTGCTCGCTACGTGCCAGTAAAGAGACGCCGCCCCGGCGCCCAGCTCGGCGGCGACTCGCCGCATGGTCAGACCGTCGGGGCCGTCCCTTTCCAGGACACGGAGGGCGGCATCGATAATGGCCTCCCGACTGAGAGGCGTCCGCGGCCGCCGCTGCGGGCGCTTGACCATCCAGGGGGGTAGCGGAACCTCCTGCCCTCGATCCTCGTCTTCCACGCCCCTAATGCTACTCCTGACCGTACAGAGTTCTACGACTCGAACACTGTTTGACAACTGTACTCGTGGCCGTGTAGAACAGTGTTCGGGAAATAGAAGAGCGTTCGAGAAGAAGGGAGTTGGGGTGAAGCGTGCGAGACAAAAAAGGAAGGAGGCGTCGTGACTCCGGCGATTGAGGCCGTCGACCTGCGCAAACGGTTCGGGAAAACCGTGGCTCTAGACGGCATCAACCTCGTAGCCGAATCAGGGCAGGTGCTGGCCGTCCTGGGACCCAACGGCGCGGGCAAGACGACATTCGTGCGAGCCCTCTCCACCTTGCTCCGCCCGGATGGTGGCGAGCTGCGGGTATTCGGACACGACGTCTCTAAGC
>DASQUP010000048.1:0-2993 GCA_035641235.1 Actinomycetota bacterium
AGTTCAACGGCCAGCTCACCGGATACTCGGACCTCAGCCGGTTGATCGAGCTGGAAGGCCTTATCCTCGGGGTCGAAGGGAAACTCGCGATGTGGCGAACGCTGATCCAGATACGAGACAAGTATCCGCCGCTGGCAGGTGCAAACCTCGAAGAGCTGGCGCGCCGGGCACAGGATCAGCTATCTGAACTCGGCGGGGCTCACAAGGACGCCGCCGCCCGAGCCCTGTGATTCCCGAGCCGAAATGGCAATCGACCCCCACCCCTCGGTGGTCACTTGCCATCTGAGGGCCCGCCCGCCGGCGCGCCGCTGGCTGAATTGGTAATCGACCCCCACCCCTTGGGGGCACGTGGCCATTTCGGGAAATCGGCCGGCGCGCCGCTGGCTGAATTGGTAATCGACCCCCAGCCCCCGGGGGTTATTTGCCATTTGGGCAAATCGCCGGCGCGCCGCTTACTTCACATTTCGGGACCTCAGCCGGCGCACGCTATCGGCCAGTGGGATGCCGGCCGCCAGGCCGGGAGACGGCTCCGGGGCACCGAAGCTCGTCACCATCGGCACCACTCCTGCCCACGTTGGCAACTCCGCATCCGGAGAATCGTCGTCGCTCGGTGGCCCAGTGCGGATCTTCACCGCGGCCTCGTCGATCGGCATCTCGAGGATCATCGAGCTCTTGAGCTCCTTGGTATTCGGTGGCCTTACCTCCGTCCACCGACCGGGAACCAGCTTGTTCGCGAACGCTTCGAAGGCGCGCCGCTTGAGCTCTTCCTCTGCGACGACTCGAAAGCTCCCGACCAGCACCGCGGAACGGTAGTTGGCCGAGTGCTCGAAGGCCGATCGGGCGAGCACCAAACCGTCAACCAGCGTCACCGTGAGGCATGCAGGGGTACCCGTCGCCAGCATCTTGATGGCCCGGCTGGCCGTCGAGCCGTGAACGCAGACCGAGTCGTCTACGCGCCCATACATCATCGGGATGCAGTAGGGCTGTCCCAAATCGACGAATGCAACGTGGGCCACCAGCCCGGCATCGAGCACGGCGTCAATAGATGGGCGGTCGTATCGCCCGCGTTCCGGCTGTCTTCTTACGATCTTTCGGTCGCGACCCATGGACCTCCAGGTTCGGCACCTTGGAGACCCAGAGGTTACCCGCCGGAGAGACGGTATGAAAGAAGCACTACTCCGGAGTCAAACGTCGTCGTGCCTACCAGATCCAGAGGAATCGGCGGACGTCCGTTAAACGGCCGCTCGCCGCTCCCCCACACATACGGGTTGACCCAGAATCTGAGCTCGTCGACCAGGCCTTCCATGACGAGCTGGTGGGCGAATTCACCACATCCATAGGAAAGAAGGTTCCCGGAAGTGCGCTCCTTTAGAGCCGCGACACTGTCGGGCATATCTCCTTCGAGGAGCGTTGCGTTCCAGGACAGTGGCTCCTGCAAAGTCCTCGATACAACGAACTTGCGCATGCTGTTGACGCGATCGGCGAAGCCCACGTCGTCGGTCATCGTCGGCCAGACCGCGGCAAGACCTTCGTAGTTCTTGCGCCCAAGAAGCATCGCCTCTGTGGCGCGCAACTGGTCATGGCTAGCCGCGCCGGTTGCCCCGTGCCAGTCGTGCTCGCCCCTGCTGCTGAACCACTCTCCAACCTCCATGACTCCATCGAGGGTCACTTGAGTAGAGATGATGAGACTCCCCATTCAGATACCTCCCCTCAGCCCCGCATCACATCGGCCGAAATCCGATGATCGGGGCGACCGTCTTTGGCCAGGATCGAGTACTCGGATGCAGTCGCCTTGTAGAGCCGGATTGGTCCGCCCGGTTTCACGTCGGCACTCGTCCACGCAACTCCGCCGTGCTCAAGCGAGCGGCGAGAGAAGACTTCGATTCCTCGCTCCACCTCTTCGCCCTCGACCAACTCCGCAGCGGCCGACAAGTAGACCCCTTGTCCGGTGCCAATTGGGACGCTCGAATCAAAGATCACAACGCCGATCTCGCGCCTCGTCCCGATGTTGCGCGAATGGTTTGCGTCGGGCGAGGAGACCCAGAAGAACTCCCTGTAATCAGCCGGCGCGAAGTAGACGGGAGAGGCCCACGGCCTTCCTTCCCGATCGGCAGTGGCGATCACCATGTAGAGATTTGCGTCGATGATCCTCCGGACGATGACCTCGGGAGTGTTCCCCGGTATCTGCGGTCGCGCGGCTCGGGCTCGGACTACCGCCTGGAAGCGCTCGAGGAAGCCCGGCGCGCCGCTTTCATACGAGTCCCGTTCTTCCTCGGTCTCGAAGCCGCCCTGAACCAAGGTGAACAGCGTTCTGCCGTTTTGCTCCTCGAATGTGATGTCCAGGACGCTCTCGATGGTCCGACCGGATTCGGTCATCCTCATCGTGAATCGCAAGCGGTTCGGCCTGTCGATGTCGGTGAAGTGATAGGTGATCGGGTACCGCTCTCCGTCCGGATCTTCGACCAGCATTGTCCATGACCCGCCGACTCGAAGTTCCATCTCCGATTCAACGAGCCTCCAGCCCTCGGGAGCGTAAAGTTCCGCGTGGTGCTCTGGGTCGATCAACGCGTCGAACACAACCTCATGGGAGGCATTAAAGATGCGCTCGAGTCTCATCTCATAGGCCAC
This sequence comes from Actinomycetota bacterium, assembly GCA_035641235.1. Classification (GTDB taxonomy): domain Bacteria; phylum Actinomycetota; class CADDZG01; order CADDZG01; family WHSQ01; genus DASQUP01. Next base: position 2,629 of record DASQUP010000048.1, read on the forward strand.
GCCTCGCTCCCTTCTTCCGTTCGATGATCGCCTCCAGTCGATCGAGCCGGGCGTCCCACTCGTCCCGGCAGCCCTCGATCCATCGGGACGCGTAGCCCAAATCTCGAGGGGTGAGGAGGATCTCCCTGGTTCGGCCCCGCTTGCGCGTGGTGACGAGGCGTGCCCCCTCTAGAACCCGTATGTGTTTCATGACCCCCGGCAACGAGATCCCGTACGGTCGAGCCAGCTCTGTGGTCGATGCCGGACCGCGCGTCAGACGTTTGACGATGTCACGCCGGGTCGGATCGGCGAGGGCCGAGAACGTTCTGTCGAGGGTTTCAGACTTAACCATCTGGTTAAGTATATATCTATCATCCGTTGCCGCG
>DASQUP010000049.1:0-21000 GCA_035641235.1 Actinomycetota bacterium
GTGGGTATAGCAAAAAGCTGAAGTTCGAGGTCGCGGAGACTCAGGCGGGGTTCATCGAGGTGTTCGAGGAATCGGCGGAGGATGGGTCGCCTATCTTCAAGGTGCGCCTTCCCGTGATGCTGAAGCCGTAGCCAGTGGAGCGGAGCACTAGCGGAGTCTGCTGCGAAGCCTCGCCCTGCGTTCAAGCTCGGTTAGGCCGCCCCAGATCCCGTACGGTTCACGAACGCTGAGCGCGTATTCGAGGCACTCCCCCCTAACCGTGCACGAGGAGCAGATCCGCTTGGCCTGCGTCTCACGGCCGCGGCGTTCGGCGGCACTCTCGTTCTCCTCGAGGCCGAAGAACAGGACGCCGGGGTAGTCCAGGCACAAGGCTTCCTCTCGCCAGGTGGCCTCTTGCAACGAGATCACATCGGTCATCGCACTAAATGGTTTCAGCCATGTGGGTACCTCGTCAACGGGCTTCACCCGAGCGCAATGTGGCAGAACCCGCCACAGTTGTAGACGAATAGGATGCGGTCATGTCGCGTGATCTGAGCGCCATTTTCAAGGCGTACGACATCAGAGGCGTGTATCCGACCGAACTCGACGAGGACGTGGCCCGTCGGATCGGAACTGCTTTTGCGCGTTTCGTCGAAGTCCCACGGATAGTCACCGGCCGAGACATGAGAACCTCCTCCCCCGACCTCGTCGCCGCTTTCATAGAGGGATCCACGGGTGCGGGCGCCGAGGTGATCGATGTGGGTTTGGTGTCTACAGACGGGCTGTACTTCGCGTCGGGCATCCTGGACGTCCCCGGGGCGATGTTCACGGCCTCTCACAACCCGTCTCGCTACAACGGACTCAAGTTGTGCCGCCGAAAAGCTGCTCCCATCGCGTCGGACACCGGACTGGACGAGATTCGAAAGCTCGCCGAAGAGGCGGACGAGCCGGCTGAGGGGAAAGCCGCAGAAGAGCGAGACCTCCTCGACGACTACGCAGAGCACTGCCGCGGTTTCGTTGAGACGAGTATTCTGCGACCACTCAAGGTTGCGGTTGATGCCGGCAACGGTATGGCGGGCCGGACGGTGCCGATCGTGTTCGAACCGCTTCCCTTCGAGATCGTCCCCCTGTATTTCGATCTCGATGGAACGTTCCCAAATCATCCCGCGAACCCGATCGAGCCTGAGAACCTCGTCGATCTCCAACGCACGGTCCTGGAAGCGAACTGCGACATCGGCATCGCATTCGATGGGGACGCCGATCGGGTCTTTCTCGTTGATGAGAAGGCACAGCTGATATCGGGCTCCCTCACCACTGCACTCGTTGCCGAGCGATTGCTCAAGAAGACTCCCGGCGCAGGGATCATCTACAACTTGATCTGCTCATGGGCCGTCCCCGAGGTGATCGAAGAAAACGGCGGGAAGCCCATCCGCACGCGCGTGGGGCACTCTTTTATCAAGCAGGTAATGGCCGAGACGGGCGCGATCTTCGGTGGAGAACACTCGGGCCACTACTACTTCAAGGACAACTTCCGAGCCGACTCCGGAATGATCGCCGCCCTGCTGGTGCTTGAGGCACTGTCGGCAGCGGATGAACCCCTCTCCAAGGTGCTCGAGCCGTTCCAGCGATATGTGGCTTCGGGGGAGATCAACTCCGAGGTGGCGGATCAACAGGGCATGATTCGGAAGCTCACCGATGTCTACAGCGAGGGGCGGCAGGACCTTTCGGACGGCCTCACGGTTGAGTTCGATGACTGGTGGTTCAACTGCAGACCCTCGAACACCGAACCTCTCCTGCGTCTGAATCTCGAGGCGCGGACGCACGAGCTGATGGAAGAAAAGCGCGACGAGGTTCTCGCCATCATTCGAGAGGAGCGATAGGCGTGTCGATCGATCAGCGGCTCCTGGACATCCTCGTTTGCCCCAACTGTCACGGAGAGGTGGAGTTCCTCGAGCCGGAGCAGACCATCGTCTGTCGCGGCGAGTGCAAATACCGATACCCCGTGCGCGATGGGATCCCCGTCATGCTGATCGATGAGGCGGAGAAGCCTTGACGGAACTTGACGACCTCGGCGCGATCGAGAGGCTCGACACATTGGATATGTTGGGGGAGCTCGAGTCTTTTGCGGACAAGATGCGGGGGGCGTTGGCAATCGGCCAAGGGGTGACCGGGCTCCCCGACGGCCTCGGCGTCGACTCAGTTGCCGTACTTGGAATGGGTGGTTCCGCAGCCTCCGGCGACCTGGTGCGGGCGCTGGTCGAACCGCGAGTCCCCGTTCCGTTCGCCGTAGTCAAGTCATACGGGCCGCTGCCGGAGTGGGTCGGAAGGAACACGCTCGTCCTCGCGGTGTCCTACTCGGGGGACACCGAGGAGACGCTCTACACCTTCGACGAAGCCCACGAGCGCGGGGCCAGGGTCGTTTCATTGTCGGCGGGCGGCCGGCTCGCCGAAATGGCGGAAGAGTTCGGTGGGGCGCACATCCTTGTTCCACCGGGGCTCCAGCCGCGCGCCGCGATCGCGTACCTGCTCGTTCCGCTCCTTGTGGTGATGGCTCGCATGGGTCTCGTCTCGGATCCGACCGAGGACATCGAGGAGAGCATGTCGGTGCTGGCCGACATGGCTCCGCGCTGCGACCGTATGACTCCAAGGGTGGAGAACCCGGCGAAGGACCTCGCCGCGCGTCTCGCGGGCCGAGTGCCGATCCTGTACGGGGGGCCGGGAATTGGCGGCGCGATCGCTCGACGTTTCAAATGCGAGCTGAACGAATACGCGAAGTTCCATGCCTTCTGCAACGAGATCCCCGAAATGAACCACAACGAGATCGTTGGCTGGACCACTGCCGCCGAGATCGGCGGCGATTACGTGGCGGTGTGGATCGACGACCCCGACGACGACGATCGGATAAATCTGAGATGGCAGATCACGCGTAATTTGATCGAGGACTCGGCGGCCGACATTGTTGAGCTCACTCCCGAAGGGGAGTCGCCACTTGCCCGGCTGAGTTCGCTGTTGTACATGACCGGACTCGCAGCGATTTACACGGCCATCTCACACGGTGTCGATCCGGGTCCCGTGGAGGTCATAGATGATCTGAAGAAGAGGCTGGCGGAGACGGAAAGGACATCATTATGACGGTGGAATCGGATATCAAGGACGCCGCTCTCGCTCCCGGGGGGAAACTGAGGATCGAGTGGGCCGACAGGCAGATGCCGGTCCTGGCACGGATTCGTGAGCGCTTCGAGAAGGAGAGGCCACTCGAGGGAATCCGGATCGCGTCGTGCCTTCACGTGACAACCGAGACGGCGAATCTCATGAGGACACTTGCCGCCGGCGGCGCGGAAGTCGCGCTGTGCGCGTCAAACCCCCTGTCCACGCAGGACGAGACCGCCGCGGGACTCGTTCACGAGTACGGCATCCCCACCTTCGCCATCCGTGGGGTCGGGGAGACGGAGTACTACGGACACATCAAAGCGGTTCTCGACCGGCGTCCGATGATCACGATGGACGACGGCGGTGACCTCGTCACAATGCTCCACCAGCAGAGGCGCGATCAGCTCGACGAAATCATCGGGGGCACCGAGGAGACGACGACGGGCGTGATCCGACTCGAGGCCATGGAGGAGCGGGGCGTGCTCGGGTATCCGATCGTCAGCGTCAACGCGGCGAACACCAAGCACCTGTTCGACAACCGCTACGGGACGGGGCAGAGCGCCATCGACGGAATCATCCGCGCCACCAACATCCTTCTCGCCGGACGAACCGTCGTTGTGTGCGGATATGGGATGTGCGGGCGAGGCGTTTCGACGAGGGCCCGGGGGATGGGCGCCGATGTTGTGGTCACCGAGATCGATCCCACGCGTGCATTGGAGGCGGCCATGGACGGCTTCAGGGTGTTGCCGGGTTCCGAGGCCGCATCTCAGGGCGACGTATTCGTCACGGTGACCGGCAACAAACACGTCCTGCGACCCGAGCACTTCGAGCTAATGAAGGACGGCGCCATCCTGGCCAACGCCGGGCACTTCGATATCGAGATCGACCTGAGGTCGTTGCGATCGATGGCTACCGGCGTCCGCACCGTCCGCAACGAGGTGGAAGAGTTCTCCCTGGCCGGCGATCGCAAGATCTATGTCCTGGCCGAGGGCCGCCTCGTGAACCTGGCCGCAGCCGAGGGCCATCCGGCGTCCGTAATGGACATGTCGTTCGCGAACCAGGCTCTGTCGGTCGAATGGCTGGCGGCCAACGCCGCGGCGCTCGAGAAGCGCGTCTACCCCGTGCCCGAGGACCTCGACCGCGAAGTAGCGCGCCTGAAACTCGAGACGATGGGCGTGCGGATCGACGATCTCACCGCGGAACAGAGGGCCTACCTGGCCGAGTGGGAGGAAGGAACCTAGCCACCTTCGTTCTGTCTGCTCAGTGGTGCGGTTTTCGAGTAACTGAGCAGCCGGACGCACTTGTTGCGCGCTCTATGCCCGGATGAAATGGGCGCAACATAGTGTGTTCGGACAGAAGGTGACTACTCGGCGCGCGTGCGTTCCTCCTGGAAACGTTTGCCGTCGGACCCCAGCAGGACCTGGTGCGGGAACGGGATCTCGATGTTCTCGCGGTCGAACGCGACCTTTATCCGCTCGCGGAGCGCGCGGCCCACATCCCACTGCTTCGCCGGCTTGGTCTCGGCGATCATCCGCCACACGATCTCGTACTCGGCTATGCGCTCGACGCCGAGCACCTGAGGCTCCGTGTACAGCGCCCGGCCGAGCTCCGGATCTTCCTTCGACTCCTTTGCGACGCGCAGCAGGGTGGCGCGGACACGGTCCGGGTGCTCGCTGTAGCCGACTCCTACGTCGATCACCGCCCGTGCCCAGTCCTTGGAACGGTTCGCGACGTGAGTTATGGAGCCGTTCGACATGTAGTGCATGGTTCCGTCGAGGTCCCGCAATCCGGTGATTCGCAATGTGAGTTGCTCCACCTTGCCGGTTGCGATCTGGTTGACCATGACGATGTCGCCGACGCCGTACTGGTCCTCGAGCAGGATGAAGAATCCGGTCACAACATCGCGCACGAGGTTCTGCGCTCCGAAGCCCACGGCAAGACCCACGATTCCGACACCTGCCAGGAGCGGAGCGAGATTGAAGTTGAGCTCGCCCAGGATGTAGAAGATCGCGAGCACCCAGATGATGACTATGCCCGCCGAGGACAGCACCTTCGTCAGGGTCTGAGTGCGCTGCAGTGTTCGCATCGGGGTTGTGTGCTCGGAGACCTTCGTCTCGACCCGACCGACGATGCGCCGCAGGAAGCGCGAGAGAAGGAACGCGCCGACGAGGACGGCGACGATCCGAAGTCCCGACCCGATGATCTGCTGCTGGTTCTCGCCCAGCCACTCGACGAACTTGTCCCAGGACATGCGTGGATGCCTCCAGTGGTGTTGTGATTGTCTGCGAGCGGCCCTCCAGCCATGCGGGCGGGGGCCGGATTTGTCGCACCCACTGTGTACCGTGCCGCAATGAGGCTCGCAAGTTCGCTGCTGGGGCCGCTCAAGTGCGCGGGCTGCGGGCGCCGCGGGGGCCCTCTGTGTCCATTGTGCCGCTCTCACCTCAACGCGCCGGAGAACCTGGCCGGGATCCCCGAGGTCGATCGGGTGATAGCCGCCTGGGAACACCATGGGGCGGCCCGCAACCTCGTCCTCGACCTAAAGCTCGGCGGCGCCCGGTGGGCCGCGGACCCACTGGCCGAGGAGATGTGTGCGGCGGCCGCTCGGGCAGGGCTCAGGGGCCGCACCGTCACCTGGGTTCCAGGACGCCGCGGCGACGCTGCCCAGCGCGGGTACGACCACGCCGAGCTGCTGGCAACGAGGGTGGCGCGGCGCCTGGGACTCCGGAAGATTCCCCTCCTGCGGTGGGCGCGTCCGGTGAGCGACCAGGCCTCGCTGGCCGCCCGGGAGCGCTTCGCCAACCTGACTGGCGCCTTTTCGGCGCGACCGAGCCCGCCGGATGTCGTTCTGGTGGACGACGTAGTCACAACCGGGGCCACCGCCTCCGCGTGCGGTTCCGCCCTTCGGGCGGCGGGGGCGGCCCGGGTCGAGGTCCTCGTGGCCTGCCGCAGGTCGTGAGCGCAACGAGGGCCAATTCCGCTCGAAGGGCCCTCCTGCGGCGCCGGAGACAGCGGGGCCCGGCGGCTCAAGGAGGCTAGTTGGGAGGTCGATTCTGAGGTAGACCGGCGTAGCCGGAAGGGGCTCGCCGCTGTAGCCAGAAATCGGCCTTCAGGCCCACGGCGCGCCGCCCGATTTCACTAGTACGAAATGCTTAGGGCATTATGGCTAACCTTCCAGCTAGAATGCGGCCGGGGACGATGTCGAAAGGTGCTGAGTTCGAATTGGCCAAGACAACCGAGATCCAGTCGATGGGTGAGCCGATCCGCGTTCTGATCGTCGACGATCATGCGCTCTTCCGGCGCGGCCTCCAGATGGTCCTCGAGGGAGAGAGCGACATCGACGTCGTCGGTGAGGCCAACGACGGCCATGAGGCGGTCGAGAAGGCCGAGCAGACCACCCCCGACGTCGTTCTGATGGACGTCCGGATGCCCCGGCGCTCGGGGATCGAGGCCACTCGGGCGATCAAGGACACCCTGCCGCTGACCCGCATCCTCATGCTGACAATCTCCGACGAGGAGGCCGACCTCTACGAAGCGATCAAGGCGGGTGCCTCGGGCTACCTGCTGAAGGAGATCTCCATCGAGGAGGTCTCCGGCGCCGTTCGGGCGGTCCACCAGGGACAATCCCTCATCTCCCCGTCCATGGCCTCTAAGCTCCTCACGGAGTTCGCCTCGATGGTGAAGCGCCGGGACGAGCGGTCCCAGGTCCCCGGCCCGCGCCTCACGGATCGGGAGCTAGAAGTGCTCAAGCTCGTCGCCAAGGGCATGAACAATCGGGACATCGGCCAGGAGCTCTTCATCTCCGAGAACACCGTCAAGAATCACGTCCGCAACATCCTCGAGAAACTTCACCTGCATTCGCGCATGGAGGCGGTCGTCTACGCAGTGCGCGAAAAGCTCCTCGACATCAAGTAGCGCGGGCCTGCCTGAGGCAGGGGTTAGCGACTCCGAGCGTAATAATGGGTGGTCTATGAGCATATTCAAGAAGGTCCTGTCGGCGGGCGAGGGCAAAAAGCTCAAGGAACTCCACTCCATTGTTCCGCTCGTGAATGACCTCGAACCCGAGATGGAGTCGCTGGACGACGAAGCCCTCAGAGCCAAGACCGCTGAGTTCAAGTCCCGGCTGGAAGAGGGAGCATTCCTCGACGACATTCTGCCGGAAGCGTTTGCCACGGTGCGTGAGGCGTCGCGGCGGGCGCTCGGCCAGCGCCACTTCGATGTGCAGCTGATGGGCGGGGCCGCGCTTCACAAGGGTTGGATCGCCGAGATGAGGACCGGTGAGGGAAAGACGCTCACCGCGACCCTGGCCGTCTACCTGAACGCCCTGTACGGAGAGGGCGTCCACGTCGTCACCGTCAACGACTATCTCGCCAAACGAGACTCAGAGTGGATGGGCCAGATCTATCGCTTCCTCGGCCTCAACGTCGGAATCATCCAAAACAACATGACGCCGGCCGACCGCAAGCCCGCGTATGAGGCGGACGTCACATATGGCACCAACAACGAGTTCGGATTCGACTATCTGCGCGACAACATGGTGACCGAGCTCGACCGTTTGGTGCAGCGCGGCCACTACTTCGCCGTCGTCGACGAGGTTGACTCGATCCTCGTCGACGAAGCCCGGACTCCGCTGATCATCTCTGGCGCCGTGCAGGAATCGACCCGTCAGTACCAGCAGTTCGCACGGATCGCGCCTCGGCTGACACGCGACGTCCACTACGAGGTCGACGAGAAGAAGAGAACGATCGCCGTTTCGGAGGAGGGCGTAGCGCGCGTCGAGGAGGTGCTCGGCGTCGACAACCTCTACGACCACGTCAACACCGACAGCGTGCATCAACTTCAGACTGCGTTGAAGGCGAAGGAGCTGTACAAGCGCGACGTCGAGTACGTCGTCCAGCACGGAGAGGTGCTGATCGTCGACGAGTTCACCGGTCGCATCCTTCCCGGTCGCCGGTACTCCGAAGGCCTGCACCAGGCGATCGAGGCGAAAGAAGGCGTCCGCATAAAGGAAGAGAACCAGACGCTCGCCACGATCACGCTGCAGAACTACTTCCGGATGTACGAGAAGCTCGCCGGAATGACGGGTACGGCGAGGACGGAGGCCGCCGAGTTCGGTCACATCTACAAGCTCGAAGTGGCCGAGATCCCGACGAACCGTCCGATGATCCGGGCCGACGAACAGGACCTCATCTACAAAACCGCCGACGCGAAATGGGACGCCGTTGCCGAGGACGTCGCAGAGAGGCACGAGAAGGGACAGCCAGTCCTGCTCGGAACCGTATCGGTCGAGAAGTCCGAGCACCTGTCGCGAGTGCTGTCGAAACGAGGCGTTCCGCATCACGTCCTCAACGCCAAACAGCACGAAAAAGAGGCGATGATCGTGGCGCAGGCCGGGCGGCTCGGCGCGGTTACCGTCGCTACCAACATGGCCGGGCGGGGAGTCGACATCATCCTCGGCGGGAACGCAGAGGGGATGGCGCGCCAGGAGATGCAGGCGCGCGGCTGGGATAACGATGCGTACCTTCTCGAGCAGTACTCGGAGGAAGAGCGCAGCCAGTACGAGGCCGAGTTCCAGCCGCTGAACGGCAAGTTCAAGAAGCAATGCGACGCGGAACACGGAGAAGTCGTCGATCGCGGGGGCCTTTACGTCCTCGGTACCGAGCGCCACGAGTCCCGTCGAATCGATAACCAGCTTCGCGGCCGGTCGGGGCGTCAGGGCGATCCGGGAGAGAGCCGGTTCTATCTATCGCTCGAAGACGACCTCATGCGCCTATTCGCATCGGACCGGATCGCGTCCGTCATGGAACGCCTCAAGATTCCCGACGACGTTCCCATCGAAGCAAAGATCGTCTCGCGCGCCATCGAACGGGCTCAAACTCAAGTCGAGTCCATGAACTTCGAAATCCGGAAGAACGTCCTCAAGTACGACGAGGTAATGAACAAACAGCGCCAGGTCATCTACGGCGAACGGCGCAAGATCCTCGAGGGGCAGGACTTCCGCGACGAGGCACTTCAGCTGGTAATGGACGTGGTTGAGTCCGCCGTGGCTGAAAACGCCAACGAAGACCTCCATCCCGAGGAGTGGGATTGGGAATCCCTCTTCTCCCGGGTGCGCGAGCTCTTCCCCACAAGTTTGAAGCCCGACGAGTTCGATCAGGAAACCGTGACGTATGAGGAGCTCGTCGAGGCATTCCAGAACGACGCCCTGGCGGTTTACGAACAACGCGAACAGCAGTTGGGCACGGAGCAGGTCCGGGAGATCGAACGCCTCGTCCTCCTCAACGTCATCGATAACAGATGGCGTGAGCACCTCTACGAGATGGACTACCTGCAGGAGGGAATCGGCCTCCGGGCGATGGGACAGAAGGATCCGCTCGTCGAGTATCAGCGGGAAGGGTTCGACATGTTCCTCCAGATGCAGGAGACGATCAAGGAGGACTTCGCTCGATACATCTTCCACGTCGAGATCGTCCGGGAGGACGAGACGCGCCGCCGCCCACCCCGGCAGACGCGACAGGAGCGCCGCCAGATCCCGATGACGATGAGTTCGGCCGGAGGCGATGAGGGCGAGGCGCCGGAGGAAGAGCCGGTCTTCGAACAGGCTAAATCGGAGAAGGTCCCGCGCAACGCGCCATGTCCCTGTGGCAGCGGCAAGAAATACAAACACTGCCACGGCCGCCCCGGAGCGGCGAGCCTCTAAGCGCTTGCCCAACTGGTCGCGCTGACTCACGCTATCCGTGAGTGAACGCGAACAGTTCCGTCATGGCGGTGGAGGAGCTGTCCCTGTGGCGGGGCGGCACCCAAGTCCTTCACTCGGTCCACGCGGCCTTCCAGCGAGGGACTGTCACCGCCGTCGTCGGGCCCTCGGGCAGCGGCAAGACCAGCCTGCTGCGGTGCCTCAATCGTTTGGAGGAGCCGGACGCCGGTCGGGTGCTCCTCGACGGCTCCGACATCCGCACCCTTGAACCTACGGTTCTTAGGCGGCGGGTCGGGATGATCTCCCAGCAGCCGGTGCTCTTCGAAGGCGGCGTCCGCACCAATCTCACCTACGGCCTGGTGGATGTCGACCGTGACCACCTGGAGGCGAGCTTGCGCGCTGCAGGACTTCCGGCGTCCGTTCTCGATCGCGATGCGACGGCGCTGTCGGTCGGACAGGCGCAACGTGTGACGATCGCCCGCGCTCTCGTGCGCGATCCGACCGTGTTGCTGATGGACGAGCCCACGTCCGCGCTCGATAAGGATGCTGCGGCTCGCATCGAAGGCCTTATCGGCGACCTCGTGGGCGGAGGACTCAGCGTGGTTCTCGTGACCCACGACCTTCGACAGGCGCGAAGGGTAGCGGGGCGAGGCGTGTTGCTGGTAGACGGGCGAATCATCGCGGCCGGGGCCATTGACGAGGTCGAGGCCTCGTGGCCGGACTTTCAAGAAGGGGATGCAGGCGCATGAAGGCAGTCCTGATTTCGCTGTCGCTGGTGGCTCTTGCGGGAGTCGTGTCGTACCGTCTCCGACTTCGTCAGGAGCGTGATCTTCTGATCGCCACGGCGCGAGCTTTAGCGCAGCTCTTCGTCGTGGCGGCGACGATCACAGCCGTGTTCGAGAGCCTCGGGCTGTCGGGCCTCTTTCTCGTGATCATGTTTGGTGCAGCCGCGTGGACGTCCGGGCGCCGGCTGCGGGGGGTGCCTCAGGCGGCTCTGCTCGCGGGAGCATCCATCGGCGCCTCATCGGCCGTGGCCATACTCGTCCTCTTCAGTGCCGGAGCCTTTCCTTTCGAACCGCAGTTCCTCATCCCGATCGCAGGCATGCTCATCGGCAACACGATGACTGCCACCTCGTTGGCCGGAGGTCGACTGCGCGACGAGATCCATTCCCGGCGCGCCGAGATCGAGACCCGCCTTGTTCTGGGCGATCCGATCAAGACCGCGCTGACGCCCTATCGCAGACTTTCGGCCACAACTGCGCTCATCCCGATGATCGATTCCACAAAGAACCTCGGGGTCATCGCACTGCCCGGCGCCTTCGTGGGGATGGTTCTGAGCGGCGCTTCTCCGGTCGAGGCCGCTCAGGTTCAGCTCGTCGTGATGTTCATGCTGCTCGGCGCTGTGGCGCTGGCGGGCATGGTGACGACTGCGCTGGTAGCGAGGTCCTTCGTCGCACCGGGCGACCGGTTGGTGCCACCGGCACCCGACCTCCGCGGAGGGCCCTAAAGCCTTTATCGGGGGTCGGGATGGTCCCAAATGACTATCGAGCAGCCGGGGCTCGCTGCCGATTCCCCTACCAGCAATTAACAATCGCGGAAGCCACCGCCGCAAGGACGCAAGGAACCCTCGAATGCCGACCGAGCTGGTGTTTCGCTCAGAAACGCTCTGCCCGGCGCCGCGGTAATCTCCGCACGCCATGGAAGACCTCAGTGAACGGCTGGCGGCAGTCGAGCAGAAGCTGAACCAAGTCAAGGACTATCTTTGACGTCGACCGCAAACGGGCACGCCTAGAGGAGCTCAAGGGGTTCTCGGCGGCGCCGGACTTCTGGGACAACCCCTCGTCTGCGCAGAAGGTGATGGGGGAGCTATCGCGCCTCAGCGAGGACGTCACGACCTACGACCGCATCGCCGCGCGGGCGTCCGACGCCCGCGTCCTGTGGGAGCTCGCGCACGCGGAGGGCGACGAAGAGACGGGGGCAGAGGCCGCCGCCGAGACGGCCGCACTCGAAGATGAGCTCGTCTCGCTCGAAGTGATCTCGCTGTTGGGCGGGGAGTTCGACGACGCCCCGGCGATCCTCGAGGTTCACGCCGGCGAAGGCGGCACGGACTCCCAGGACTGGGCCGAGATGCTGCTCCGCATGTACCTCCGATGGGGGGAGCGCCGCGGCTTCAAAACCGAACTCGTCGAGGCGACCGCAGGTGAGGAGGCCGGCCTCAAGAGCGCCACGGTGACCTTCGAGGGGCGGCACGCCTACGGCCTGCTGTCGACCGAGCGGGGTGTCCATCGCCTGGTCCGGATCTCCCCGTTCGATGCCGCCCGCCGGCGCCACACCTCGTTCTCGTCGGTCGACGTCACCCCGGAGGTGGAGGAGGACGTCGACGTCGAGATCAACTCCGACGACCTCCGGATCGACACCTACCGGTCCTCGGGTGCCGGCGGCCAGCACGTCAACGTCACCGACTCCGCCGTGCGGATCACACACCTCCCGACGGGGATCGTTGTCTCGTGCCAGAACGAGCGCTCGCAGATGCAGAACCGGGCCGTGGCCATGCGGATCCTCAAATCGAGGCTCCTGGCCCGGGCGAGGGAGGATCAGAAGGCGGAGATCCAGGCGCTGAAGGGCGAGCAGAGGGACATCGGGTTCGGGTCCCAGATCCGCTCATACGTGCTGCATCCATACCAAATGGTGAAGGATCACCGCACATCGGTAGAGAAAGGTAACGTACAGGCGGTGCTCGACGGGGACATCGGGGCCTTCATTGAGGCTGCTCTGCGCCACCGGGCATCCGAGCAGGCCGGATAACCCTCTCAGAAGTGGACGGGGGCGGGATCGCGGCGGAAAATTGGCCATCGGGCTAAATGGCGCCCCGTGGGCGTCGAAAACCCAAATGTGGAGGCACGTATGAGCGGGTCCACCCCCGAAGTAGTCAAGCGCGTCGAGGACGCTTCCCTCGTCGACCTCCGCGCGGTCGATATCGACGACGTCTACAGCCAAATGGACTGGCTCCTTCAGTCGCGCCCCACCCCCCTCGACCTCTACTTCCGGTGGGAGCGCCAGAACTGGTCGACCCAGGATCTGGATTTCACCGAAGACGCCGCCCAGTGGGCCGAGATGGCGGGCATGTTCGAGGGCATTCGAACGGAACTGCAGCACACGTTCACACTGTTTTTCATCGGCGAGCAGGCCGTCACCGACACGCTCTCCCCTCTGGTTCACGCAGCCCCAGATGAGGCGTCCAGGATCTTCCTCTCCACCCAGCTCGTGGACGAGGCGCGCCACGCGGTGTTCTTCAACCGCTTCTTCGATGAGGTAATCGGAGTATCGGGGGGGATCCACCGAGCGATCGAGGTGCTCCGCGACGACACCGTGGAGGCATACAGGAGGATCTTCGACAGGGATCTCGTCGACGCAACCGATGCCGTTCGTGCCAATCCCGGTGACTACGGCGACTGGATCGAAGGCATTACGATCTACCACCTGATCGTCGAGGGGATGCTCGCACTCACCGGACAGAAGTTCTTGCTTGGAATAGTCCGAGAAATGGGCATTCTCCCGGGGTTCTACACGGGATTTACCGCGGTTGCGCGTGACGAGTCGAGGCACATCAACTTCGGTGCGCGCGCGATTCTCGAGGCTGGTCTCCGCGACCCTGATTACCTGCGACGCGTCGAGTCTGTCATCTTGAGGCTCCTAAGGCCGGCGTGCAGGATTGTCGCCGCGCCCGATCGGAAGCTTGCGATTGATCCGGCGCAGACCCCGCCGAACCTCCACATCAATCCCTATGACGTTCGGGCCTTTTCCCTCAACTCGCTCACTAAACGGCTTAGAGTGGCAGGAATATCAGAGGAGATGTGTGACGAGATCACGCGCCGCGGCATCGAGTACTACAACGCGGCGTGGGATGAGTACGAGCAGAAGCACGGTGAAGAACACCCTTACCGGTTCTTCGATCGGCTTGCTGGCGCAGCGACATAGAAAGAGATCATGATCAAGCTCATTGATGTAGACAAGGAATACAAAGGCGGAACGAGAGCCCTCGACGGAATCTCGCTCGACATCGAGAAGAGCGAGTTCGTCTTCATCGTCGGGCCCTCGGGATCCGGAAAGTCGACCTTCTTGAAGCTCCTGACCAAGGAAGAGGATCCATCGCGCGGCGATGTCTACGTTGCCGGTAAGAACCTCGCAAACCTTCCCCGGTGGCGAGTTCCGTATCTGCGCCGCAACGTCGGATGTGTCTTCCAGGACTTCAAGCTTCTTCCCAGCAAGACGGTCTTCGAGAACGTTGCGTTCGGGCTCGAAGTGATCGGTCGCCCGCGGGCGGTGGTCAACAGGCAGGTTCCTCAGATCCTGGAGCTAGTGGGTCTGGGAGAGAAGCTGGATCGTTTCCCCGATGAGCTCTCCGGTGGAGAGCAGCAGCGCGTGTCGATCGCGCGGGCTTTCGTCAACCGGCCGCTGATCTTGATTGCCGACGAGCCGACCGGAAACCTGGATCCGGCAACGTCGGTGGGGATCATGCGGCTCCTCGACCGCATCAACCGCACCGGCACAACAGTTGTGATGGCAACACACGACCACGCCATCGTCGATTCCATGCGACGCAGGGTCGTCGAGTTGGAGCACGGAAAGATCGTTCGCGATCAGTCGCGAGGAATTTACGGAGTGGGGACCTGAGATATGCGCATCAAGTACTTCTTTTCCGAAACCATTCAGAATCTGCGGCGAAACATCCTCATGACGGTCGCCGCTATCTCCACCGTGGCGATTTCTCTATTGCTGCTTGGGGGCGTTCAGATCCTCGGAATGACCGTCAACAAGATGACCGATGACTGGGAAGCCAAAGTCGAGGTCAGCGCTTTCTTTCTGAAGAACGCCTCTCAGAACGAGGTCGATGCTCTAGGCCGAGAGCTCTCTCAGATGCCGGAGGTGAAGGACCTCACCTTCGTGTCACAGGAACAGGCGTACGAAGAGTTCAAGCGGGACTGGCCGGACCTCATCGGACCCCTGCCCAAGGACGCGCTTCCTGCGTCCTACCGAATAAAGCTGCACGATGCGGGGGATGCCGAGGAGGTGGCGGCGCGCATCGTCGGCGCGCCGGGCATCGACGAGGTGGATTTCGGCGGCACAGTCATCAAGAAGTTGCTCCAGGTGAACTCGCTGCTGCGAACGATCACTCTCGTTATGTCGGTCATCCTTATGATCGCCGCCGCCGCTCTGATTGCGAACACGATTCGCCTGGCCATCTACGCGCGCCGCGACGAGATCGGAATCATGAAACTAGTTGGGGCAACGAACTGGTTCATTCGAATTCCGTTCATGCTGGAGGGCTTGTTCGCCGCACTGGTCGGCGCGGTGGTCTCGATAGGGATCGTCCTCGGCGCGAACTGGTTGCTCTTCTCGCGGATCGGAACGGCGTTGCCGTTCCTCGAGAACGTCTTCACGTTCTCCGCCGGCGAGCTCATGTCCGTGACGGTGATCCTCGTCGGCGTCGGCGCGCTTGTGGGTCTGGCCGGCTCGAGCATGGCGCTCCGCCGCTTCCTGGAGGTCTAGCTGCGCACACTGCCAGCCGGCGACGATTGGCGTCGCTGCGGGCGGCGGCGCCCTCCTCGGGCTCGAAACCGTTCTTGAGTCGCCCTGCGGGGACGCCGCCGTCCTCGCTTCGGCGCCGGTCGGAAATTGCAGAGTTCTTGCGGCGACGACGACGTATTTTGCGGGGGATTTGGTGGGCGAAACCGACGCAGGGAGATCCTCGGCGTGTGTGCGTGCTGTTGTTTGTGTTAGCCGAGTTATAACATTCAGCGGATGCAACGCAACCTGACGGGCCGCCGGCTGCTTGGGGTCCTGCTGGCGCTCCTGCTGGTGGGCGCATCGGTGCTATCTCTTCCTGCCTCGGCTCAGCAGGAACGTCTCGACCAGATCAAGCGGAGGCAGGCGGACCTCGAGCGCAGGATCGATCGCGCCAGGGAACGGCGGGGGCAGCTCCTCGACCGGATCGGCGTAGTCGACGATCAGCGCTCGGAGGTCGAGGATCAGGTTGCGGTCCTGGACACCGAAATCGCCGCTCTCAACGAGCGGATCGACAGAGTGTCTGAGCGCCTGGCCGCGACGCAGAAAAAGCTCGCCGTCTTGCATTCGGAACTCGAGTCAATCCTGGCGCGGCTCGTGGAGCAAACCGACATATTCACGGAGCGCGCCGTTGCCGCATACAAGGCCGGTCCGACCGCGTATCTCGATGGCATCTTCGCCGCAGAGTCTTTCGGCGACGTCGTTCAGCGTTATGCGTACTACCAATCAATACTCGACGCGGACTCGGAACTAATAGAGGAGATCGAGGTCCTCCAAAAGGAGACGAGCCAGCGACGAAAGCAGGTCGAGCGCAAAGAAGAGGAGATTGCCAAAGCCAAGCGCCGGTTAGAAAACGACCGCGCTCGCGTAGCGAGGATCCGATCGGAGCGCGCCGATGCACTGGCTTCACTCAAGTCGGTTCTGTCCGAGAAGAAGACACTCCTCTCGGATGTTCAGACCAAGAAGAGAAGATGGGAACGGATTCAGGATCAGCTGGATCGCGAGTCTGACGATATACAGGCGATCCTCGCCCAACGCTCCTCGTCAGGATCGGCACCCACCGCCGCTGCGCCGTCCTACGGTGGGGGGCAGTTTGCCTGGCCGGCCGCTGGACCCGTCACGTCACCATTTGGATATCGAACCCATCCGATCTTCGGAGGCAGGCGTTTGCACACCGGCGTCGATATCGGCGCGCCGTACGGTGCAACCGTCGTGGCGGCCTCGACCGGCGTGGTTGCCTACGTAGGATCGATGAGCGGTTACGGAAACGTGGTCGTGGTCGATCACGGCGGGGGGGTCGCCACCACCTACAACCACCTCTCAGGTTTTGCCGTGAGCTCAGGCCAGCGGGTGTCGCGCGGACAAGCGGTCGCTTCGGTTGGTTGTACCGGCTACTGCACCGGTCCCCACCTGCATTTCGAGGTGAGGGTCGGCGGGTCGCCGGTTGATCCGATGCCCTACCTGCAGTAACGCCTGCCTCAGCCACATTGGAGCCCTCGACCCCTTACCCTTATATGTCGATGCCACGCTCTCAAAGAATCCTGTTTGTGGTGCTTGCCGCCTTGAGTCTGGGACTCACAACCTTTGCGGCCGGCTATCTCGCGGGCGGGGCGGGGGATGACCGGGCTCCGGGCGGAGGCCCAGTCGTCGTGGACGGTGAGATCCCTGAGGGTGAGGGCGCCAAGGTAATAGCCGATGCTCTCGAGAGGATCCGCGAGGCAGCGGTGGACCCACCGAGCGAATCGTCGCTGGTCAAGGGGGCCATCCGGGGGATGGTGAGGGTCCTACGCAGGTCGGACGATCCCTACGCCCTCTTCTACACGCCTGAAGGCTATGAGGCCTTCCAGGAGTTGACCACCGGACAGTTTTCGGGGATCGGGGTGTGGGTCAAGCCGCGCGAGAAGCTGCTTGAGATCGTTTCCGTCCTTCCGGGCACTCCCGCTCAGGAGTCGGGTCTGAAGCGCGGTGACGTGATCCAAACGATCGACGGCGCAGACGTCACGGAAATCAACCCGGATGAGGCAGTAGCTCGCATCAAGGGACCCGAGGGTTCCGCTGTGGAGGTCGGTGTCCAAAGAGACGGCGCCGAGCTGAGCTTTTCGATCACCCGGCGCTCCATCGACCTTCCCAACCTGAGGGCGAAGCTCAACGACGGGAACATCGGCTACCTGCAGCTCTTTGGCTTTGCGCGCGGAGCGGGAGGTCAGCTCCGCAAGGAGGTCGACCAGCTCATCGATCGTGGGGCGGAGGCGTTCATTCTCGATCTGCGAGACAACGGCGGGGGACTGTTCTCCGAAGCGATCGATGTGGCGAGCGTCTTCATCGAGGAGGGTGAGATCGTCATCTATCGCGAACAGAAGGCGGACGACATCGTCTACGAGGCCAAGGGTGATGCCTTTGAAGACGTTCCCGTTGTGGTTCTCGTCAACGAGGGCACGGCAAGCGCGTCGGAGATCGTCGCGGGTGCGCTCCAGGATAAGGACCGTGGAATCGTCGTGGGGACGACCACGTACGGGAAGGGTTCCGTTCAGGAGATCATCCCGCTCGCGGATGCATCGGCACTAAAGCTCACGACTGCGGCCTACCTGACGCCGAGCGGCCGCAACATCAACGGGAAGGGAATCGAGCCGGACATCAAAGTCGACGCCGGACGCGCGGCCCAGAAGGCGCGCGCAGTTCAGATCCTCCAGGGGATCGTCTTGTCGACCAGCGGCTCTCAAGGCGGCTAGGCACCCGGTCTAGTGAGTGCTAAGTCGAACGGTTCCGCGACCAAACTGATTGCTCAGAACCGCAAAGCGCGCCACGACTACCTCATCGAGGAGACCTACGAGGCGGGGCTCGTACTTGTGGGAACCGAGGTGAAGTCGTGCCGCGCCGGCAAGGCAAACCTGGCCGATGCGTATGCCGTCGTCAAAGACGGCGAGGTATGGCTCCTCGGCTGCCACATAAGCCCCTACTCGCACGGAAACCGGGCCAACCATGACCCCGTGCGTCCGCGCAAGCTACTGCTACACCGCGCCGAGATCGCGAAGCTGAGCGTTGCGACCTCTCAAGAGGGTCGCACGCTTGTGCCGCTTCGCCTCTACTTCAAACACGGGCTCGCAAAGGCCGAGGTGGCCGTCGCGCGCGGCAAGAAACTGTACGACAAACGACATGCCAAAGCTGAGAAAGACGCGCGTCGGTCGATGCAGCGCGAACTGGGGCGGCGCCGCTAATCTCGAACTGTTCGCGACGCCGCGGCGTGGGAAACCTCAGTTCCACGCGAACAGTTCGGCTATTCGTCGGACGCGTCGATGCGGATGACCTCCGGCGCGCCGGACGGTTGCGGCTCCATCTCTACTCGAAGTGCCTCGTCGGTGACATTGACCTCAGTGGCGGGGCTGCCGGTTGGCTCCGGCTCGGGCCCGCGCGCCGCTTCGGCAGCCTCGACCCGCGATGTCAGTTCGTCCAACCTGTTTTTCAGCGCCTGAACCCGGCCGCGCAGCGTCAACTCGGCCTGCTGAAGGCGCCGGGCCCTCTGCTCCGAATCCTTCGTACGCTCACGGGCATCGAAGTCGGCTGCAGCCTTCACTTTGACCGCGTACTGGCGCGCCTCCTCTTTCATACGCTTGATGTCGCGGCGCGCCTCCTGCTGAAGGATCTGACCCTCGGCTTCTGCCAAACGGCGCGCCTGCTCCGCCTGCGCGGTGAGTCGGTCGGCAGCCGCATGGGCTTCGTCGCGGACCACTAGGGCTTCGGATTCTGCCCGGCGCCGGATATGCTGAGCCTCCTCCCGGTCTCGCCGAGAGCTCTTGTGTGCTTCCTGGAGGATGTTGGCGGCTTCGGTTTCCGCCATCTTCTTTGCGCGCAGAGCCGCTTCGTTGGCTTCGTCCAGGAGGTCGGCTATATCGCGTCCAAGCGCGTGATAGGGGCGCTCGGACGCGATTTTGGCGGTCTCTTGTTTGCGGATGAGGCCGCGCATGTCGTTCGCCACCGATTTCAGGAACACGGCGACTTCATCCGGGTCGTAGCCTCCGTGCGTCGAGGTGAAGGTTGCCTTCTCGATGTCGTCGGGGCTCAGTGGTTCGGACATCAATGCGTCCCTCCGCTGAAGTTGTGGCCGGCGACTAGGTCGGCGTCTTTTCTACCTGCTCTTCGAGCCGGATGGTTTCCGGCTGCTCGGCCGTCACTTGGAGCTCCGCTTCATCTACCGGCCGCGTCTCCTCCGGCGTTTCCTCTGCCGCCTCGGCCTCAGCGGCCTTCTCTGCAGCCTCGGCCTTAGCCGCCGCCTGTGCGGTTCGCTCCTCCAGAGGCCTCAGGTGGCCGGCGATGTCCTCGAGCTGACCGCGCAGTGCGCGGATCCGGTCGCGCGACTCGCCCTCCTGGGCCTCTAGTTCGGCAACCCGGTCGTCGGCCTCCTTCGTCCGGCGCGCCGCGTCCTCGTTCGCCTTCGCCCGGATGGAGGCTGCGTCGGCTTCGGCCTCGGCCCGCATCTGCTTCGCGTCGGCCTGCGCGTCGGCGCGCATCGTGTGGGCGTCGGCCTGCGCTTCGTCGCGCAAGCGGGCCGCGTCCGTCTCCGCATCGGCTCGCATGCGGCCGGCGTCCGACTCGGCCTCCTTCTTCATTTCCTCTGACGAGTCCTTGGCGTGCTGGAGGAGGTTGCCGATCTCTTCGCCCATGTGGGCGTACAGGCGCTCCGACCTCTGGCGCTCCGCCTCTTTCAGGGCGACTTGCACATTTTTGATGAACGCATCGACCTCGTCTCGGTCGTAACCGCGCAGCGTAGTCGTGAAAACAACGTCTTCGAGCTGGTCAGGCGTGAGAGCGTCACGCATCCGGCACCTCCGTGTGTGTGGCTCCGGCAGGGCTGCCAGTTTGGCCCCAGGGCGCGCGGGGTGTCAATTCCGTCCATTTCCAGGAATAGGCAGGCCCGCGCCTCCTCGCGTTTCTGTCTGCTCAAAACCGCGGAAAGCGCGGTTCTCAGCGGACAGAAAGGCGATGGGAAGGCCGGCGCGCCGCCAGTCGTTAGACTAGGTGCGGACATTGAAAATGGCGTCCCATCTTGGGGCTGAACTGGTATCGACCCTGATCGGACCGGGATAGGGGAAGCGAGCCGAGGATTCCGGGTGACCTCGTTAAACATCTCGGAACATCAATAACTGCCGCTGCGTAAGCACGGTTGCCATCCCTAAATGATGGCCGTCGGCCCGAGATGAGCCTGCGATCTCGGGACCCGGCGTCGACTAGCAGGCTTACCGTCTCAAGGATGCTCGAGCCAAAGGACGGGACACCTAACTCGAGCTAGGTCCCCGCCGCCGCCGTCTGCGAGCCGGCAGGGATCGAAACCCAATCGCGGACTACGCTCGTAGAAGCCCTATCGCGGGGTTGGGGGACCCGGGTTCAATTCCCGGCAGCTCCACTTCGTTACGCTGCCCCGCCTGATCCGACGCCAATTCACCCGCCGGGCGGCTGCGCCGCTCCTCCGGCGGGTGCAATTCCCGGCAGCTCCACTCTGTGGATCTCTCGCGCGTCGGCACGCCCGCTGCCGGCCTTTCAATCGCGCTTTTTCTTTCTTTGGTCGAAAAGTTGCGGGTGGCGCAGGTTTTGTGCCAAAGAAGCACAATCGTGACCAT
>DASQUP010000050.1:0-13444 GCA_035641235.1 Actinomycetota bacterium
GGGTTGAAGTTGGAGGCTCCCGAGGGAGCCCATAAGGGACGTTCGCTGATCGTCCGTGAGGCCCAGGCCCAGCGCGTCCGAGAGCCGGACCATCGAAGCCCCCAGGACCTGCGCGAACGGTGTATAGGCCCCGGCATAGGACGCGGCGAAATAGTCTCGCAGCGAATCGGAGAACCAGACGTCGAGCGCGAGGGCCGGCGCACCCATGTCGGTCATTCGCCGCCGGACGGTCTCGAGACTGAACAGGGTGCCGATCACGTCGAACACGACCGTGTTGGTGCTCACACCTATCTCCCCCAATCCGAACACAGCGCCGCCCATCCTCTGAAGACGGGCCCAGCATCTCAGATGGGACCCGGCCGCGGACGGACCTCAGCTCGAGGGATTAGGCCATGCGGCGGTCGGTGTAGGGATCCGAAGCTACGTCTACCGTGTACTCGGGCGCCGCCGAATGTTCCTGGACCTCTCGCAGGATGCTGAGGAGCTCCTGGCGATCGAGGTCGATGATCGTGTCGATCTCTTGGTTCTTTTTGTGAACCGATTGTTCGTGCGCTGCTCGTCCAGAAGACTTCACGTAGCACCCCAAGCTCGTGTTCCGGTAGCGCCGCCCCCAGCCGGTGAAAGCCGGGGAGCGGCCCCCTCCGTCGGGTCCGGTGTTGGAAATTATTCCGTCCGGCGGAAGGCGGCTCAATAGCGCGGCCCGGCCATTTGAACGCGCTGCGCGGCCTAGGCCGGTCTCATAGGAACGACGTAGACGTCTCTACCCGCGCTCGTCCAGGCGGCTCCGGAACCTTGGCGCGGGTGGGAACTCGCCCTCCAGCACCTCGAGTTCGGTTCGGCTGGTGGGGTCAAAGCTCCGGCGGATGATCTCGCGCGCGGAGTGTGGATTCAGCAAATGGTCCGTCTTCGAATAGACCTGATCGTCGGCATCTCGAGCAGAAATGGGGGTTCCCTCGAGTCGTTCCGCCTCCGTCTGTATGGCCCGGACGAGTTCTTCGGGCCCGTCGAGCCGTCCGTCCCTCCAGTAAACGGTGACCTCGAACGTGTTGTGGGTGCCGCTCACACTGAACTTCATCGCGAGGTGGTTACCCACCGTGCCGCTCCTTAGCCGCGGAGGCAACGGCTACGCGGCGATCTCCCGCGCTCGCTGCATAGCTCTCCTGACCGGCGGAGGAGGAGGGAGGGCAACGTTGAGAATCCGCAATGTGGCGAAGACATAGGCGCGCACAAGGGGGGTGGCGGGACGCCACCAGCGAAGGCCGTAGAGGCGGCGGACCTCGTCGGGAAGGATCGCGACTGCGGCGGCAGAGGGAATGGCCCACAGAGGCCGGGCGGCCAGCGGCATCGGGGGCGCCAGGATGTAACGCGCACCGTCCTTGGCTGCCGGCGTTAGGGCGAGGCCCGTTACTCCGTCGAGATAGGAGCGCAGCTCCACGAAAGACTTCGGCACGTCCTCCGCGTGCAGCCCCACGAGTTCGGCCGCTCTGACCATTTCCGAGACGTACACATCGGCATCGCCCTCCGAAACCGGCCCCGCATACGCGCGGTAGGCCGCGAGGAAGGAGTCCACCTCCACGGTGTGGACCCACAGCAACAGCTCGGGATCGTCGGCGCGATATGGACGACCGGTTACCGGATCCGTGCCGCTCACGCTGCGATGGATCTCCCTGACTCGCCGCGCCGCTCTGGTCGCGGTCTCGGTGTCACCGAAGGTGGTTGCCGTGAGGTACGCGCTGGTGCTTCGAAGTCGGGCCCACGGATCGCTCTTGTAGTCGCTGTGTTGATCGACTGCCGCCATAGCACGCGGGTTCAGCGCCTGCACCAGGAGTGCACGCAGTCCACCGATCAGGCTCGCGGGATCACCGTGGATCCTCCAGGTAACGCTGCCGGGCCCAAACAGTCCGACGTCGGGAGCGGTCATCGAAATCCATTCTCGTACGAGGGCGGACTTGCGTGTTTCCCCTGACCTGGACGACTAATCCATCAATTCGTTGCCAATCCGATCGAGGAACTCCTCGACTCGACCTTGGCCCTGGCCGGGCCAGCTGACGGTCAGGTATGTGACTCCTATGTCACGAAGGGACTCTGCCTGTGCACGCACTTCGTCCCATTCCTCAGAGATGGAGAGATCGCTGGCCCGAACGATATCCGCAGGATCACGACCGGCCTTCTCGGCATGCTCGGCGACGACCAGCCACTTCCTCTTCAGGGACTCGGCGCGGCCTCCCGCGTGCCATACATCCGCGTTCCGGCCGACGATCGGCAGCATCAAGCGTTCGCCGCGGGCGCCGATCCAGAGCGGAGGATGCGGCTGCTGCACGGGTCGGGGCCGGTAGGTCGCCTTCTCCAAGCGATAGTGCTTCCCGACGAAGGAGACACCGTCTTCGGTCATCAAGAGGCGCACCAACTGGACAGCTTCCTCCAAGCGCTCTGCCCGTTCCTTCACCGAGGGGAAGTGGAAGCCGAGTTCACGGTGTTCCTCTTCAAACCACGCCGCGCCGACGGCGAACTCCAGGCGGCCACCGGAAACGTGATCGACGGTAACCGCCTCCGCAGCGAGCATCGAGGGGTGTCGGTAGGTCATGCCCGTAACGAGCGGTCCCAGGCGAATCCTTTCGGTCGATGCGGCGAGAGCGGCGAGTAGGGTCCATCCCTCGAGACAGGGGCCTGCCGGATCGCCGTAGAGAGCTTTGAAGTGATCGAACAGCCAGGCGCCGTCGAATCCGGCAGCCTCCGCAAATCGCACGCGCGCCAGAAGCTCGTCCCACGTCAGCTGGTGCTGCGCCACATCCAGTCCTAGCTTCATTCCATCTCGCCTCCTGGACGCTAAAGATCAAACGGCCTCGTCGAGGAACCCCGTCACGGTCGATATGAGCGGTTCGTACTTCGCCCAGAAGAAATGGTTGGCGGCGGGGATCTCCTTGTACTGAGCGCCCGCCTCGGCGGCCCACCGCCGGGCATCCTCGGGGGGAGTCACATCGTCGTTGGCGCCGCACACGATCAGCAGGGGAGCTTCGAAACCAACTTCCCGAGCCGCCGGAAGCCCGTGCGAGATGTCGGGTTTTGGAACAACCGACGGCGCGATGGCCACGCAGGCCTCGACCTCGGGCTCGCGGGCCGCCGCTCGGATCGCAACGGCGGCCCCGAAGGACCATCCCAGAACTGCGATCGGTGCGTCGGGGTGCTCCGTCCGGACGAAACGGATGGCGGCCAGTGCATCGTCGACTTCCTCCAGCCCATCGCCGAATTCCCCCTCCGACCCTTCCACCCCGCGGAAATTGAAGCGCACCACGCTCCACTCTTGTCCCACGAGTGCGTCACGGATGGCGAGGAGCAACGGTGATTTCATGGTCCCCTGCATCTCGGGATGTGCGTGGCAGACCACGAGGGCAGCGCGCGGATCGTTCGCGCGATCGAATTCGGCCTCGAGGCGGATCCCATTCGTGGACTCCAGGCTGATCTCTGCGGTCATTGCTTGTGGTCCGCGGACAAGCGCTCCAACTCTGCCCGGATAGTTGAGGCCGTTTCAGCCATGTGGTGATCACCCCGGTATTTCGTCCGCGGCCAGAAGAACCCCCGAAGTCCGTCCTTCCTCCGGCGGGGAACGACGTGGACATGGAGATGCGGGACGCTCTGACTGACCTTGTTGTTCATCGCAACGAAGGTGCCCTGAGCGCCCATAGCGCTTTCTATCCCCGCGGCGAGCATCTGCGCGTGGCCGAAGAATTCCTCTATCCGATCGGTTGGAAGATCACCCAGCGTTTCGAAGTGCTCCTTGGGGATCAAGAGAGTGTGCCCCGCGAAGAGTGGCCGATGATCGAGAAAGGCCAAGGATCCGCCGCGATCGAGTACTACATGAGCCTGCGACGGGTCCCCAACGATGGCGCAGAACGAACACATGTCTCCGAATAGTAGGTGGGGTAGCGTTCGACGAGAGACATTTGCAGAGCCGCGAAAGGAGTCTTCTATGGACGAGGCAACGGTGAGGACACACGCCGAAGGTCATACCGCAGCAATGGTCGAGGGGGACATCAGGCGCGCCGCACGCGATCTGTCCGATACCGGCAAGGCGGATGCTCCGCCCGTTATGGAGAAACTCCCCAAATCAATTGAGTCCGCCGAGGTGACGGAGGTCAATCTCGCCGGCGACGAGGCCACTGCCACGATCGTTTACCGGGGGCAGGGCCGGGAGGTAGCCGTCGAATCACGCTGGGCGGATCAGGAGGGCACACCCATGATCGTCGGCCTCAAACTTCTCTGAAGGTCCAGAAGCCGGGGTATGTTTCGGCCGTGGAGCTCTCGTCACTCGTCGCAGACATCGAGGGGCATCAGCGCAAGATCGTAATGAGCGCAGTACGCCCCGCGCGCTCTGCCCACGGGGCGGACGGCATTCCCATTCGCGGCGGCCGGACGCTTCCGTTCGTCGTCAAGCGGGCGTGGAACGCACCCGCCGGCAACTGGCCCGAGGCCTGGTATCTCGTGGACCCGTCCACGAGAGAGGTGCTCTTCGAGGGTCCGCAGAAGATCGTGTCGGTGTGGGGGCTCCTGGCCTGGACGGAATTCTCCGACGAGGTCAATGAACGAATCCCGCTCCAGCCCGGCGCCTACTGGATCGTGTTCGCGTTGGGCGGAGTCCAAGGCGGGCAGATCGACGTCGAGGCATTCGAGGCCGCCGCCGAGGGATGAGCCTGCAACGGGCGGCCACCGGGGCGAAAGAACCCTTTTACGTTTATTTCATCTCGATACGCCTATCCTGACCGCTATGAAGAAGCTCGCGTTCGCGCTCGCAGCGCTGGTCGTCATCGTCCTGTTCGCGTGGGGAATCGTTGCAACCTCCGAGCGGCCAGAAGAAAAGGGGAGCGCTCCGGTCGAGTCGGTCGACCTGGAGCAAAACGATGCTCCACCTCCCGCATCCGACACGGCCGAGGTCGTCGAGAAGGTACTTCCTTCAGTCGTCAACGTAAGGGTGAAGCAGGCGAACTTCGACCTCTTCGGAGAGGACCAGGAGACCGGGGGTCATGGCTCGGGGGTCGTTCTCGACGAACAGGGGATCATCCTCACGAATTTCCACGTCGTGGCCGGCGCGGTCGATGTCCAGATCGGGTTCACGGACGGTGAGACCGAAGAGGGCCGAGTAGTTGGTGGCATTCCGGAGAAGGACATCGCCGTCGTACAGGTCGACGCCGACGACCTCACCCCCATCGAGCTGGGCAAGTCGGAGTCGCTCCGTTTGGGTGACGAAGTCATCGCCATCGGCTTCCCACTGGAGGTTGGCGGCCCGACCGTGACGAAGGGCATCCTGTCGGCCACGGACCGCACCATCACCCCGGCCGACGGCCTCCGCTTGACCGACATGCTCCAGACGGACGCCGCGATCAATCCCGGCAACTCGGGAGGCCCACTCGTCGACGGAAACGGGCGCCTGGTGGGGATCAACAGCGCTGCAGCAGCGGCGGCAGCGGCTGAGAACATCGGGTTTGCGATTCCGATCGACGAGGCCCTGCCGATCGTCCAGCAGATCCTGAGCGAGCCGGCCGAAAAACGAGCGTGGCTCGGGGTCCAGACGGGCCAACTCGACGAGCTTGTTGCGGATCAACTCGGGCTGCCGGTGACGGAGGGAGCGCTGGTTGTTGGGGTGTTCGAGGGGAGTCCTGCCGAAGGCGCCGGCATCGAGCAGGGAGACGTCATCGTCGCCGTCGACGACAACAGAATTGCAGACGGCGGGGACCTTATCGACACACTCGGCAAATACTCGCCCGGCGACGAGGCGACCATCTCCCTCGTGAGCGCCGGGGGCGAGAGAACCGTCAAGGTCACACTCGACGGGCGCCCCGCGACTTTCCCGGTCGACTGACCCCGGTAGGGGTTGCAGGGGCTACCCTTTGATCCATGAAGGTGAAGCTCCGTAACCCGGATCGTGTGGTCGAGGTCTCGGGTCCATCAACCGTTCTCGACCTGCTCAAACGCTTAGAGATCGTTCCCGAAGCCGTGCTCGTGATCCGAGACTCCACCTTGCTCACGCGCGACGAGCGCCTATCGGACGAAGACCAGATCGAAGTCCGCCCGGTCCTCTCCGGAGGTGCGGCTTGAAGTGCAAGGTCTGCCGCGAGCACGCGGTCGTCGATATCCGCCGTCACAATGCAGCTTTCTGCCGGGACCACTTCATCGACCACGTCCGGAGCCAGATCGCGCGCACGATAAAGGAGTTCCGCATGTTCGGACCCGACGACCGGCTGCTGATAGCCGTCTCGGGCGGAAAGGATTCGCTCGCGCTCTGGGACATCCTGCTCGACCTCGGTTATGACACCACGGGTTTCTACCTCGACCTGGGAATCGGCGGCTACTCGACCCGCTCGAAAGAGGCGGCAATCGCATTCGCAGACCGCACGGGCGCCAAGCTCATCCTCCGATCACTTGCTACGGAGCACGGCTACACGGTGCCGGAGCTCGCGCGCCTCACCGGCCGGGTTCCGTGCTCCGGGTGCGGTCTGAACAAGCGCTACGAGTTCAATCGCGCGGCCATCGAGGAGGGCTTCGAGGTCCTCGTCACCGGTCACAACCTCGACGACGAGGTCGCAACCCTTTTCGGCAACGTCCTCCACTGGAACGCGGACATGCTCGGTCGCCAGATGCCGGTGCTCCAGGAGCGCATCCTGGGCAGCGGTGACTCCGCTCACGTAGCGCTCGTGAAAAAAGTGAAACCTCTCGTTCGGCTGGCGGAGCGGGAAACGGCCGCGTACGCGGTCGTAAAGGGGATCGACTACGTCGTAGAAGAGTGCCCCATGGTGGAGGGCAACACGCAGCACCGCTACAAGGAGGCGGTGACACTCCTCGAGGAGAACTCCCCGGGAACCAAACAGCAGTTCTATTTCGGGTTTCTCAAGCGAGCACAGAACAAGTTCTCGTCGGGCAACGCCGACGACTCAGCGGAAGTCGTAGCCTGCGCGCAATGCGGCGCGCCGACCGTCCGGTGGGACGACGGCTCGGATCCTGTGTGCTCGTTCTGCAAGACGAAAGCCCTCGCATATCGCCGGCAGGATCAGGCCCAGAAGACCGGCCGGCGAGAACCATAGTGAGGGGAGAACTCCAACCCGGCGAACGAGTCCTGTTGATCGACGCTCGCGGCCGCCGCTACCTCATCCTGCTCGGTAGCGGACACACCTTCCACTCGCACCTCGGAAGCGTCGCCCACGACGACATAATCGGGGCGCCCGAGGGTTCGTCGGTGACGACATCGGGGGGCTCTAAGCTCCTCGTCTTCCGCCCCACCCTCGCCGACTACACGCTGAAGATGAAACGGGGAGCGCAGGTCGTCTATCCGAAGGATATCGGGCTGATTTTGGTCTACGCCGACATCTTTCCCGGAGCGACGGTCCTGGAGGCCGGAACCGGGTCCGGGTCGCTCACGCTCGCACTTACCCGGGCCGTGGGCGAGTCGGGCCGGGTGATCTCCTACGAGGCGAGGGAGGACCATCACGCCCGTGGCCTTGAGAACATCGCATCGTGGTACGAGGGGCTCGGGGGCAAACCCGAAAACCTCGAGGTCCGTCTCGGCGACATCTTCGAGGGCGTGCCCGAGCGGGGGGTTGACCGGATAGTGCTCGATCTGCCCGAACCCTGGAGGGCGGTGGGGGAGACGACCGAATCGCTCGCTCCGGGGGGCGTCCTGTGCTGCTACCTCCCGACGGTCCCGCAGGTGTCCCAGGCCGTCGAAGCCATGCGGGCCGGTGGATTCACCCTGCTCAGCACCTTTGAGGGGCTTGTGAGAACGTGGAATGTCGAAGGGCAGTCCGTCAGGCCCGACCACCGGATGGTGGCCCACACCGGATTCATCGTGGTGGGGCGCAAATCCGCCGCCCGGGGCGCCGGAGCATAACTGAGGCCCTAACTTCAGGCGCGGAGCGAGCCCGCCGTGGCTATGAGAATGATGGGGCTTTTGCGCCCCTTCCGGGGAGCGAGGAGAGTAATCTTGTGCGCAGGGAGGTGGTTGCAGTCGGCGAGCGTGAGCTAGAGCGAAAGATCGCGGATTACGACAGGGAGATCCAGGAGCTGCGCGGTCAGCTCAAGCTTCTAGAGGAGGAATCGTCCCTCAGTCGACGCCGCCTCGAGGCGGCGCCCGCTCAGATCGCGTCCCTCGAGAAGAGACTCGGTCAGACAGAAGCTCAGCTGAGCGCGACCCGGGACAACAACGCCGTCCTGCACTCCACCCTTGCGGAGGCGCGCGACAAACTCGAGGAACTACGCGCTCAGGTCGAGAGCCTCAGCAAACCCCCTGCAAGCTACGGCGTCTTCCTTCAGTCGTACGAGGACGAGACCGCAGACGTCTTCACCAACGGCCGCAAGCTGCGGGTGAACGTTGCCGGGGAGGTTGATCTCACCGAGTTGCAACGAGGACAGGAGGTCGTCCTCAACGAAGCTCTGAACATCATCGAGGCACACAGGTTCGACGTTCAGGGTGAGGTCGTCACCGTCAAGGAACTGATGGATGGAGGCATCCGGGCTCTCGTTATCGCTCGCACGGACGAAGAGCGTGTGATCGAGCTGGCGGGTCCGCTGAAGGACATCGTCATTCGCGCTGGCGATAGCCTGCTTCTCGAGCCCAAGTCGGGTCATGCGCTCGAGAAGCTCCCCAAGCCCGAAGTCGAAGAGCTCATCCTCGAAGAGGTCCCCGACATCTCCTACGAGGACATCGGCGGCCTTGCCGACCAGATCGAGGAGATCCGCGACGCCGTTGAGCTTCCGTTCCTGCACAGCGATCTCTTCAAGGAGCACGAGCTCGAGCCGCCCAAGGGCATCCTTCTCTACGGCCCTCCGGGATGCGGGAAGACCCTGGTAGCAAAGGCGGTGGCGAACTCCCTTGCAAAGAAAGTGGCCACCAAACTCGGCCGCGACGACAGGCGGTCCTACTTCTTGAACATCAAAGGTCCCGAGCTGCTGAACAAGTACGTCGGTGAGACGGAGCGGCAGATCCGCCACATCTTCCAGCGCGCGAAGGAGAAGTCCGAGGAGGGTGTGCCCGTCATTGTCTTCTTCGACGAGATGGATTCACTGTTCCGGACGCGCGGCTCCGGGATCTCAAGCGACATCGAGTCAACGATCGTCCCTCAGCTCCTCGCGGAGATCGACGGTGTCGAAAGCCTCAAGAACGTCATCGTGGTCGGCGCATCGAACCGTGAGGATCTGATCGACCCGGCCATTCTGAGGCCGGGTCGGCTCGACGTGAAGATCAAGATCGAACGCCCGGATGAGAAATCGGCCGCCGACATCTTCTCCAAGTACCTCACGACTTCGATACCGATCTCGGGGGACGAGGTCGAAACTCACGGATCGCCGGAGACCGCCGTTCAGGAGATCATCAAGTCGACCGTCGCTCACATGTACTCGGAGGAGCCGCAGAACCGGTTCCTCGAGGTCACCTATGCGAACGGTGAGAAGGAGGAGCTGTACTTCAAAGACTTCTCCTCCGGAGCAATGATCGAGAACATCGTCCGCCGCGCGAAGAAGGCTGCAATCAAGCGAGCGATCGCCGGCGAGGCCAAGGGGATCAACAAGGACGACATGATCAACGCCATCCTGCAGGAGTACCGGGAGAACGAAGACCTGCCGAACACCACAAACCCGGACGACTGGGCCAAGATCTCCGGCAAGAAGGGCGAGCGCATCGTCTACATCCGGACTTTGGTCGGCGAGCACAAAGACGGCGAGGGGAGCAGGCAGGTCGAGTCTGTGCAGGCTGGCCAGTACCTCTAGTCCGCCCGGCGTCCTAGCGACAGTTTGACGCCGGGCGTCGTACCCTGAACTCATGTCTTTGCCGAAGGTCTGTGGGATCGAAACCGAATACGGGATCTCCGTCCGGGAAGCTCCGGAGTTCAATCCGATCCTGACGTCGTCGCTCTTGATCAACGCATACGCGCAGCCAGCCTTCAAACGCGTGAAGTGGGACTACGAAGAGGAGAATCCGCTGCGCGACGCCCGGGGTTTCGAGCGCCCCGGCGCGGAGGGCCCCCCGGAGGACGACTCCGGACTCGTCAACGTCATCCTTCCCAACGGCGCCCGCTACTACGTCGATCACGCGCATCCCGAGTACTCGAGTCCCGAGTGCTCCAATCCGCGCGACGCGGTGGTGTGGGACAAGGCGGGGGAGCGCATCCTCGAACAATCAATAGAGGCAGCGCAGGCGATCGTGCCCAGCGGTGAGAAGGTCTTTATCTACAAGAACAACTCCGACGGCAAGGGCAACTCATACGGCTGCCATGAGAACTACCTCGTTGCACGCTCTACGCCGTTCCCGAACCTCGTGCGGCACCTGATCCCGTTCTTCGTTTCTCGCCAGATCTACTGCGGCGCCGGGAAGGTTGGTTCCGAAAACGGCGGGGGTGACGTCGACTACCAGATCTCGCAGCGCGCCGATTTCTTCGAGGTCGAGGTGGGTCTCGAGACAACGTTCAAGCGCCCCATTATCAACACGCGCGACGAGCCGCATGCCGACGCAGAGCGGTACCGCCGACTCCACGTCATCGTCGGAGACGCAAACATGTCGGAGGTCTCGACCTTCCTGAAGCTCGGCACGACGGCGCTTCTGCTCAAGATGATCGAGGACGACTTCATCACGGACGACTTCTCGCTTGCGGAGCCGGTTCGGTCGATGAGGTCTGTCTCTCACGATCCGACGTGCCGGAGGACGATCGAACTGACCGATGGTCGCTCGCTCAATCCCGTTGAGCTGCAATGGGAATACTTCAAACTCGCAAAGAAGTACTCGGAGGAGAAGGAGACCGATTCCGTCACGGACGATGTGTTGAATCGGTGGGAGGCGGTGCTCGAAGGACTCGAGCGCGACCCGATGTCACTGGCGTCGCAACTCGACTGGGTGGCCAAACTATCCGTGCTTCACGCGTATCGCGACCGCGATGGGCTCGACTGGGATCATCCGAAGATGAAACTCATAGACCTGCAGTACCACGACATACGAGAATCAAAAGGCCTCTACTACAAGCTCGCGCGGACGGGCAAGATCGAGCGGCTCGTATCCGACGACGAGATCGAGTACGCGGTCGACCATCCACCGGAGGACACTCGGGCATTCTTCCGCGGTGAGTGTCTGCGGCGATTCTCGGATCACATCGTGGCGGCGTCGTGGGACGCTCTCATCTTCGATGTAGGAGACGAGCCGCTCCGAAAGGTCCCGACAATGGAGCCGCTCAAGGGCACTCGCGATCGGGTGCAGGCACTCTTCGACCGCAGTGCCGACGCGGCCGAGCTGATTCGCAACCTCACCAGCTAGGCGCCCAGCCCGTCGCGGGGCCCCGCCGGCCGGGCGCGGAAGCGTGGAATATCGGTCTTTCGTGCCATCTCAGATCCGAGCCCGGCTGCGGCGCATAGACGTGGATGGGGGCCCTCGGCGACGATCCGGTTGGTTAGGTCGGTGACTACGGCTCCGACGGGGATCCTGGCGGCGCCGTAGGCCGCCCAGGCCAGCTCCAGGCATCTTTTCCAGGGGGCGTGGAGCCGGGTCCAGGCGGTGTAGGCGGGATGCGCCATGTAGTCATTTTCGGCGGTGGCCTTATTCGACTTGGGGATTGGGTCGAAGCTATTCGAGTAGGGCGCCGTTTGTGTCACAGGTGCCGTATACGATTGTGGTCCGGATTTGACCAGATGAGGTGATTGATTTGGCCGGCGAGCAGACACGCAAGGGAAGGCCCCGCGAGGAAGAGAAGGCGGCGCCGGAAGAGACTAAGCAAGCCGATGCGAAAACCGAGGAGATCGACGAACTCCTGGACGAGATCGACGAGGTTCTAGAGCAGAACGCCGAGGAGTTTGTTCGAAGCTACATCCAAAAGGGCGGACAATGATGCGGAGTGTGGTCGTTAAGTGACGGAGGGTAGCAAACGCTGCCCGGACTGCGCTGAGATCAAGGCTTTGGATCTGTTCCCGCGCCACCGTAGTCAACTCGATGGCAGAGGCGTCTATTGCAAGCCTTGCCATAACAAGCGGGGCCGTGAAAACAAACGCCGCAACGGCGGCAACCGTCACTACCACCTGAAGGGCAGATACGGGATCGGGGTCGCCGAGGTCGAACTCATGATGTCGGCCCAGGGTGGGCTCTGTGCCCTGTGCCGCACCCGCCCGGCCACTCAGGTGGACCACGACCACGAAACCGGCGCCATCCGAGGCATCCTTTGTCTCTATTGCAACGCCGGCCTGGGTGCCTTCCGTGATGATCCGAGGATCATCGCTTCGGCCATCGCATACCTCGAACGCGCATGAGCGGCGCGCGGCGGTGTTCCCGCTGTGGGGAAGTCAAGCCGCTGGAAGAATTTCCTCGCCATCGTTCGTCCCCACAGGGGCGCGGCTATCACTGCAAGCCGTGCCATGCACGAGTCACCAAAGCCAATATCAAGAAGAACCACGGAAGTGGGAGGGCTTTTCAGCTGAAGCGCCGCTACAACGTCGATGCAGTCCAAGTCGAGTGGATGATCCTCCAACAGGGGGGTGTCTGCGCGATCTGCGGGGCAGAGAAGCCCGTCCACGTCGACCATGATCACGCTGGCGGCCGGGTGCGCGGGATACTGTGCTTCAACTGCAATCGCGGGCTCGGGAAGTTCCTGGACGATCCCGCGTTGCTACGGAGTGCGATCGCTTACATCGACCAGGCAAGGATGGGGGCATGAACGATCCGAATCTCAACGACCTCTTACGGCTTCCCGTGTATGGCCCGGGCGCTTCGTTCACCGAAGTGCTCAAGGCACAGTCACCCGACATGACGTCCAAGATCGACAGCCCGGTACACGCGCCCGAAGGGACGACCGTCCTCGCCCTCCGCTACGCCGACGGCGTCATCGTCGCGGGAGACCGGCGCGCCACGGAGGGCTTTCAGATCGCCCATCGCTCTATCGAAAAGGTCTTTGCTGCGGACGACCATTCGGCCGTCGCTATAGCCGGCGCCGCAGGCCCGGCGGTGGAGATGGTGCGCTTGTTCCAAACGGAGCTGGAGCACTACGAGAAAGTCGAGGGCGAGCGCCTGAGTCTCGAGGGGAAAGCGAACAAGCTCTCGCAGATGATCCGGGCGAACCTTCCGGCAGCTATGCAGGGCCTTGTTGTGGTGCCGATATTCGCAGGCTTCGACACCGCGAGGAACGTCGGCCGCATCTTCAAATACGACGTCACCGGCGGGCGCTACGAAGAGGACGACTACCACGCAACGGGTTCGGGGGGCAAAGACGCTCGCTCCTCTCTCAAGAAGCGTTACAGCGACGGTCTGCAGAGCGACGACGCCATCAAGATCGCGATCGAGGCGCTGTTCGACGCAGCCGACGAAGACGTAGGCACGGGCGGCCCGGATCTGATGCGCGGGATCTTTCCAACGGTCGTCGCGATCTCCATGGAGGGGATGGTCGAGATATCCGAGGACGATACGCGCGAACTCTTCGAGAGCCTCATATCC
>DASQUP010000051.1:0-4538 GCA_035641235.1 Actinomycetota bacterium
GGTGTGTACCCACAAGGCGAAGGTATCGAGCGCCATCGACGCGATCGGCGTGAAGTCCTCGGAGATGCTCGCAAACGGAAGCTCCTGTAACTGGGGAGTTGTAAACACGCTGTTGAGCGTAATGAGGACGGCGTTGCTCTCTCCGACCTTCGCGTGCAGGTACTGCATACCGACCGCCCCCGAGCCGCCATCCTTGTTAACGACCACCCACGGCACCTCCGACAGGTCCAAATTTTCGATGATGCTTGTCATACGACGTGCGTAGACGTCCGACCCGCCTCCGGGGCTGGTGGTTACGACGAACTCGACGGCCCGTCCCGGTGCCTCCGCCTCGGCCTCGCCGCCGGCGGCCTGCGTGTCCTCGCCGGTGGGCTCCTCTTCGGCGCAGGCGGCGGCCACCAACAACATGAATGCGAAGCCGGCGACGACAAACGTTCGCCACTTCCTGTACATATTCTCCTCCCCCTTCGCAGCGATACCTCGCGACTACTTGACCGCCACTTCGACCTCTTCTTCTTCAGTAGCCTCCTTCCCCGCGTTGCGCGGCGCGCGCACGCGCCGAATAACCCACCAAATCAGCGGCTGCATGAACAACAGCACCGCGATTACGGTCAGAACGGCCGCGATCGGGCGGCCGAATAGAATCCACGGCGACCCGTCACCCAGAATCAATGTTCGTCGCACCGCCGCCTCAGTCGGGAACCCGAGGACCAGTGCCACGACGAATGGAGCGATCGGGTACTTCAACAGGCGCAGCACCAACCCGATGACTCCGAAGATGAGCACGAGCCATACATCGAACATGGAGTTGTTGACGGTGTATGCACCGGCAATACAGAACACGACGATGATCGGCGTGAGGATTGCGTAGGGGACCCGCATCACACTCGCCAGCAACGGAGTCGCGAACAAGCACATCAAGAAGGCGATTGTGTTCGAGAAGTAGAGGCCGGTTATGAACCCCCAGACAACGTCGCGGTTCTCCTCGAACAGCGTCGGGCCCGGTATCATCCCCCAAATGAACAGCCCGGCCATGATCACCGCGGCCGTGGGAGAGCCGGGAATTCCCAGTGTGAGCATCGGCAGGATCGCCGCGGTCCCCGCGGCATTGTTCGCGATCTCCGGGGCCATGACTCCCTCGATCTCGCCCTTGCCGAAACGCTCCGGATGCTTTGATGTGCGACGCGCCACGCCCCACGCCATGAACGACGCCGGAGTGGCTCCGAGGCCGGGGAGGAGGCCCGTGACGAACCCGATAAGAAGGTTGGTGAGCATGGTCCACCAGCGCTGGATCACGATCTTCACGGACGACACGAAGTCGGCGATAGTGGGCTTCTGGTGCGTCTCGGAGATAACGCCTCGGACGCGCTCAGTGGCATTGAAGAGAATCTCGCCGATGCCGAACAGCCCTATCGTCACCGGGATGAAATCGACTCCCTGCAGCAGCGACAACGTCCCGAACGTGAGTCTGGGGGTGCCCGAGACCACATCGAGTCCGACCGTGGTCAACACGAGGCCGGCCGCAATCATCGCTATTGTCTTAAACGGCGACTCGCTCCCGAGCCCGATGAAGGTGCTGAAGGTTAGCAGCAGAACGGCCAGCAGCTCCGGGGCCGCGAAGCGCAGCGCCAATCCCGCGAAGGGATCTGCGAGGAACGTGAACAGTAGAGCGGCTCCGATGGCACCGATGAACGACACCGTGAACGCAGCCATCAGCGCCAACCCGGCCTTCCCCTGTTTGGCGAGCGGGCGGCCGTCGAACATCACGGCCACAGACCACGGCTCGCCGGCAACGCCAAAGAGGATCGACGTTATGGCTCCACCATAGATGGCGCCCCAATAGATTCCGGCAAGCATCAGGATTGCCGCGGTCGGAGCCATGAACGCGGTGACCGGAAGGAGCAATGCAACCCCCGCCGTGCCCCCCAGTCCCGGGAGAACCCCGACAACGAGTCCGAGCAAGACGCCGAGGGTCATGAAGAAGAAGTTGGACGGATCCAGAACCTGTGCGAGCCCAGTTCCCAGGCCGTTGATGGCGTCCATCAGCTTCGTCCAACCATGACCAAACGAGAGCCCCCCGCGCGGCCCACCAACCAGGATGATTCTCTTACAGGCTCCGCAGGTGCTTCCTTGGATTTCGGAGCTTCTGCCACGTCACCCCCCTTAACACCAAGCAGTGTCGGTATGTGATCGACCGCTATGGAGCTAACTCCTATGCTTACTTCCCCTCTTCCAGGTCACGCAGAGGCATCGCGAATCTCACGGCAACTTGACCACGCTCATGGGCTGGTCGTAGTCCCTCGGATCCTCCTTTCCCCTGCTCACAGTTGGCTGGACGGACACATCTCATCCTGTCTACGGCAGCTTCACGACGCTGATGGTGTTCGGCGAAGACTGATCACCGGCGTTGTCGATCAACTCGATGTCACCGCGATCGGACATGACTCGGAAGGAACCGTCGGCCAGATAGTTGCGGATGACGACCACGGTCCCGTCTGCGTGCGTGTAGCGCTCCTCGCTGAATGAATCGGTGTGGTGCGTCTGGCAGTCGACAGCAGCCTCGCCGGCCCATTCGAACCTGTACGGGGCCAGCGGCAGCCTCAACTCGAAGGGGTAGGTCTCGGCCACGTCAGCCCCACAACGTCATTTCAGCCCCAGGTCCTTGAATAGGGCGTCCTGCTCCGGTCCGGGCTCCGCGGCCTCTATCAGCTCGACGAGTCCCCGCTCGGCGCGGTCCAGGAGATCGCTGGCGGCGTCGAAGTGCGGCGATCGCTCTTCAGGAGGCACCCGGCTGATGACCAGATCGGTAATCACCTGCACGATCGCCTCCCGCATGGAGTCGGCGCGCTCTTCGAGCGGGATCACCTCATCCGCGGGAGTGAGAGGGATCACGTTCTGAACCCCCTCTTCCTGGTGCCCATTGTGGGAGTTCACGACGCCTCCCCGCTGGCCAACTCGGCCAGCTCGGCACCCACGCGTTCGCGGGCTTCGGCCTCCCGCAGGTCCAGGACCTCGAGCAGCTCGAAGCGCCTGCCGGCTTCGGTGCCGTCGGCCTTCAGCACGGGTCTCCCCTCGCCCCAGACCTCGAAGCGGGGGTGGGGGCTCTGCGCTGCGACACGCAGCACGCACTCGAGTAGGGCGCGGCGATCCGAGAAGTAACGCTGCTGATGCCCTTCGTCAAAGCGAAGCTGCAGCTGGCTCATGCGCACCCCTATCAGGGGGATGCTGAGAGGGACGATAAACGATGCCCCCCGCAGGCGATCCGTCCTGTCTAAGCTCCGACCCCTCGGTTGATTGGCAAGGCGTAATCCTCGTCCCTAAGAGCCATGTGATTCTCGGGCTTCTCGAGCTCCCGCAGCCTGTCCGTGACTTCGACGCCCATGTCCTCCCAGTTGCGGTTTGCGGCCATCTGCATCTTGGCAACGTGTTCCGGGTGCATGTGGCCGAAACGTCCCTGCATGGCCAAATAGTCGGTCACCGGTCTGATCACAGGCGGGATGAAGTAGCTGTACTTGCGGGTCGCCGGGTCGTACTCCCACACGGGGAAGAGTCCACTCTCGACGACCCTGCGGCTCAGCTCAACGGTCATTGGAGTCTGATACACCCATCCCTTCTGACACGGCGTGTAACAGTGCAAGAAAGCGGCACCCTGGTGGTTGAGTCCCTTGCGCGTCTTGTTCATCAGGTCGATGGTGTAGCCCACAGTTGTCGTAGCCACGTAACAGTTCGGGTGTCCCTCGGACATCATCTTCGCCAGGTTCTTGGCAGGCAGCTTCTTGCCCTCCGGAATCACCTTCCCCGGCGGAGTGAAGGTGGTTGCTCCCCCGTAAGGAGTCGTTGGGGACGTCTGGATGCCGGTGTTGGCGTAGCACTCGTTGTCGTAGCAGATGAACAGGGCATCGTGGTTCCTGTACAGGCCCCCGGAGATGGAGCCGATGCCGATATCCGCCGCGCTACCGTCGCCGGCCATGACGATGATGTTGGGGTACTCCCCCTTGTACTTGCCCTTCCGGATCATGGCCTCGTAGGCGGAGGCGACGCCGGAGGTGAACGAACCGCCCCCGCCGATCTGAGTGTGGGCCCACGGCACCGTGTAAGGCGTCGACAGGTACGTGGAGTTCGCCACGTACATACAACCGGTAGGCCCCGCCATGATGGTGTTCTCCCCGGCGGCCTTCAGGACCCAGCGATACTGGATCGCCGGACCACACCCGGCACAGGTCCTGTGACCCGCCTGATAGGGGTCCTCGCTCGGCAGATCGGGCAGATAGTGCAGGTTGCGCCCGACGGTGTCGGGCACGCTGGCAGAACGTCCCTGCTCCTCGAAAAGCGGTAGACGCTGACGAACGACCTCAGGCATCTCTATCGCCCCCTTCTTTGTATTGGTTGGCGGGCTGCGTGATGCTCGGTCATCGTCATTCCTCGAACCCGACCCAGTGAGCGGCCTTCTCGATGTGGCCGTTCTCCTTTGCCGCCTCCAACTTGTCGACCATCCAGGCGAACTCCTCAAGCGGGATCGTCTCGCCGCCCAGGCCTGC
>DASQUP010000052.1:0-2943 GCA_035641235.1 Actinomycetota bacterium
CAAGTACAAGACGCACGAGACTTGGTACGACAAGAGCGGGCAGGCCTTCCACCCGGGCCAGCACTATTACGTGGGCGGTCAGACGAAGTTCTACGCCGCGATCCTCTTCCGGCTCCGCGAACACGACTTCGGCGAGGTCCGCCACCCCGGCGGGATCTCTCCCGCCTGGCCGCTCCGCTACGTGGACTTCGCTCCCTACTATGACGAGGCCGAGCGCCTCTACCTCGTCCACGGCGAGCGCGGTGAGGACCCGACCGAGCCGCCCGCCTCGGGGCCGTACCCCTATCCGGCCGTCAGCCACGAGCCGCGCATCCAGAGGTTGCACGACGATCTCGTGCGTACGGGCCATGCCCCCTTCCACCTGCCCGTCGGAGTGAACCTCGACGAGTCGAATCCGGAGAAGAGTCCCTGCGTCCGGTGTTCCCGTCTCGACGGCTTCCCGTGCCTCGTCGACGGCAAGGCCGACGCCCACGTGCTCTGCATCCGGCCGGCGCTCCGCTATCCGAACGTCACCCTCGAGACCAACGCGAAGGTCGTGCGGCTCGAGACAGACGCATCTGGTCGCATCGTCAGCGGCGTTGTCGTCGAACGCCCCGGGGACCGTCGCGAGACCTACCGAGGCGACATCGTCGTCGTCTCGTGCGGCGCCATCAACTCGGCGCTCCTCCTGCTGCGCTCGGCGAGCGACCAGCACCCCAAGGGGCTCGCCAACTCCTCCGACGTTGTCGGCCGCCACTACATGGCGCAGATCAACTCAGCCGTGATCGCCCTCTCGAAGGAGCCGAACAAGACGAGGTTCCAGAAGACGCTCGGAGTCAACGACTACTACTGGGGGTCCGACGACTTCGACTTCCCGCTCGGGCACATCCAGATGCTTGGCAAGACCGACAGCCAGATGCTCAAAGCAGGTGTACCACGGTTCGTGCCCGGCTTCGCGCTCGACTACGTCGCTCGCCACGCCGTTGACTTCTGGCTCACGACCGAGGATCTGCCTCAGCCGGCGAACCGCGTCACGATCGGTCGCAGCGGCCGAATCGAGGTCCGCTACTCGGTCAACAACCTCGAGCCGCACAAGCGCCTGCTCGCGACGCTGAAGGGACTGCTCACCCACCTCGACATGCGCCCGCACCTCATCCCCCAGCAGGTGATCCGGGACGAACGGATCCCCATCGCGGGCGTGGCGCACCAGTGCGGCACCGTCCGTTTCGGGACCGACCCAGCCACGTCCGCGCTCGACGTGAACTGCAAGGCCCACGACCTGGACAACCTTTACGTCGTCGACACGAGCTTCTTCCCTTCGTCCAGCGCGGTCAACCCGGGGCTGACCGCAATGGCGAACGCACTCAGGGTCGGCGACCACCTACGCGAGCGGCTCGACGCGAGCGACATCAAACAGTCGATCGAGAAACCGGAGGCCGCTCCAGCATGAGACCGGGACTGACGCACCAAGGGCGGTGTGCCCGCGGCTCCTCGGCAGCTGGTCGGGAGCATGCCGTAGCGAAGGCCCTCGCCACGACCGCGCTCATCGGGGTGGCCGCTTCGATCCCCGCCACGAAGTTCAAGGGGATCACCGAGGGTCCGCTCCAGCGAGCTGCTGAGGCTCTCTGGCCACCCACCGAGCAAGAGAAGCAGCTTGTAGGAGCCGATCCCACGGGTCACCTCGAGAACATGCCGCCCGCCGTACTGGCCGACCGTGTGGCCAGGCGCCTCGGCCGAGGGCCGCTCGACACTCCCACGAAGCTCCGGACCCAGACCGTCGTCCACTACACCTTTGGAGCCGTGTTAGGGGGCGCGTACGGCGCAGTCGCGGACGCCTTCCCGGCCGCGACCACCGCAGCGGGGGCGGCCGCGGGTGCGGGCCTGTACGCAGCAAGCCACGGGACGACGCTGCCGCTGCTGCGGATCCAGGAGCCTCCATGGCGCCTGCCGCGTGCCGCGTTTGCGTGGGAGTTCACGAGTCACCTGCTGTTCGGCTTGGCTCTGGAATTGGGCCGTCGGAGCGCTTCCCGAGCTCTCGCGGCGCGATCCTGAGCTACGACACCGCCGATAACGGTCTGAACTGTCCTACCTCCCCCGGAGGTCCGACCCCGACCGGTCCCGTGTGGTCCACGACTGCTCCCGTGTGGTCATTCAGAGTCATCTGACTGATGTGGCTCCGTCGCACCGAGCGATAGCGTTAGGCTCGCTAGCCGACCTACGTTGTCCGGTCCCGCTCAGCCTATAAACATGAGCTCGTCACGGCGGCCGTGACGGGAGAACTGTTAGGTGTCTCTGTTCCACGCGGACTAGACGCAGAAAGGAGGTATGGCGGTGCATCTCACGATTCGCGAGGAGGAACGACTGCAAATTTGGACTGCGGCGGAAATAGCTCGGCGCCGGCTCGCCCGGGGCGTCAAGCTGAACGAGCCGGAGACCATCGCACTCATCTCCGACGAAATCCTCGAGCGGGCCCGAGACGGCTCAATCCCTATGGTGGTCGACCTCATGGAGTATGCCAAGACCCTCTTGACCAGCGATGACGTGATGGAAGGGGTTCAGGACCTGGTGAAGATCATCCAGATCGAAGCCCTCTTCCCCGACGGCACGAAACTCGTCACCGTCACGAATCCAATTCGCGCATAGGCAAAGGAGCGACGTCATGGTAACCACGACTGCAGAGCCGCGTTGGGTTGCGCCGCCTCCGCCTCCATCGGTGATTCCCGAGGAAGCTTTCGCCGTTGGCGAACCAGCGTTGGCCGGCGTGATCGAGTTTGCGGAGGGATCAATTGAAGTCAACGCTGGCCGCGAAACCAAGCAGATCGAAATCACCAATACCGGTGACCGGCCGGTACAGGTCGGCGCTCATTACCACCTCTTCGAGGTCAACCGTGCCCTGGCGTTCGACCGCGAGGCTGCGTTCGGCTTCCGCCTCGACATTCCGAGCGGGAGCGCAATGCGCTTCGA
>DASQUP010000053.1:0-5440 GCA_035641235.1 Actinomycetota bacterium
GTCATGGCTTCCGTCTGGTCGTGAGTCACGTAGATGGTCGTGGTACCGAGGTCGTGCTGTACCCGGGCAATTTCGGAGCGCATCTGAACTCGGAGCTTCGCGTCGAGGTTCGAAAGGGGCTCGTCCATCAGGAACGCCTGCGGGTGACGGACGATTGCCCGGCCCATCGCAACACGCTGCCGCTGCCCACCCGACAGCGCTTTTGGTTTGCGCTTGAGAAACTCGCCGAGGGCTAGGATGCCCGCGGCATCTCGGACTCGTTTATCAATGTCGTCCTTCGGGATCTTCTGCAATTTGAGGCCGAAGGCCATGTTGTCGTAAACGGTCATGTGCGGATAAAGCGCATAGTCCTGGAAGACCATGGCGATATCTCGATCCTTGGACGAGACGTTGGTTACGTCACGCTCTCCGATGCGGACGGCGCCCTTCGAGATGTTCTCCAGCCCCGCCACCATCCTCAGGGCGGTCGTCTTCCCGCACCCGGAAGGCCCGACGAGAACCATGAATTCACCGTCGGAAATGTCTAAGTCAAGCGCTCGGACGGCCTCGGTCCCATCAGGGTAGACCTTCCACACGTCCTCTAGGACGATCTGAGCCATATCCCTCCCCCATCCATCGAAGAACCGATGTGCCGATATTTCACCCATTTGGTGACCGGCGCAAGTACCGGCGGCGGTATGCTCCCCCAGACCCCCCGGCAAAGGAAGGACATCGGGACGCTTCGGCCGCTTCGACGATAAGGCTCGCGAGTACCTGATCTCGCGACCGGACACTCCGCTGCCCTGGATCAACTATCTGGGCAGCGAAGACTTCTTTGGCATTGTCTCGAACACGGCCGGCGGATACTCGTTCTTCCGCGATGCCCGGCTTCGCCGACTCACCAGGTACCGCTACAACAACACTCCGGTGGACGCCGGAGGCCGCTACATCTACTTGCGCGACTCTGCGACCGGCGATTTCTGGTCTCCGACATGGGCGCCGGTTCGTGCCGAGCTCGAGGACTACCACTGCCGGCATGGACTTGGGTACACGATCATCGGGTCCCGTCACGCGGGGATCGAGGCGGAGATCCTCTTCTTCGTCCCTCCCGGGCAGACCTTCGAGGTGTGGCGCTGCCGGGTCACGAACCATCGCGCGGGTGTCGCGACGATCTCATTGTTCAGCGCCGTCGAATTCTGTCTCTGGGACGCGTTGGATGACGCGACAAACTTCCAGCGGAACTTCTCCACCGGGGAAGTTGAGGTGGACGACGGGATCATCTACCACAAGACGGAGTACCGCGAGCGACGTGATCACTTTGCTTACTTCGCATGTTCAGAGGATCTCGCCGGATTCGATACAGCACGCGACAGCTTCCTCGGCCCCTACCGCGGCTGGGATCGTCCGCTCGCCGTCGAGCTCGGTCGTTCTTCGGATTCGGTGGCTCACGGATGGTCGCCGTCCGGTTCCCACCATGTGGGGATGACCCTCAACCCCGGCGAAACGCACGATGTGGTGTTCCTGCTCGGCTACTTCGAGAACCCACGTGACTCGAAGTTTGATCCACCGGGCTCGCAGACGATAAACAAGAAACTTGTTCGTCCGCTCATCGAAAAACACGTCCGGCCGGAGACGGTGGAGACGGAGTTCGAGCGCTTGCGTGATCACTGGTCGGAGCTCTTGGATGGCCTGCAGGTCAGTACTCCGAGCGAGCACACGAACCGAATGATCAACACCTGGAACGCTTACCAATGCATGGTGACATTCAACATGTCCCGCTCCGCCTCGTTGTTCGAGTCGGGGATCGGTCGGGGCATGGGGTTTCGAGATTCGAACCAAGACCTGCTGGGTTTCGTGCACATGATCCCCGCGCGCGCCCGAGAGCGGATCCTGGACATCGCCGCGACGCAACTTCCCAGTGGGGGCGCGTATCACCAGTACCAACCACTGACGAAACGCGGGAACGACGCGATCGGTTCCGGCTTCAACGACGACCCGCTTTGGCTTGTTCTCGCCGTGGCCGCCTACCTCAAGGAAACTGCCGACGTCGGGATCCTCGACGAACCTGTCCCCTACGACAACGAACCGGGATCCGAGGAGCCGCTCTACGACCACCTCCGTCGCTGTTTGCAGTACACCCTCGACCGGCTCGGGCCGCACGGACTGCCACTCATCGGGCGCGCCGACTGGAACGACTGTCTGAACCTGAACTGTTTCTCCGAGACGCCGGGTGAATCGTTCCAGACGACCGAGAACAAATCGGGCGGCGTTGCCGAATCCGTATTCATTGCCGGACTGTTCGTGCTGGCAGCCGAAGAAATGGCGCAAATCGCCGAGGGGCACGGGCATCCCGAGGAAGCGGCGACATATAGGGCATCACGAGCCGACATGGACGAAGCAGTCCGGCGCGACGGATGGGACGGGGACTGGTTTAGGCGTGCCTATGACTACTTCGGTGGACTCGTGGGGTCGGCCGAGAACAAGGAAGGAAAGATCTTCATCGAGCCGCAGGGCATTTGCGTCATGGCCGGAATCGGTCTCGACGACGGCAAGGCCGAGCAGGCTCTTGAATCGGTGGCGGAACACCTCGCCACGCCTCATGG
Source organism: Actinomycetota bacterium (assembly GCA_035641235.1). Classification (GTDB taxonomy): domain Bacteria; phylum Actinomycetota; class CADDZG01; order CADDZG01; family WHSQ01; genus DASQUP01. The sequence continues at coordinate 2,583 of DASQUP010000053.1, forward strand.
CATCGTTCTTCTGCAGCCGGCCTATTCGGGGTATCGCGTGGAGCTCGGAGAGATCAGCTCCTATCCGCCCGGATATAAGGAGAACGCAGGGATCTTCTGCCACACGAACCCTTGGATCATGATCGCCGAGACGATCACCGGGAACGCCGATCGGGCATTCGACTACTACACGCGTATCAATCCGTCGGCACGCGAGGAACTCAGCGAGCTTCACCGCTGCGAACCCTATGTCTACGCCCAGATGATCGCGGGCGTGGATGCACCAACCCACGGCGAAGCGAAGAACTCCTGGCTCACAGGCACGGCTGCCTGGAACTTCGTCGCGGTCACTCAATGGATCCTCGGCATCCGCCCCGAACACCAGGGGCTCCGGCTCGATCCCTGCCTACCGGCGAAATGGGAGGGGTTCACCGCCACCCGGAGGTTCCGGGGCGCTACCTATCAGATAGAGGTCCGGAAGCCGGCCGGCGTCGTGGGGCGCGTGGGCCGGCTGGTGGTCGACGGCGAGCCGGTCGAGGGCACGATCGTTCCCCCCGCACGGGCCGGCACCACAGTAAAAGTAGAAGCCTTCGTCGAAAACTAGGCTCAAGAACGTTCCGTCTGCTGAGTGACTCGGTTTCCGGAACACTGAGCAGACAGAACGCACGTGTCAGCGAATGCAGCCCCCCTGGCCGTCGGGGCGGACGTGCGGCCGCATCAGGTCTTCAATCCCCTTGCCGGCATAGGGGTCCTCACCGGCCACGAGCATGACGTCGCGGTGATCGACGGTTCCCATCGGCTCGCTGTCCGCCGGACGGAACCACGGCAGGAGCGATTCGGCTCTCATGTAGTGGTTGACGAGGGCACGCCGGAGCCCGTGGCGACCGCTATTGGGCAGAGAACGATGTAATAGATAGCCGCTGAAGATGAGGGCCGAGCCTGCGGCCAGCTCCACCGGAACTGCATCTTCCTCGCGGTAGCGAAATCCATAGGCCTCGCGCGTGCAGTCGAAGCGCGGGTCGTTTTGCTCCTTGTCTGGATAGAGCACCCCCGCACGATGTGAGCCTGGGATGACCCACAGGCATCCGTTTTCGACGGTTGCGTCGTCGAGCGCGATCCACACAGCCGTCAGGGACCGGTCCCGGGTCGGGATGTGGGTTTCGTCCTGGTGCCACGCCTGGCCGGGTTTCCCCTCGGACTTGATGAAGAGCATGGATTGCATCATCTTCACGTTTGGCCCGATGACTCGGGTAAGGGGCTCCACCACAGTCGGAAGCCGTGCGATGTCACGCGCAAGCCGCGAGATCTTGTGCGGGAAGTGGATGCACAAGTACCTGCGCAAGACGGAGAGATCGTTTTCGTGCGGCGACGCCTGTATGACACCGTCAATCCGTCCTCTCTCGCCGCGGCAAATGGCAAGAGACTCAGCTCTCGCTTCCTCCAGAAGGGCCGGATCGAGCACCTCCGGGACGATCAGATATCCGTTGTCCTCGTAGCCGGCTTCGGGGCGCGTGCGCGCGACTGGGGAGGCCTCCACCATCGAACTGTGCGCCGCCATGCTCACTCTCCTTTCCTCATGCGGTCCCCATATCGTCGTCACGGCGCGCCGGGTGTGGAATGCTCAGACCTACACGGAATTTGTCCAAATGTGACCTCGGGGCTCGGGAGGGCCAATGCGACTGCCGGCAATCGCCGACTACCCGCCGGGAGCGGAAATGGCCCCGCGCACGATCAACGACTTCGAGTTTGTCTGGATGCTCCGAGGTATCGCCCGCTACCAGAGTGGCGACGTCGACCTCAAAATTCGGCCCGGAGAGCTATTGCTGGTCCCCAGGGGCGTTCGGCACACGCTGATCTGGGACCCAGCCAGGTCAAGCCGGCATGGTTACGTGCATTTCGACCCCGAGCAGGTGGGGCGCAGAGCCGATCCAGAGGTGCGCGTGCGCAGGATGACGGAGAACGATCCGATGGCGGGGCTGTGTGCCTACTTGTTGTGGCTTGGACATGAGCAAGCGACGGGATGGGAAATCCAGGCCGAACGCACGCTGGCGCTCCTGCTTACCCTGTATCTCACGGGCCCTCTCCCCAACTATCCGAGTGAGAGCCTCCCTCAGCCGCTGGCTGCCGCCCTCGATTTCCTCCGTATTGAATGGGCACAGATGCCGCTGCGACGCGTTCCGCTGGACGAGCTTGCGGATGCGGCGAGCGTCTCGCGGAGCTATGTGACCCGGCTATTCCGAGACGAGTTTGGATCGAGCCCCGGCGCCGCGCTGGAGGCGCTGCGCTGCTCGCGGGCGGAGACCCTCTTGAGCCGCACCACGATGCCTATCGGCTCGGTGGCCCGTCACTGTGGCTTCGCCGACCCGTATCACTTCGCCCATCGTTTCATTCACCTCTACGGCATTTCGCCGAGCGAGTTTCGAGCCGGCGGGAGGTCCCCACGACGGGCCCTCGACCACTCTGGGACGCGCCGCCTCGCCTACTCGGTCTGGGGATCCACCGGGTGAGAACTCGTTCCTTTCTTCTCTATCCGCCTTGAGGACGGTCACAGAAGAAAAGAACGGGATTAGATCTCGCTTTCCTTGAGTTGTTCGAGCTCGTCCTCATATGCCTGGCCGAGCCCTTGCAAAAAGCTGAGCGTGGCCTGAGCCTCGGTTTCATCGATTTTCGAGAGGGCGAATCCCACGTGGATGAGGATCCAGTCGCCGGGAGACACACCTTCGGTCAACAACAGCCCGACATTCACGTTGCGCCGGACGCCGGCGACATCGACCTTCGCGATCTGGTTCTCCTCATCGATCATCTCCATGATCTGGCCCGGGATGCCCAGACACATGTGGCCCTCCCATCCGACGACTTGCGAAGCGGCCCGAATCCTC
>DASQUP010000054.1:0-6457 GCA_035641235.1 Actinomycetota bacterium
TATATGCATGTCGACAACAGCAGCTGCAACCTGGCCTCGCTGAACCTGATGAAGTTCGTCGACGCCAACGGTGACTTCGATGTCGAGTCCTTCAAGCACGCGGTCGAGATCGTGTTCCTTGCGCAGGAGATTTCGGTCGGCTTCGCCTCGTACCCCACGCAGGCGATCACGGAGACTTCCCACCGGATGCGCCAGCTCGGCCAGGGTTACGCGAACCTCGGCGCTCTGCTGATGTCGCAGGGCCTTCCGTACGACTCCGAGGAGGGGCGGGCGTGGGCGGGTGCCATCACCGCACTGATGACCGGACACTGCTACGCGACCTCCGCAAAGATCGCCAAGCGAGTCGGTGCGTTCGATGCATACGCCGAGAACGAGCAGCCGATGCTGAGGGTGATCGGCAAGCACCGCGACGCGGCCTATGAGATCCCGGAGAAGCTGGCGCCGGAGTCACTCGTCACCGCCTCGCGCCACGTGTGGGACGAGGCCCTGCAGCTCGGCAGGGAACTCGGTTACCGCAACGCCCAGGCAACGGTGCTCGCTCCAACCGGAACAATCGGTTTGCTGATGGACTGCGACACGACCGGGATCGAGCCCGACCTTGCTCTGAAGAAGACCAAGAAGCTGGTGGGCGGGGGCACGATGTCGATCGTCAACCGGACGGTGCCGAAGGCATTGGAGAAGCTCGGCTACACCGAGACGCAGACGAAGGACATCGTGACCTACATCGACGAACACTCGCACGTAATCGGCGCGCCTCACCTTCGTGCCGACCACATGACGGTGTTCGACACCGCAATGGGTGAGCGGAGCATCCACTACATGGGGCACATAAAGATGATGGCGGCGGCCCAGCCGTTCATCTCCGGAGCGATCTCGAAGACCGTAAACCTTCCCGAAGAGGTCACCGTCGAGGACGTCGAGCAGACGTACCTCGAGGGCTGGCGGCTCGGGCTCAAGGCTCTGGCGATCTACCGCGACAACTGCAAGGCGGCTCAGCCACTGTCGGTGTCGAAGAAGGGCGATGACGGCCAAGCGGAGACCAAGTCTGCTACGGAGATGCCGAAGCCCGTTCGTAACCGGCTCCCGAAGAAGCGCACGTCGAAGACGATCAAGTTCCGTGTCGCCGACACCGAGGGGTACCTCACGGTCGGAGAGTTCCCCAACGGCAGCGTCGGAGAGATGTTCTTAAAGGTCGCCAAGCAGGGCTCAACTCTTGCGGGCATCATGGATGCGTTCGCCATCTCGATCTCGATGGGCTTGCAGTACGGCGTGCCGCTGTCGGCCTACGTGAAGCAGTTCGTCGGCACGAGGTTCGAGCCGTCGGGAATGACCGACGACGCCGACTTCAGGATCGCGACCTCGATCCTCGACTACGTGTTCCGGGTCCTCGCTTTCGAGTACCTCCCCGCGGAGGAGCGGAGCGCGCTCGGCATCCGAACCTCGGGGGAGCGCCAGGACGAGATCGAGGGCAAACTCCAGGGGGACGGAAACGGCTTCGGCAACGGGCATGCCGCGTCCGAGCCGGCGGGTCCGGGCGTGATCATGCTGGGGCCCGTGGCCGATGTGCACGCCGGATCGCTGCCGTTCTGCGGGACGTGCGGTGTCCAGATGCAGCCGGCCGGCTCCTGCTTCGCCTGCCCATCGTGCGGTTCGACCAGCGGTTGCTCGTGAGGTTCGTCGAGAGCTAAAGAGGGAGCCATGCGGTGTAACGGGTGTGGAGCCGAGCTGCAGCTGGGCCCCGACGCTTGCCCGCTTTGCGGAGCTGAGGCGCGACTGACCGGCGCCCGCAAGCCGAAACGGCGGCGCGGGCAAAACGTCGACGACTACCAGGCGTCAGTGCGGGAGCTGCGCGAGCAGCTCCAGGAGCTGAGGGACGGGGCCAAAGCCGTATAGGCACCCCCCGAGCGGGTTCGGCGCGGGCTCGCCTACCATTGGGCTCGTGCGCTGCCCTTATTGCTCGAGCGAAGAGGACAAGGTGGTCGATTCGCGCCTTGCCGAGGAAGGCCGCGCGATCCGGCGCCGTCGCGAGTGCCTCGAATGTGGCCGACGCTTCACCACTTTCGAGCGGATTGAGGAGGTCCCGCTGATCGTCGAGAAACGAGGCCGCGCCGAGGAGCCCTTCGACCGCTCGAAAGTCGTGGAGGGCATCCGCCGGGCATGCAAGAACCGCCCCGTGACCGATGAGCAGATCGAGGCGCTCGCCGAGGAAGTCGAAGAAGCGATACGCGCCGACGGCCGTCGCCGGGTTCCATCTGCAGATATCGGCAGGGAGGTCCTCGACAGACTTCGCGTGCTCGACGACGTCGCATACCTCAGGTTCGCATCCGTGTACAAGGGTTTCCAGGAGCTCACGGATTTCGAACGTGAACTCGTGGTATTGCTGCAGAGCTCGCGCTCGTCGACGGAACGAGGGCAGGAGTGAAGCTTCCCGTCAAGCGGCTCGATCCCGACCTTCCGACACCGGGCTATGCGAGAGCCGGAGATGCGGGGGTCGACCTACTCGCGGCAGAAGGCATGGAGATCGCGCCGGGCGAGAGAACGGCGATCCCAACGGGCATTGCCGTCGCCATCCCCGAGGGTTACGCGGGCTTCGTCCACGCGCGATCGGGGCGAGCACTTCGTGAAGGACTTGCCCTCGTAAACGCGCCGGGGCTCATCGACTCGGGATACCGGGGAGAGATCCGGGTGATTGTCGTGAACCTTGATTCGACCGACAGCATCCACATCAAACGGGGAGACAAGGTCGCGCAACTCGTGATTCAGCCGGTTGCCGTCGCTGTGCCTGTAGAGATGGATGACCTCCCCACGTCACAACGAGGGGAAGGAGGTTTCGGCAGTACCGGAAGGTAGCCGAAGCCGACATGCGCAAAGTCCTCGTCATCCTCGTCCTCCTGCTCGTCGCGATCCTCGGAGTGGGTGACTTCGCGCTCAAGTCGGTTGCCGAAAATCGCATCGCGTCCGCCGCGTTCAACACTCTGGAACTCGACCGCAGACCGGAAGTCACCATCGAGGGGTTCCCGTTCCTGTTCCGACTTTTCAGCGGTGAGCTCGACTCCGTGACCCTCGCCACCGACCGTTTGACGCGTGAGGATGTTGTGCTGCGCGACGTCGAGGTGAGGTTCCGGGGGGTCCGGTTCTCGATCAGCGAGTTGATCGCACGAGGCGATAGTTCCATCGGGTTGGGACGGGGCAGGGGAGAGGCCTCGCTCACGAGCGAGGACGCAACCTCCGCGGCGCAAGCCAGCGGCGCGCCGGTCACCATCCAATTCAGCGCCGGAGCGGTGACGGTGATCTCAGACGATCTCGGCCTCGAAGCATCGGCGCGCCTCGGCATCCAGGGCAACGACCTGGTCGTCGACCCGGACGGCGAGATACCGGCCGTCGCGGTTCCGCTCCCAGAGATCGCCCCCGGAGTGACCTATCGTTCGGTCCGCCTGGACGAGGGGCGGGCGGTGCTCCGGGTGCGAATGGAGCCAATGACGCTCCGCTTCTGATCCTGATCGTTCTGGCCCTCTGTGGCGCAATCTCGCTCGCATCCTTGTGAAGAGAAAAGAACACGTTTGCTCTTGACAGCAGGCCAGGTGTTGTCAGTAGTATACGCAGTATGATACTTGGACAAGAGTTGTGAGTGTGCGCCACGCGCTCCTGGCGCTGTTGAGCGAGGGACCGAAGTACGGGCTCCAACTGCGGCAGGAGTTTGAGGCGGGGACCGGCGAGGTTTGGGAGCTCAACGTTGGCCAGGTGTATACGACGTTGCAGCGCCTCGAACGCGACGGCCTGGTCGAAGCCGCCGACGACGATAGTGAGGAAGGGCCGCAGAAGGCGTTCCGGATAACCGAGGCCGGGGTGGGGGAGTTGGAGGGCTGGCTGCGGACGCCGTCGGCGACTGGTTCGCCGCCCCGGAACGAGCTGGTGATCAAGGTGCTGGTGGCGTTGCGGGTCCGGGGGATCGACGTGCGGGACGTGGTGCAGGTCCATCGCCGCCGGCTGGCCGAGGTGATGCAGCAATACACCCGTCTCAAGGAAGACGCGGCGGAGAATGAAATCAGCCTCGCCCTTGTTGTCGATGCCGAGCTGTTCCGGCTCGACGGGATGATCCGCTGGCTCGATGCGGTCGATGGGCGACTCAAGCGAAACCCGGACGCACTTCACGAGCCGGCGCCGCGGGTCACGTCTACGCCGGAGCGAGTGCGGCGCCGAAAGGTGGTGGGCCGGTGACGGCACTGGACCTGCTTGGGGTGTCGAAGGTCTATGACGATGGCGCCGACGTGGTGCACGCGTTAGACGGTGTCGATTTGTCGGTGGAGGCCGGGGGACTGGTGGCCGTGATGGGCCCGAGTGGGTCGGGCAAGAGCACCCTGTTGACGATCGCGGGAACCCTTGAGGAGCCAACCAGCGGTGAGGTCGTGGTCGACGGTACGAATGTGTCGAGGCTAACGCGCAACGAGCGCGCCCGGCTTCGCCGCCGCTCGATCGGCTATGTATTTCAGGACTTCAACCTGCTGGCCGGCCTCACCGCGCTCGAAAACGTGACATTGCCGCTCGAGCTCGACGGCCAGAATGGGAAGCGGACGCGTTCGGCGGCGCTCACTGCCCTGGAGCAATTGGGGGTCGCGGACAAGGCCGGTCGGTTCCCGGACGACCTGTCGGGTGGCGAGCGCCAGCGGGTGGCGATCGCTCGTGCCGTGGTAGGGGAGCGACACCTGGTGCTAGCGGACGAGCCGACGGGGGCTCTCGACTCGGTGAACGGCGAGGCCGTGATGCGCCTGCTCCGCGACGCGTGCCGGCGCGGGATCGCCGGGGTCGTGGTCACCCACGACGCCCAGCTGGCTTCGTGGGCCGACCGGATCGTCTTTCTGCGTGACGGTCGAGTTGTCGATCAGACCGCGCCGCCGCAGGGCCCCGAATCGCTTCTCGCACCGGACCCGCAGTGAGTTCGCGGACATCCCGTGTTGTCGCCCGCCGAGCTCTGACACGGTGGGCCGTGCGCATGTTTCGGCGTGAGTGGCGCCAGCACGTTCTGGTGGCCGCGCTCCTTACCGCGGGCACCGGCGCGGCAGTTTTTGCGTCGACGGCGGCGTTCAACGTTGCCCGGCCTACGGAGGGGCTTTTTGGATCGGCCCAATATCGCCTGGAAGTCACCGTCGCCAAACCCGAGCTCCTCGACGAGTACTTGGCCGCGGCCCGGGAGCAGTTCGGTCCCATCGAGGTGATCAGCCGCAGCTCCGCATCCGTGCCCGGGTCGGTCGACACCGTCGAGGTGCGCTCACAGGACCCCAACGGGCGCTACGGCGCACCGATGCTCCGGGTTCTCACCGGCCGCTATCCCCAGACCGCCGACGAAGTCGCCGTGACCGACGACGCTTCTAGACTCTTCGGCGCCAGCGTCGGCGATGGGATCCCCGTCGGGAATGAGCGGCCGGTCGTTGTCGGAATCATCGAGAATCCGGGAGACCTACTCGACGAGTTCGTGCTGACCACATCTTCCACCGGCCAATCGCCGGAACGAGTGACGGTTCTCTTCGATGCCGGCGAGGATGCTATCGATGCGTTTCTCCGACCGGCCATCGAGCCCGGACCGCTCTTTATCGACGACGCGGGCGGCTCCGACAAGACGGTCTATGCCGTGTTGGTCCTCACAATCGCCACCATTGGGATGCTGCTCGTTGGACTTGTTGCCAGCGCTGGGTTCGTCGTCATCGCCCAGCGCCGGCAGCGTCAGCTGGGCATGCTCGCTGCCATCGGCGCCACGCCGCGCCATCTCCGCGTGGTGGTGCTCACCAATGGTGCGCTCGCGGGAATGGTTGCGGCCGCCACCGGGATCGTGCTCGGCCTTGGTGCGTGGATCCTGTTCGCGCCTGCGTTCGAAGGAATGGCCGGCCACCGGATCAGTCGGTTCGACCTCCCCTGGTGGCTGATCGCTGCCGGCTTCGCTCTCGCCGTCGCGACCGCCACCGCGTCGGCGTGGTGGCCGGCTCGCATGGTCGCTAGGGTGCCGATCGTCAACGCGCTTTCGGCCCGACCCCCTCGCCGCGTCGGCGCCCATCGCTCTGCACTTGCTGCTGTGCTGCTCCTCGCCATCGGCGTCGTCTGCCTCGGCCTGGGTGTCGACCCGACACGGGATCACGTCACCGTGTATCTGCTGATTGCAGGAGTTGTGGCAATGGTGGCGGCAGTGGTGCTCATGGCCTCGCCGGGCATCACCGTCATCGCTGCGCGGGCCGGTGGTATGCCCGTGGCCGTCCGTCTCGCAGTGCGTGACCTGGCCCGCAATCGGGCCCGCTCCGGTGCCGCACTCTCGGCCATCACCGTCGGCCTCGCGATCGCGGTGTCGGTTGTGGTGGTGACGGCCGCAGCCGAGTACGGACTCGCCGAAGGCAACTTGTCAGACCGTCAGCTCATCGCCTGGGTCGGCGACACTCGCCCCGACATCATGGTGCCCGACCGCTCCCGCGCC
>DASQUP010000055.1:0-37572 GCA_035641235.1 Actinomycetota bacterium
AACGGCGTTGAGATCGCCCATTGGTTGTTGGTGCAGAAGAACACCGTGGGGAGTCGAAAGACGGTGGCGAAGTTCATCGCTTCGTGGAAGTCGCCCTCCGACGTGGACCCGTCACCGAACCACACGAGCGACGCGACTCGGTCGCCTCGAATCTTGGCCGCCCATCCGAGCCCGACGGCATGCGGCAGGTGCGTTCCGATGGCAACGGTGCTGGGCGCAACCCGCAGCTCGCGCGGATTCCAAAAGCCGTGTGTCCCTCCGAAGCCGCGCCTGTACTTGAAGATCGTTGAGGGGGCCAGTCCTCTCAGGATGCCTACTGCGCCCTGCCGGTAGGACGGGAACACCCAGTCGGTGTCTTCGCACGCGTGCAGGGGCCCCGCCTGGGTAGCTTCTTCCCCCCAGAACATCGGATAGGTCCCCAGGCGGCCCTGACGCTGGAGGGCCACAGCTCTTTCGTCGAACGTGCGAAGGAGGACGAGGTTGCGAAAGATCTGAAGCGCGCCCGGCGCGCCGAGCTCCTCGGGGAGCGGGGCGTCCTCGACGTCCGCTCCGTCACCGATGTACCTCAGAACCTCCATGCGCCGCAGGATAGTTCAGGGGCGCCGGTTCAGCTTCGCTCCCCGGCTCGAAATGTTAATCAGCCACCACCTGCCGGTGTTCATTTCACAGCTCACGCAGACACCTGAGATGTAAATTTGCGTACGCCACAAATAGGTGAACGTATATCTGTGTGCTGGCCAACCAGGCAGGTGGCCTGGGGCGGAGCTAGCTCCCGTCCGGGACGAAGGCGCCGCTCATGATTCCCATCACCTTTTTCCAGCGGCGCGAGTCGTCGTAGACGGCGATCAGGTGGAGCTTGTCGCCGGCCGAAACCGTCGGCCCGGCGGCATCCGAGAAGGACGTCATCCTGCGCAGATCCCATCGATCGTGCTTCGAGTACGTGGGCCGCGACACAAACACGGTCTCCTTCTGGGTGATGTTCCTCAACTTCAGTTTGAGACCGCCGTCGTGCAGGTGCCCCGCCATAGCGACGAAGCGGCCCGAATCGGGCATTAGGAAGGTCCACGTCGTCTTGTACTTGCCGTGCCGGCCGCCATTCTTGGGAACGTTGAACTCGGATGTCATCGTGCAGTTCCTGACGTCCATCCACACCGGCGTCACGCCGCTCATCGACGGGTCCTCCGATTCCGGAGTGAAGTCGAGGTCGAGACGGATGTAGACCTCGTAGCGACCACTGTGCATGGCGTCGAGGTGGTAGTTCAGCAACCACTTGTGGCTGAGGTGTGAGTACGGCGCGGGCAGCGGCTCATTGCTCCAGTGGTAGCCGAAGCCGTCGGGCAGCGAGATCTTCGTACGTTCCTTGCCGCTCGCAAAGAAACGATCGGGGAGCCCGCGACAGGTCGTATCGCGGCGCGCCGGATTCAGCCACACCGCATGGTGGAGATGTACGGCGTGCCTCGGGATAGCGTTGCCCTGGGGATCGACCAGCGTTGCGCGCATGGATGTGATGTAGCCGGATTCGGGGAGGGCGTCGACGACATCCGCGTAGGGGGTCCTGGCGGAGCCACCACCGCTCAATTCGATCGGGCCATACAGGCAGCGGTATCCACCCGCCTTGACCGAGCACCCCGGCTCAACCCGCGCCTCTGCGGTGCTTCCCTGCGACACCTCCGGCGCGTCCGTCTCCATGGCGCGAGCCGCGAGCGCGACACTCCCCGCCACGAGGGCCAGTGCGAGAAGCAGAGCCGACCGACGCATGTTGGCACGCTACCACCGCGCCCGTTCTTTTCTTCGGTGACCGTCTACGAGACGCATACAGAAGAAAAGAACGGGCTCTACGCGGGTTCGTAGACCGAGATGTGGCTCTTGCTATCGGACGTGAACGGCTCGCGCGCCCAGGATCCCCACCGGTCTCGCAGCCGCAGGCCCGCCAGCCTGGCCATCAGATCCAGCTCCGAGGGCCATGCATAGCGGAGGAAGGTCGGATAGAGGCGGATGCCCTCCCCCGAGATGACGACGGTCTGCGCCTCTACGCGCTGGGCCACCGGATCGTGACGGCTCACCTCCAGCGCAACTGAATCGAGCCTGACGGAATCCACTCCCACTCGCTGGTGCTTGTTCCACCTGGTCTCGTCGGGCACAAAGACCTCGATCACAAAGCAGCCTTTCGGATGCAGCGCAGAGGCGATGTTGGAAAAACAGCGCACCTGGTCGTCCTGCGAAGTGAGTGCGAAGAAAGTGTTGAAGACAACAAATACGAGTCCGAAGGGGCCTCCGAGCGGCGCCTCACCAAAGTCTCCGACGGTCGCAACGATCCTCTCGCCCCCCGGCTTTGCGAGTAGGGCATCCACCATCGCCTTCGATGCATCGATTCCGTGGACCTGCGCGCCCCGTTCTGCAAGCGGAAGCGCAATCCTTCCGGTCCCGACACCGAGTTCGAGAAACGGATCGGGTCCTGCCTCATCCAGGAGAAAGTCAATCGTCGTTTCCACGTCGGACATATAGCCGAACAATGAGTCGTATTCGGATGCGATGTTGTCGCCCCACGTGGGCGGCCCATATCCCTCCATAGCTACTCCATCCGCTCGAGTGTTCGCCGGTGGCGGTACACAGGGCCCGTCACAGGTACGGTGCACTGCCGGTTGAGTTTGAAGGGTAGCGACACGGGATACAAAACAGCACCGTGCTACCCTCGCTCGCGGCAACCTGCCCTGGCGACCTGCACCTTTGGAGGCATCTGCATTGGGTCTGAGGATCCTGGGCGCGCTGGTTGCGGCAGTACTGGCGACCTTTGCGATCGTCCGCTACAGGAAAGGTCAGCTTCGCCGCGGCGAAGCTCTCATGGTCGCGATCGTGTCTGCAGCGCTTGTCGTCGCCGCGGCCGCCCCCAATCTTCTCGACCCAGTTCTCGGAGCACTGGGATTTGAAAGAGGTCAGGAACGGCGCATCATCGGCCTTCTCGTCATCTCCAACCTATTCACACTGATCCTCGTCTTTCGCGGCTTCTCGCGTGACGACCAGCTCTCGAACGAGTTGGGCGATCTCGTCGACTACGTCGCGCTCAAGCGACTCGAGGAAACCGGCTGGACTATGCCGCCCGGCTCGTGTGCCGTCGTGATCCCCGCCTACAACGAGGCGGACAACCTCGGCGAGGTCCTTGCGCAAATGCCGGAGCAGGTCGTCGGGCTGCCGGTCGCCACGATCGTTATCGCCGATGGATGCACGGACGCCACCGAGTCTGTCGCGCGAAACGCAGGCGCAGCGGTAATCCGAAGAGACCTACGGCGCGGTTCCGGGGCTGCGGTCCGCCTCGGATACGAAGCGGCATTGCGGGGAGGCGCCAAGATTGTCGTGACGCTGGACGCAGACGGGCAGCACGATCCGCGGGAGATGCACCTGCTCGTTAAGCCGCTCATCGAGGAGACGTGCGACATAGTGCAGGGATCACGGGTGCTCGGATCGTTCGAAGTCGAGTCCCCGGTTCGAAGGCACGGCGTCGCACTCTTCGCGAAACTGCTGAGCACTCTGGGGCGCACCAAGATCACCGACCCCTCGACCGGATACCGCGCAGCGAGCGCCGATGCCCTGCGCCAGCTCGACCTTCGTCAGGATCAGTTCTACGTGTCCGAAGTGATCCTCGATGCGTCCCGAAAGAGCCTGAGGGTCGAGGAGGTGCCGATTACTCTGCGCCGGCGCGCCAACGGAGCGACCAAGAAACCCTCGACGTTCCGCTACGCGTGGGGCTTCAGCAAAGCCATCCTCCGCACCTGGCTCCGCTAAAAAGCCGAACCGTTTGCTGTCACCTCCGACAGGTGGAAGCCACAGCAGACGGTTCAGAGTGCGCCCGCTGAAAGGTAGTAGTCATCGGACTCGTCGTCCCACTCCAGGTCCACGATGCCCTTCGCCGCGGCGGCTTTGACGAACTGGAGGAATCCCCCGTACCCGAAGTTCTTCTCCGAGAAGTTTGGCTGCCGGCGCCGCATCTGGTCCTTGAGCCCCGACAGGGGCGGCTGCCCGGTTCTCTGCTCCAGCTCTGCAACCGTGTCTCGGAGCAGCTCGAAGGCCTTTCCCTCACCACCGCCGTCGGCCGGAAACTCCACGGTCGGGTCGCCCTCGGCCGATCCCGCGTGCAACTCCACGAGGCCGATGTTCTCGAGATAGCGCATCAGCTCCCCCCAGGCGCGGAATCCGTAGTCGCCTTCGGAGAAGGTGGGGTCCTTCCGCAACAGGGCTCGCTTGACCATCGACGACAGCACCGGCCCGTCCATCGTGTGCTGAAGGCCCGAGAGCGTTTGCGTGACCCGGCGGCTGATGTTCCCGATATCCGTCGACTCCTCGTCGTCCTCACTCGACCTGCGCCGGCGCGGGGCCGACTTCACGGACCCCGGTCCGAGCAGGCGCTCGTAGAACAAGAACTCGTCGCACGCGCCGGGAAGCAACTCCGATGTCGACCCCTCCACTCCGACGCCAACCACGCGCCGGTTTAACTCGCGCAGTTTCAGAACCAAAGGCGTGAAGTCCGAGTCCCCGGAGGCGATGACGAAGACGGTGAGGAACTCCCGTTCGAATGCGAGTTCCAGGGCGTCCACCGCAAGTTTGATGTCGGCTGCGTTCTTACGAACCATGCCGGTGCGCTGCGGGATCTCTATCATCTCGATCCGCTGCGACACGAGATCCGCGCGGTATTCCGAAAACAAATTCCAGTCTGCGTATGCGCGCCGGACCACGACGCGCCCACGTTCGCTGAGCGCGTCCATCACGACCTGCAGCTGGAGGTTCTCCCCCCGATCACGAGCGCCGAGCGCAAGGTTCTCGAAATCGAGGAAGAGCGCCAACCGCTCTTCGTTATCCGCCACAACGAGTCCCCCGACAAACCATCACAGCTCCACTTCCTCCACATACGGCGGCCGGTTGACGACACGAAGACCGATCCGCCCCTTTGCCAGATCCACGACCGCCTGTCCCGCGAGTTCGCGTCTCCATCCTCGCAGCAAGCGGTGATTCTGTGGTTCGGCCGTCCCAGAGAACGCTGCGGCAAGCAATGCCTCGAGATCCGCCCGAGTTGCCACCAACTCCGACGCTATTTCCGCGGCCTCGCACCGCGCACGAACTATCGCGTCTGCAAGGCCGGAGACCATTCGGACGCGCGCAATCGCTCCGCGCGGCGGTCCCGGTGGCGGCGGAATGGGCGGAGCCTCTCGGCCGCGTTGAACCGCGGCGATGATCTCTTTAGCCGAGCGCTCCGCCTCCTTGGCATTGAGACCGCGAATTCCTTTTAGACCGGCAACATCCGAGGGCGCGCGCCGCGCAATCTCGATGAGGGTGGGGTCCTTGACCACCCAGCCACGCGGGGTGTCACGGCGTTCGGCAACCTTCTCCCGCCAGGAGGCGACTTCTTTCAGCACGGCGGTTTGGCGGCCCGTCAATACGCCTCGCCCCGATACCCGCCTCCACGCCACTCCCGGATCCGAGGAGTACGTGTCGGGGCTCTCGAGGGAAGACATCTCTTCTCGGATCCACCCAAAACGACCCAGCGACTCCAGCTTTGCCGTGAGCGCATCTGCCACCGGAATGAGATACCTAACGTCGTCGGCCGCGTATGTGAGCTGGGCCGAAGTAAGGGGGCGGCGGCACCAGTCCGTGTACGCCTCCCCCTTTCTGACGTGCCCGCCGGTGGTCTCCTCCACGAGCCGGCCGTACGGGAGCGAGGCGCCGTAGCCCGTGAATCCCGCGGCGATCTGGATGTCAAACACGTTGGCGGGGATGCTGCCGAAGCGCTCGACGAACAGTTCGAAGTCCTGACGCCCTGCGTGCACCAGAACCTGAATCTGGGGGTCGGCCAGGACGTTGCCGAGAGGCGATAGGTCGATACCGGCAAGCGGATCAAATAGATAGATGTTGTTCGGAGTGGCAACCTGCACGAGACAAAGCCGGGCGCGAAAGGTCCGTTCGCGCAGGAACTCTGTGTCGATCCCAAACCGACCCGCGGAGCGCGCCTCATCGGCCGCTCGCAGCACCGCTGTTGAGTCGGCCTCCAGCCCGAGCTGCTTGACCTTGGGGTCGCTCGTCAAGAGGACGGCAGATCGATCTCGCGGGCGATGATCATACGCATCACCTCGGACGTCCCCTCCCCGATCTCCAGGATCTTCGAGTCCCTGAAGTGCCGGCATACGGGGAACTCTTCGATGTACCCGTATCCGCCGTGGATCTGCACGGCGTCCCGGGCGACCTCGACCGCCGTCTCCGATGCGAAGAGCTTCGCCATAGCCGCTTCCTTCTTGTAGGGGCGGCCGCGTTCTTTGAGCCATGCCGCTCGGTAATAGGCACTGCGGGCGAGTTCCGTCTTCATAAACATGTCTGAGATCTTGAACTGCAGCGCCTGGAAGCTTCCGATCTGTTGCCCGAACGCGCTTCGCTCCTTCGAGTATTTGATGCTCTCGTCGACACATCCCTGGGCAAGCCCAACGGCGAGCGCAGCGATTGCGATACGACCGTCGTCGAGGATGTTTAAGAAGTTCTTGAACCCCTCGCCGCGTTCGCCAAGGAGGTTCTCCGCCGGCACCCTGCACTCGTTGAAGGAAAGTTCTCGGGTGTCGGAATGGCGCCAGCCCATCTTCCGGTACTGCTTGCCGACCGTGAAGCCGGGAGTCCCCGATGGGATGATGATCGTGGAGATTTCCTTGCCTCCGTCCCGCTCCCCCGTCACGGCCGTGACGGTGACAAACGCGGTGATGTCCGTCCCCGCGTTGGTGATGAAGGCCTTCGAGCCGTTGACGAGCCACTCATCCCCGGACATCGCAGCGCTCGTGAGCGTGGCGCCGGCATCCGACCCGCCGCCCGGCTCCGTCAAGCCGAACCCGGCGAGTGCTTCACCTGCGGCCAGCGCCGGCAGCAGCTCCTTCTTTTGCTTCTCGGTGCCGAAGCGGAAAACGGGCATCGCGCCGAGACCGACCGCCGCCTCAAGCGTTATCGCCAGGGACGAATCCACCCGCGCGATCTCCTCGATGGCGAGACATAGGGTCAAGAAGTCCGACCCCGAACCCCCGTATTCCTCTGGGAAGGGCAGTCCGAAAAGCCCGAGCTCGCCCATCTTTGCTACGGCGTCGAGCGGCAGCTGGTGCTCCTCGTCCCACCGCTCCGCGTGGGGACGGATCGCATCGTCCACAAACGCCCTGACGGTCTTCTGAAACTGCTGCTGCTCGCCGCTGAGGTCTAGGTCCATGTTCGGAACTGTAGTTGAACCTGCCTCGGAGGGGGGACCCCCCTACGAGGATTGCTCGAGGGAGATTGACCGCACAGTCAAGAAGGTGTTCTATCCTGAGTGGAGAAAACTTGACCGTGTGGTCAATGTTCGGCCCCATCTCCCGAAGAGATGGGTGCCGGCCTAGCTTGGAGGAGCGATGGAATTCACCCTGTCGGAAGAGCAGCTCGAGCTGAAGAAGTGGGCACACGAGTTCGCCGAGAAGGAGATCCGACCCGTCGCACACATCTACGACGAGTCGGAGGAGTTCCCCTGGCCCGTCGTGAAGAAGGCCGCCGAAGCGGGACTGTATTCGCCGGAGATCTACATGCAGTCGCAGCAGGATCCCAGTGGATTGACCCTGCCGCTGGTGATGGAGGAGATCTTCTGGGGCTGTGCAGGAATCGGCTTGTGCATCTTCGGCACCGGACTCCCGCTGTCGGCGCTCGCCGCAGTCGGCACTCCCGAGCAACTTTTCGAGTGGGCACCGAGGATGTTCGGCACGCCGGAGGACCCCAGGCTCGGGGCGTTTGCGGTGACGGAACCTCAGGCAGGGTCCGACGTACGTTCGCTCAGGACGCGCGCACGCCGCGAGGGCGATGAGTGGGTGATCAACGGCACGAAGGTCTTCATAACCAACGGCGGCCACGCCGACGTCTACGTAGTTGTTGCCACAGTTGATCCCGATCTCGGACATCGCGGACAGGCTTCGTTCATCATCTCGAAAGACGATCCGGGGATCCGTCCCGGCAAAAAGGAGAAGAAACTCGGCATCCGTGCCTCCGACACATCCGAGGTGCTTCTCGAGGACTGCCGGATCCCGCTGGATCGCGTACTCGGCGGCATGGACCGACTCGAGAAGAAACTCGACTCGGCGCGCCGAGGCGAGTCCACCGGACGTTCCTCTGCTGCGTTGCGCACATTCGAGGTCACTCGGCCCTCAGTCGCATCTCAAGCCGTGGGGATCGCCAGGGCGGCGCTGGAGTTTGCGATCGACTATTCGAAGGACCGCAACTCCTTCGGAGTCCCCATCTCACAGCACCAATCGATCCAGAACCATCTGGCCGAAATGGCCGTCGAGGTCGAGGCCTCCCGGCTACTCGTTTATCGGGCCGCGTGGATGGCGGCATCGGGACAACCCTTTGAAAAGGCCGAGGGATCGATGTCGAAGCTGAAGGCAGGTGAGACAGCGGTTAGAGTCACCGATCTCGCGATTCAGATTCTCGGTGGTTACGGCTACATAAAGGACTTCCCGGTAGAGAAGTGGCACCGCGACGCGAAGATCTACACGATCTTCGAGGGCACCTCGGAGATCCAACGGATGGTCATCGCTCGCGCTCTGATTTCATAGGCCCTCGGACCCGAGCATGACGCGTTTCGATCGCGACACCGCGCTCGAACGCGTCGGGCCAGACGAATTCACCGGCAGGGTCGATCGCGGGTGGTGGGTGGTGAACGCCCCCAACGGCGGATACCTCGCTTCGATCATGCTGCGCGCGCTGACCATGACCGTCGACGATCCGGAGCGCTCGCCACGGTCGTTGACCGTGCACTACATGCGTCCGGCCGTCGAGGGTCCGCTGACGATCCACACGACCGTCGAACGCGCCGGTCGCTCGCTATCGACGGTTTCTGCGCGCCTCTACCAGGGCGACACGTATGTCGCCAAAGCACTGGCCGCGTTTTCACACCGGTTCCCGGCGATCGAGTTCAGCGACGCGCAAATGCCGGATGTACCGGGGTCGGACGTTGCACCCGAACCGCCCAATCTCGAGGGCAGGATGCCGCCAATCTTCGACCGTATGGACTATCGCTTCGCTTACGGCGACCTGCCGTTTTCGGGCTCCGACAGGTCCGTGATCGGTGCGTGGATGAGGTTGAAGAATGGTCGCGCGCCCGACCCACTGCTGGTTCCCACTCTTGCGGACGGATGTCCGCCATCCATTTTCGGACGCCTGAGCGAACCCATCCCCGCGCCGACCATCGACCTCACGGTGCACTTTCGCAACCCCCTGGCCTTGGAGGACGCGGATCCCGACGACTTCTTGTTCGCCGTCTTCAGGTCGCGCGTCGGGGCCGAGGGTTTCTTCGAGGAGGACGGCGAGATCTATAGCAAAACCGGCATACTGCTGGCCCAATCCCGGCAGCTGGCGCTACTGCGCTAGCGCGGCCGTTTTTCACTCCCCCGCCGGGGTATCGCTCGGCTAGCGCCTCGGCCAGTGATGTTTGCGAACCCTACCGACGTTGCTGGTCGAGGCACCAGTACAACGGTGTGCCGGCAAAGGAGGTCAACCCATGCCTAAGAAACACGGTCCGGGAGTCAAAGACAGCAAGCAATACGAAGCGCTCCGAAAGCAGGGGGAGAGCAAAGAGAAGGCGGCGCGGATCGCGAATGCGTCCGCAGGTTCCTCCCGGTCGCAAGTCGGCCGAAAAGGCGGCGGCGGCGAGAGCTACGAGGAGAGATCGCTCCACGATTTGCGCAAGCGGGCCGCGGAGATCGGCATCGAGGGCCGCAGTCGAATGAGCAAGAAGCAACTGATCGAAGCGCTTCGTAACCACTGACGCGCGGCAATTGCAGAAGTTACGTTTGGCACAGGACGACACATGTTGTGGTTTGGTGATCTTCCCCGGCGCGCCGGGACCAGCGGGTGACTAGCGGTTGGCCGGCTCGCGCCGGTCGAATTCGAACCATACGTTGGTGAGGTTCTCGGTCCGCCATCCCCACCGGTTCGCCACTTCTCCCACCATGCCCAGCCCTCGTCCCGATGTGTCGAGTGGACGGGGATTCTTCACTCGGGGACCGGCGATTCCCTCGCCCGGATCACTTACCTCGACACGTACAGCATCTCCCTGAACCGAGATCCTGAGAGCGACCTTGCCCTTTCCTTCCGCGTGAACCACCGCGTTCGTAACCAGCTCGTTCGCCAACAGGATGAGATCGTGCATGCGGTCGGCAGAAAGGGGGATGTCGAGGCCTGCCATCCAAGTGCGAGCGCGTCGGGCCGCCTCGGGGCTCCTGGGAAGCTTTATCTCAAAGGTTCCAGGCACGTTCCGTCCACCATCAGTCTCTCGGATTCAGTCATTGGAGCCGCCACCTTGTTGCGAAACAAGCTTCCAAGTGTCACTGTCGCCCACTACTTTATGTCCAGTTAGAACAATTCCGGCGTCATGTCCGCCTTCTGATGCAATGAGTATCCCCCAGGGCGCCGGCATCGCACCACGGCGCTCACTCGATGAC
Source organism: Actinomycetota bacterium (assembly GCA_035641235.1). Classification (GTDB taxonomy): domain Bacteria; phylum Actinomycetota; class CADDZG01; order CADDZG01; family WHSQ01; genus DASQUP01. The sequence continues at coordinate 10,479 of DASQUP010000055.1, forward strand.
GGCGAGAGTTTCACCCGCCCTAACCACCCCTCCGCTCACCGCCCGAATATCCACGATGGATCCCGTGCGCGGTGCCACCACCACGGTCTCCATCTTCATTGCCTCGATGGTCATCAGTGGATCGCCCGCCGACACCACGCCTCCCGCCTCAACTAGAACGGAAAGGATTGTTCCCTGCATGGGCGCCCTCACCTCGCCGGTTGCCGCCGTCGAGTGAACCGCTGCCGATGCGGAGGCGGACATGCTGGGATGCCACAGACGTATCGACCGACCTTCGAACCTCAGCGCGCCCTCAACGGCTGCGCCCGAAAGTGTTTCGAGAACAGCGCTGGCCTCGACGGTGGCCGTGGAGTGGTCGCCGCGGACGAACTCCCTGTGGTCGAGAAGAAGTAGGTGCGCTGGAATGGTGGTTTCTATCCCGCCGACGACAAAGGCGCGCAGACCTTCGAGCATTCGAAGACGGGCTTCCTCTCGGTTTTCGCCCCACACAATCAGTTTGGCAATCAGTGAGTCGTAATCACCCGGAACTTCGTCTCCCTTTTTGTAGCCGGAATCGACGCGGAGATGCGGTCCGAACGGCTCCTCATACGAGTGGAGGACGCCCGGTGATGGCGCAAAACCACGCGCCGGGTCCTCGGCATTGATTCGGCACTCGATCGCATGACCTGTGGGCTGTAGGTCCGACTGCGAGAAGTCGAGCCCTTCTCCAGTTGCAATGCGCAGCTGACACTCGACGAGGTCGCGCCCGTACACCTCCTCGGTAACGGTGTGCTCGACCTGGAGCCTCGAGTTCACCTCGAGAAAGAAAAAGTTGCCATCGTCGTCGGCCAACATCTCAACCGTTCCGGCATTGACGTATCCGCTCGCTTTTGACAGGGCGACGGCCGCGTTCCCCATCTCGTCCGCCCGCTCGGACCAGAGCGGTGGCGGAGTCTCCTCCACGAGCTTCTGGTGGCGGCGTTGCAGCGAGCAGTCGCGCACGCCGAGCCACATTGCCTCGTTTTCAGTTGGGGCCAACAATTGCACCTCAAGATGTTTGGGGGAATCGAGGTAACGCTCGACGTAGACGGCAGTCGACCCGAAGTAAGCGGACGCTTCCCGCCGCGCGGAATCGAGCGCATCCTGGATCTCGCTCTCGGAGCGCACTATCTTGAGCCCCCGACCACCCCCTCCTCCGGACGCCTTCACAGCGATTGGGTAGCCGCTTTCGCTCGCGAACTCTCTGATCGCGACAACGTCGTCGACTTCATGAAGGAGGCCGGGAACGACAGGGACGCCCGCATCCGAAGCGATGCGGCGCGCCGAGATCTTGTCCCCCAATGCCCGGATGGCGTCGGCCGGTGGACCAATCCACTTCAGCCCAGCCGCCTCGACGGCTGCTGCAAAGTCCGCGTTTTCCGCAAGGAAGCCGTAGCCAGGATGGATCGCTTGAGCACCGGTTTGCAGGGACGCATCGATTATTCGATCCATGTTGAGGTACGTATCCGCAGAGGTACGCCCCGGCAACCGGACGGTCTCGGTGGCAACGGCCACATGAAGCGCGTGTTCGTCGACATCGGAGTGGACTGCAACACTCGCCACGCCAAGCCGCGCACACGTGCGCGCTACCCGCACGGCAATCTCGCCCCGGTTCGCAACCAGGATCTTGTCGAACATCGTTAGCGCGCCTGAGTGACCGGTCCTGCAACAACCGACCGAGGACCGGCTTTGAGGACCTTGCTCGGAAGTTCCCCCGCCACCAAACTCTGAGCCAGGCGCGCGGCTGCGAGCAGCCGGTCCAGATCCACACCCGTGGACACATCCATGTCCTCCAGCATATGGACGAGGTCCTCTGTGGCGATGTTGCCCGTTGCCCCCGCGGCGAAGGGACTCCCGCCCATTCCGCCGACCGATGCATCGAAATATTCGACCCCCTCGAACAGCGCAGCCACAGCATTGGCAAGTCCTGTTCCGCGCGTGTCGTGGAAGTGCATATTGAGCGTCAATTCTGGGATATCGGAGCGCAGGGCACCGACGAGTTCGGCGACCCGCCGAGGTGTCCCCATGCCCGTGGTGTCGCCGTATGAGATCGCCTTGATACCGAGTCCGGTGATGCGCCGGGAGAGTTCGACGACTCTGTTGGGAGCTACGTCACCTTCGTATGGACATCCGAACGAAGTCGAGATCGTCGCCTCCACCGGAATTCCGGCCGCCTCCCCGATCTTCGCCACCTCCGCCACATCCGTCATCGACTCTTCGACCGTCTTGCGGACGTTGCGAAGGTTGTACGAGTCGGTGGCGGCGATGAAGACCTGCATTCCGTCGACGCGGGACTCCGCGGCGATCTCGGCCCCGCGCCCGTTTGGCACCAATGCGGAATAGAAGACGTTGGGATTGCGCCTTATCCCTTCCCACACATCCTTTGCATCCGCCATCTGGGGGACGGCCTTGGGCGAGACAAAACTGACCGCCTCGATCAGTCGGAGACCCGTTTCGCTGAGGAGATCGATCAGCCGTATCTTGTCGGCGGTCGAGATCTCGGCCCGCTCGCTTTGAATGCCATCGCGGGGACCGACCTCACGAATGCGAACTGCGCCGGCACTCATCGGTTGCTCCAATTCGGCGCGCGTTTCTCGTTGAATGCAGCGATGCCTTCCGTTCGGTCCTCGGTGACGATCACACGCTCCCACGCCGCGTGCTCGAGCTCCTCGCCGTCTTCGATCGAGGAGCCTGCGGCGGCTTCGATCGCACGTTTGGCCTCCCGGACGGCCACCGGAGACGAGCGGCAAACATCGCGTGCGAGTTCAATTGCTTCGCCGTCGAGGCGCTCTGCAGGCACCAGGCGGGAGACAAGTCCCATCTCCTGGCCCTCCTCGGCCGAGAAGCGCCGGCCCGTGAATATCAGCTCCTTGGCGCGCGCCATCCCAGCCTTGTGAGTAAGAAGTTGGGTCCCCCCGCCGGCGGGAATCAAACCGACGCGCGCCTCAGGAAGCCCGAGCATCGTCCCTGGGGCGGCAACGATGAAGTCACACGAGAGGGCGAGTTCGAAGCCACCCCCGAGAGCGAAACCAAACACAGCCGCAATAGTCGGCTGGGGCATGGATCGAAGGGCGCCAAACATCCCCCTGATCTGTTTGCGGTTGGAGTAGAAGTCCTCAAGCGTGAAGGATGACCTTTCTTTGAGGTCCGCGCCGACGCAAAACGCTTTATCACCCTCGGCTCGGAGCACCATGACCCAGATGTCCGGCCGCGACCCCACTTCACGAAACGCTGAAGTGAGCTGTTCTGCAACGCTTCCAGAGATTGCGTTGAGCGCCTCGGGCCGGTTCAAAGTGACGATTCCGATTGCGTCCTCGACGTCGAGCGACACCATGGCCGAGGTCATACCGGAGGGACTCCATGACGACGGCTAGAAAAAGCTCGGTCCTTGTTCTCCGCCCAGGTCAACCGGCGCGCGATCTCCGTGCGCAGATCGTCTGGCTGCACGACGTCGTCCACTACGTTCTCAGACGCAAGGTGAAGGAGATCGATGTCGGCCTCGTACTCCTCACGCTTCTCCGCAATGAAACGCTTGCGCTCCTCCGGATCTTCGATCGATTGGATCTTGTTGAAGTACACCGCGTTGATCGCCGGTTCCGGCCCCATCACGGCGATACGCGCAGTCGGCAGCGCGATCGTTACGTCGGGTTCGAAGCCCGGTCCGGCCATCGCGTAAAGGCCGGCCCCGTACGCCTTCCTGACGATCACGCATACCTTCGGCACGGTGGCTTCGGAAACGGCGGTGATCATCTTTGCTCCGTGTCGGATGATGCCCTGCTGCTCCACTGCGGTTCCGATCATGAAGCCGGGAACGTCGGCGAGGAACAAGAGTGGGATGTTGAAGGCATCACAAAGCCATATGAAACGTGCCGCCTTGTCGGCTGAGTCGACGAAGAGCACGCCGCCCTTCTCCTTGGGCTGGTTGGCGAGCACGCCGACAGCTCGTCCTTCGATGCGTGCGAGGCCGGTGATCAGTTCCTTTGCGAAATCGGGTTTGATCTCGAAGAACGACTCCTCGTCCACGATCCCCGCCACCAGCGCATACATGTCGAACGCGCGGCTCTCATCCTCGGGCACGATCCCCGTGAGCGACGCACGCAAAGCGGGCGGGCGGCTCGCCGCGACCGGGGAGTTCTCGCGCCAGCTCCGCCCGAAGAAATCGAGATAACCGCGCGCCGCCTCGATTGCAGCCTTGTCGTCGGTCACCAACAGGTCGCCGCATCCGGACACTTCGCAGTGCATTCGGGCGCCGCCCATCTCCTCGAGCGTGACTTTCTCGCCGATCACCTCTTCGGCCATCCTGGGCGAGCCAAGGTACATCGATGCATTCCCCTCGACCATGAAGACCACATCGCAAAAGGCGGGGATGTAGGCGCCCCCCGCTGCCGAGGGGCCGAACAGGCAGCAGACCTGGGGGATCTGACCGGACGCCTTGACCTGGCTATAGAAGATGCGACCGGCTCCGCGGCGCCCCGGGAACAGCTGGACTTGATCGGTGATGCGGGCACCCGCAGAGTCGACGAGGTAGATCAGCGGATGTTCGTGTTTGCGGGCGAGCTCGATGATCCGAACGATCTTCTCCACCGTGCGTGCGCCCCACGATCCCGCCTTTACCGTCGGATCGTTGGCCATGACGGCGACGGGCCGTCCTCCCACGGTTCCTACTCCGGTCACCACACCGTCCGCCGGCAGGTCCCCGGCGAGCGCATTGACGAGGAGGCCGTCCTCGACGAAGGAGTCCGCGTCGTCCAGCAAGAGAGCGAGCCGATCGCGCACGAACAGCTTCCCCTGTTGGGCGAGCTTCTCGTGGTACTTCGGCGCGCCGCCGGACCGCGCCCGCTCGGCCGCGGCGGCGAGGTCCTCGTTGCGGCGCCCTGCGGTACTCATCGACTGAATCCTAATGGGAGGCGGGCCCCGGACCCCGAGATGGCAACCGAACCCGGGCATGTGGGGGTCGAGTGCCATCTGGGCGCGGCGCGCCGCCGCAACGGCGGCCTCCAGCCCTGAGATGGAAGTCGGCCGCGTAATAATGGTGCTAACTGCCATCTCAGCTCCGCCACACTCGGATTACGGAGCGTCGAGCCGCTCGACCTCGCCGGATTCGACCACGGCGAGCGTCCCGCCGGCCTCGAGTTCGAGCGCTCCGGTCCGAGTCAGCCGGCGCGCTACCCCCTCCATGACGTCGCCCTGCGGGCCCCGGACTCGCACCGACCGGCCGAGGATGATCGATTTTTCGGTCGCCTCTCCGAGCAAACGCTGCGGCGCCCACTCCCTGTAGCGCTGATCGATCTGCCTGAGGATCCCCGCGAGCAAGGCAGGCCGACCCAGAGGTCCACCGCGCCCGGCGGCCTCGAGTTCGACGGCGAGGCTGGTGGCGGTCTCGGATACCTCCGCAGAGAAGTCCTCGGGCCGGGACGAGACGTTCAGACCGATACCAACGACGGCGCCCGTGACCTCCGATCCGGCCACACGCGTCTCGACGAGGATTCCGGCCACCTTTCGGTCTCGCAGGATCACGTCGTTGGGCCACTTGAGACCCGGTTCGAGCCCGGTGAGCGCTCTGATACCGGCGGCGCAGCCGACACCGGCAAGAGTGGTCAACAACCCAATCGCCTCCGGCCCGGGTCGCAGCACAAGGGAGAACAACAGGGACGTCCCGGGAACGGACTCCCAGCTCCGGCCCCAACGTCCCCGTCCCGCCGCCTGATTTTCGGCCACGACCATCGCGCCTTCGGGCGCGCCCTCGGCAGCCCAATCGAGGGCATCGGAGTTGGTGGAACCGGTCTCCTCCACGTAGCGCACCGGCCCGGCGATGCCTGCCAGCTCTCGTTCGAGCGTCTGCTGATCGAGGTCCCCAGCCATCGGCCAATTCTGATCCACCGAGACCACGACTGAAACAGTTCGTAGGATGTACGGCCGTGTTCAAGAGACTGCTGGTCGCCAACCGGGGAGAGATCGCCGTGCGCGTGATGCGAGCGTGCTCGGACATCGGCATCGAGACGGTTGCGATCTATTCGGATCTGGACGTCTCGGCCGTCCACACCCGTCATGCCGATCAGGCAGTCAACGTCGGCCCCGGGCCGGCGTCCGAGTCCTACCTGAACATTCCGGCGATCATCGAGGCGGCCAAACGTTCCCGCGCTTCCGCCGTCCATCCCGGCTACGGCTTCTTGGCCGAGAACGGAGATTTCGCTCAGGCGGTAATCGACGCAGGCCTCGTGTGGGTCGGACCCCAGCCCGATGTCATTCGAACGATGGGCGACAAGACGGCCGCCCGAGCCGCTGCTGCCGACGCAGGGGTCGCTACCGTGCCCGGTACCCCCCGGCCGGTGACGAGTCCGAACGAGGTTATGTCGTTCGCCCAAGAACATGGACTTCCCCTCGCCATCAAGGCATCGGCTGGAGGTGGCGGAAAAGGCTTTCGTGTCGTCCGGGGCGAGGGTGAGATCGAGGAGGCGCTCGCCGGAGCAGCCCGGGAGGCGCAGGCCTACTTCTCCTCTCCAGACGTCTACATCGAGCGGTACCTCGAGCGGCCGCGCCACATCGAGGTCCAGGTGCTCGGCGATGCATCCGGCGCCGTACTGAGTTTCCCCGAGCGCGACTGCTCCCTCCAAAGGCGCCACCAGAAGCTGGTCGAGGAGTCTCCGTCACCGGCGCTTCAACCCGCGGTGAGGGAGGCGATCATGGAGGCCGCGGCGCGGGTATCGAAACAAGTTGGATACCGGAACGCCGGGACGTGCGAGTTCCTCCTCGATGCGGATGGGACGACCTTCTACTTTCTCGAGATGAACACCAGGCTCCAGGTCGAGCACCCCGTTACCGAACTCGCGACGGGCATCGATCTAGTGAACGCGCAACTCCTTATAGCCGCCGGGGAGCCGCTGGGCTTTTCTCAGGCCGACATCCCCCTCAAAGCGCACGCGATCGAATGCCGCATCAATGCGGAGGATCCGGCGAAGAACTTCATGCCGGCGCCGGGAACCGTCGGGACGTACCGGGAACCATCGGGCCCCGGTGTGCGAGTCGATTCGGGACTCGAGCCGAATGCTCTGATCCCGCAGGCGTACGACCCCATGGTCGCCAAAGTGATCACTTACGGAGCGGGACGCGACGAGGCGCGCCGGCGCATGCTCCGCGCACTAGCCGAGTACGAGATCGAAGGTGTGAAGACCACGATCCCGTTCCATCGTTTGATGCTCGCCGATGAACGATTCGTGAGCGGCGACTATCACACGGGGACTGTGGAGCGTGAGATGGACTTGAGCGACCTGGGGGCGCCGGCAGCACCGGCCCCCGTACCGGGAGAGCCCGAGGTCCTGTTGCGCGACTTCGAGGTGGAGGTCGAAGGGAAGCGGTTCTCGGTGCGCGTAAGGGAACGCCTCGACAGCATGGTCATGCCAAGTAAACCGAAGCCCCCAAAAAAGGCCGGCGCCGTCGCCGGAGGGTCCGGCGAGACCCTCATTGCCCCGATGCAGGGCACGATCGTCAAGGTGCTCGTGTCCGAGGGGGATCAGGTCGAGGCCGGTGACACCATTTGCGTCCTCGAGGCAATGAAGATGGAGAACTCGATCCTGGCCCATGAAGCAGGAGTGGTCGCAAAGTTGAATGTATCGGCGGGCCAGGCGGTCGATACCGGGGCCTCGATCGCAACCATCAAGTAGCGGTGGAGATCCGGACGGCCGCGGCAAGTGAGTACGAAATCATCGCCGACATCACCGTCACGGCGTATGTCGAGGAAGCTCGGCGCAACGGCAGTGCGGACTCCGTCGGTGATGGAAGCCACTTCAACTCCTCGTACGTCCCCTCGCTGCGCGACGTCGCCGGGCGCGCTCGCGACGCGGTTGTCCTCGTCGCGGCCGAGGGAGACTCGGTCCTGGGGGCGATCACCTACGTTCCGGGGCTCGGGCCTTACGCGGAGTTCGATGATCCAGACGCGGCCGGTATTCGGATGCTGGCCGTCGCTCCGCAAGCACAGGGACGCGGCGTGGGCACCGCCCTGGTCCGAGCCTGTCTCGATCGAGCGCACTCGGAGGGCCGGGCCCGCGTGGTACTACATTCGACTCCGTGGATGGCAACGGCGGGGCGTATCTATCCGCGCCTCGGCTTCAAACGTGCGCCCGAGCGCGACTGGGCCCCGGCGCCGGGCGTGAACTTGATGGGCTACGTGTACGAGCTCGGCGCGCCGTAGCTCGTTCTTTCCGCGAATCAAGCACGTTTTCGGGGGAATCAGCGAAAGAACAAGGGACCGCCTAGAAGGGAGAGATTGGTGACGGCGCACACCGTTTACAAGACCTTCAACACCGATCAACGGCGCGAGTTCATTCGCATTACTCAGGACGTTCAGGCGGCGGTGGATGAGTCTGGGATCGGAGAGGGCTTCGTTTTGGTTTCTGCAATGCACATCACCGCCGGCGTGTGGGTCAACGACGACGAGCCGGGGATTCAAGCCGACGCGCTCGAGTGGCTCGACAAGATCGCTCCGCCGTCGTGGAAGGAACCGGCCAATGAGGTGGCGGAGGCACTGAGCCCCGATCCCGGCGACTACCGCCACCACCGCGGCGGAGAGGACAACGGAGACGCGCACCTCAAGAATCTTCTGGTGCACCACCAGGTGATAGTGCCGGTCACGGACGGCCGCCTCGACCTCGGGCCGTGGCAGGCGATCTTCTATTGCGAATTCGACGGGCAGCGGAACAAACGGCTCATCATCAAGGTGCTCGGCGAGAGAGTCTGAGCTGAAATGGCAATTAGCCGTGAAATATCGCGGTTGATTGCCATCTCAGAGTCGAGTCAGCGCGCCCATTCGGATGCGAGCCAGTCGGCGTGCGGCATCCCCGACGCACGGATCGCATCGACAACCAATCGCTTGTCGTAGGCGACGCGCCGCAGGTCGATCGAAACGCCATTCCCCCCGACGGTGACGAGTGCGTACTCCGCCCACCCCGCGAAATGGATGTCCTCGGCTGGGTGGGTGCGGTCGTACGCCATCCCGACACTGCCGGGATTGATCACGTACGCCGATCCAAACCGGCGCACCATCGCGAAGTGCGTGTGACCCCCGGCGAAGATCGCATGATTGTGACCACCCAGCCACCGCCCAAGCTCATCATCAGACGTCGTCGGTGTGATCGGATCGTCGAACGAGGCGGGAGAGCCGTGGTAGCAGAGCGCCGACATGCCATCGCCAAGGTCCACCTCAAGCGTCGGCTGGAAGCTCTGCATGAAGGTTCGGTCGGCAGCGGTCAGTTGCTCGGCGCACCACTTGTCGATGTCCCAGTACCTGGCCATCATCTCGTCTTCAGGCGACTCCATGGAGTCGGCGTGAAGCATGTATGAATCGACATTCCCCATGACGACCCGTGCGCCGAGAGCCAGCAGACGCTCCAATGTCGTGCGCGGTTGAGCGGCAGTCCCGGCGTTGGGACCGGTCCCGGCCACGTCGCCGAGACAGATAATTTCATCAACGACGTCCCGGTCGATGGCGTTCAAAGCCGTTTCGAGGGCGATGTCGTTGCCGTGGATGTCCGATATCAGCGCCAGGCGCACGACCCGGCAGCCTAGTGGCAAAGCTTCTTTGGCGCGCGGACCACCAAATACGTGGTCGAACGCGCCAAGAAGAGCCCGGGGAGCCGACACCAGTCCGTGTAGTTATTTCTGACTACTGACATATCCTGGAAAGTGCTAATGGTGAGCCGGGCGCTCCCCGCCGATACCGAAGTGTGAGCACAGATTTTCCCGTCCCGTCCCCATTTGGCTCCGGCTTCGGTCGAAAGGTCGCGACCCTAGGCGTCCCAGCCGTGGCCGGCTACCTCTTGGCCCTTGTGCCCTCGGGCGCCTCGCCGAAAGCCGAATGGATGGCAGCTGCGGGAGCTCTCCTCGCCGTCTCGGCGCTGGTAATCGCACTGTTCCCGTGGGATCGTCTCCCGCGCCTTTTCCGGGCCCTGCCTCCCCTCGCCTACATCGGCGTGATCGCCCTCATGCGAATGGGGACGGACGGCTCCACGTCCTCTTATATCCCGCTGTTGCTCCTGCCCCTGGTGTGGCTCGCCCTGTACGGAACGCGGGGCCAGCTCCTGGTTGGCTTCGTCGCCGCAGCAGCGGTTCTGTTCATCACCGGCGCATCTTCCTCCGCCGGCCTCCAGCACTCGCTGCTCGCCGTAATCGTCACGCCGGCGGTGTGCCTCACGGTCCAGCGCCTCGTGATCAGGATCCGGCGCCAGGCAGCCATGCTCGAAGAACTGACCAACGGAGACCGCCTCACGGGGGCGATCACCCGCAGAGGGTGGGAGACCACTCTCGAGCGTGAGCTGATTCGAGCCACACGCACCGGGGAGGCGCTCACGGTCGGCTTCATCGACTTCGATGCCTTCCACAAGTTCAACGAGCGCTTCGGTGCCGACGCCGGCGACGACGTCCTTCGGCGTTCGGTTGCCGCGTGGCGCCGAGAGCTCCGCTCCGGTGACCTCCTCGGCAGATTGGACGGCGACGGCTTCGGGGTAGCGCTCCCGGCGTGTACCGCCGAGCAGGCGCACGAGGTGGTCGAGCGCCTGCGGGTGGCAACGTCGGACCTGCAGACGTGCTCGATCGGACTTGCCCAGTGGAAAAAGGGCGAATCCACCAAACACTTCGTCGACCGTGCCCTGGCCGCCCTGCAGGCGGCCAAACAGCAAGGCCGGGACCGAACGGTAGTCGCGGGAGAGCCCGTATCCAATGACCCGGAGCCGGTGGACGACAAGGCCTCCGAAGACCCCATCCTCGACAGCCCAACCACCCTGGAACAGGCGGCCGCCAACTCGAGGAGCCTCATCGCCGAGCTCCACGCCGTGGCCGAAGCAGCGGCGACCCCCGCCGAGAACACCGTCGCGGCCTCCCCACCCAAAACCTCCTCTGTAGCCGAGCCATCCACCTCCGATTCGGATGAGGACTCTGCAGAAGAAGAGCCGACCGCCGCCCTCGACGAGGCCGAAGACGAATCTGACGACGGGACGTCGGACGACGGTCTCCTGGCCCTCGTAACCAATGCCGAGGGACCTCTCGTCACCGCCGGGGACGATCTCGATGATCTACTCGCTGTGCGCGGCGCCAAGGAGATCCACAAACTCCTGCGCGACCTGAGCTCCACGCGCTGACGGTTCCTGGCATTGTTGCCCCATGGAAGTTCCGTGGCTTCGGCGCGTCGAACATCGTCTGGCGTCGGCCGTGGACGGCCTCTACAAAAAGCTGAGCCACAATCGTTTCACTCGCTATCCGTGGGCGGTGATCCAGACCTACTCGCGCGGTCAGGGCGCTCTTCTCGCCGGGAGCATGGCGTACTACACGTTTCTGTCCATCCTGCCGTTGCTGATGATCACCGGCTCAATTGTTGGGACGCTGTCACAAGGAAGCGACAGCATCCGCCGCACGCTCGAAGATGCGGTGCAGCAGGTCTTTCCCGGAATCGGAGCGGAAGAGGTCCTGAGCCAGCTCATCGAATCGCGTGGTGCTTTCGGGATCCTTGGTCTCGTCACCGTGGGTTACGCCGGTTCGGGATTCGTCGGCGCGCTGACCGCATGCCTCAACACAATGTGGGAGGTGCCGTCCGGCCGGAATCCGTTCGGGCAGAAGCTCCTGAACTTCACGGTTGTCTTGCTGCTCGGCATCGTCCTACTCGGCTCCGTCGGGGTCACGTTGTGGGTTGCATATCTGACCCGCGTGGCCCTCGGGTCTTCCGCCACGCCGATCGCAACAAGAATCGAGCTGATCGCCAGCCCGCTTTCATTGTTCCTTGTGCTGTTGCTTCTGTATCGCGCCCTCCCGGCGCGCCGGTTGACCCTCGGGAGCCAAATGCGTGGGGCGATCGTCGGGGCTCTGAGCATCGAACTGCTGAAACGGGCATTTGCATTCTGGGCGGAGAACTCGGCGGGCATCTCGGTTCTGCCGCGATCACTCGTTTCCGTGGTCCTGCTTCTTGTCTGGCTGGGGTTCTTCGGTCAGGTGATCCTCTATGGAGCCGCAATCAATGTCGTACGAGATCGCAAGCGCCGCGGCGTGTCGCTCTTCCCTCCGGATCGCGAAATCACAGCGCCGGTTCCCCAGGTGCGTGCTTCTACTCCGGAAGACCGGTGATCCGTATCCCCGCGGTCGTCTTGTAGCGCCGGTTGATGCCGATCAGCAGCGCAGTTAGGGGCTCGACGATCCGAGCGTTCTCGAGAGGCCCGGCGTCCACATACCGCAGTCCCGGTATTGCCTCTACGAGTTCCCGGACGACGTCTTTCCCCGAGCGGCTGCCGCCGCACACCAGCACATCTTCGTCGAGCGACTCCTCCAGCCGGTCGAGCGCGGACGCCGACAGGGTGTGGAACGCAGCGAACAGGTTCCCGCGTCCCTTCAGGATTGCGGCGGCCTGCTGAGCGGCCGAGCCCTCCCATACGCCGAGCGTCCGCGATGCGCGCCCTCCGATAGCCGCTGCGAGGGGGACCGTGCAATCGACTACGACTGCGTCCTCCGCGATCGATTCCGCAATAGAACGATAGATCCCCGCCTGACCGGCGAACGGAACGGTGACCACCACGACATCGCACTCGGCCGCCGCCGCCGGGTTGAGCGACCCCCAAACGTTTGCTCCCGCGACCTTTGAACGAAGTCTTTCGGCGGCCTCGTCGGCGCGCCCCTGGTCGCGCGAGCCGATGATCACCTCGGTCCCAGCCGCTGCCCATCGCTGCGCAAGCCCGAAACCTTCGTCCCCGGTCGCGCCTATGACGGCGACACGATCGACGCCCACCGTCAGTGCGCCGGCTCGTACTCGCCGAACACCCCGCGCAGAACATCCGAGACCTCTCCGAGCGTGGCGTACGCGGCCAGCGCCTCCCGCATCGGGTAGAGCAGGTTGTCGTCGCCCCGAGCGGCCTCCTCCAACGACTTCAAGGCAGCGTCCGCAACCGCTTGATCCCGTTCCCTGCGGATGCCCTCGGTGCGCTCGACCTGCCGGCGCTGCAGCTCCGGATCGAATTCCTGGATTTCCATCGGCTCCTCGTGATGTACGGAGAAGCGGTTCACTCCCACCACGACGCGCTCCCCGGACTCGACGTCCTGGGCGATCCGATAGGCGGCTTCCTCGATCTCGTGTTTCATCCACCCCTGCTCGATGGCCTCAACGGCACCGCCGAGCGCGTCGATGCGGTCCAGGTACTCGCCGGCGCGCTCTTCGATCTCGTCGGTCAAGCTCTCGACGAACCACGAGCCTCCGAGAGGATCGACCGAGTCGACGACGCCCGACTCGTATCCGATCACCTGCTGAGTGCGAAGTGCGATCGTTGCCGCCTTCTCACTCGGGAGCGCCAGGGCCTCATCGAACGAGTTCGTGTGCAGTGACTGCGTCCCTCCGAGAACCGCCGCAAGCCCCTCGAGCGCCGTCCGGACGATGTTGTTCTCAGGCTGTTGCGCCGTGAGCGTCGCTCCACCGGTCTGCGTGTGGAAACGAAGCATCATCGATTTCGGATTCTGAGCGCCGAAACGTTCCTTCATGATGCGGGCCCACAACCGGCGGGCGGCTCGGAACTTCGCCACCTCCTCGAAGAAGTTCATGTGACAAGCGAAGAAGAATGAAAGCCGCGGCCCGAAACGATCGACGTCGAGGCCGGCATCGACCGCCGCCTGAACGTAGGCGATCCCGTCGGCGAGTGTGAACGCTACCTCTTGGACGGCCGTGGCTCCTGCTTCGCGCATGTGGTAGCCGCTGATCGAGATCGTGTTCCAGCGCGGCAGGTTCTCGCCGCAGTAAGAGAAGAGGTCGGTGACGATTCGCATCGACGGCTTGGGCGGGTAGATGTATGTGCCGCGCGCCGTGTACTCCTTCAGGATGTCGTTCTGCGTGGTGCCGGTCACCGACTCGCGCGGCACGCCCTGCTTCTCGGCGACGAGTTCGTAGAGGAGCAGCAGGATTGCCGCGGTTGCGTTGATGGTCATCGACGTCGATACCTCGCCTAAGGGGATGGAGTCGAATAGCGCCTCCATGTCGGCGAGCGAATCGATGGCGACCCCGACGCGGCCGACCTCCGCGGCGGCCATTGGGTGGTCCGAGTCGTACCCCATCTGAGTGGGGAGGTCGAAAGCGACGGAAAGACCGGTCTGGCCCGCCTCCAGGAGGTACCGGAAGCGCCTGTTGGTCTCCTCGGCACTCCCGAATCCGGCGTACTGCCGCATGGTCCACAGGCGGTCCCGGTACATGCCCGGATGGATCCCTCGGGTGAACGGATACTCGCCCGGCGCGCCGAGCGACTTCTCTGGATCCGCGGCCGTGTCGGCGGGTCCGTAGACGCGCTGTGTCTCGATGCCTGAATCGGTGCTCCGATCCTTGGTCACAAGAACATGCTATGTCGAGCGGCGGCCGGTTAGGATTCCCCCCAAATATGGCCACGGTTGAGCAGATCTACCGGAAGCACAAACCCCACGCGTTCGAGGCCCGCCGGCCCTCCTCGCGCGAAGTGTGGTGGTGGTTCTTCATGAGGATCTCAGGAGTAATCCTGGTCTTCCTCGTCCTGATCCACCTCTACATCATGCACCTCGTGGACTCGGGGGTTGAGAGGGTCAACTTCGCCTTCGTCGCCGAGCGCCTGGACAACGTGGGCTGGAAGTCGTTCGACTGGGTGATGCTCTTCCTCGGGCTGCTACATGGGACGAACGGGCTCCGAATCGTCATCGACGACTACGTCCGCCGGCCCGGCTTCCGCGCCGCCATCAAGGGCACCCTTTACGCCACGGCTGCCATCCTGATGATCCTGGGGACGGCTGTTCTGGTCACCTTTGACCCCAACGTCGGCGGGTAGCGTGGCCCAAGTTCATATCTACGACTCCGTCATCGTCGGGGCAGGGGGTGCCGGTCTCAGGGCCGCCCTCGAATCCAGCAAGCGGGTTAAGACGGCGGTCGTCTCCAAGCTCTATCCCACCCGCTCCCACACCGGAGCGGCTCAGGGAGGGATGTGTGCAGCCCTCGCCAACGTTGAAGACGACTCATGGGAGTGGCACGCCTTCGACACGGTGAAAGGCTCCGACTTCCTGGCGGATCAGGACGCGGTGGACATCATGTGCAAGGAGGCGGTCGACTCGGTCCTAGAACTCGAGCGCATGGGACTACCGTTCAACCGAACCCCCGACGGGAAGATCGACCAGCGCCGGTTCGGCGGACATACCCGCAACCACGGCGAAGCGCCGGTGAAGCGGGCGTGCTACGCGGCCGACCGCACCGGGCACATGATCCTCCAGACACTGTTCCAGCAATGCACAAAGCAGGGCGTCGAGTTCTTCAACGAGTTCTTCGTGCTGGATCTCATCATGAGCGACGGCGTGTGCGGCGGGATCATCGCTTACGAGATCGCTACCGGTGAGATCCACGTGTTCCGGGCAAAGTCGGTTCTGTTCGCGACCGGCGGATTCGGACGCATGTACCGGATCACATCGAACGCACATACCCTGACCGGCGACGGGCCGGGAGTCGTCTACCGCAAGGGGCTCCCGCTGGAGGACATGGAGTTCTTCCAGTTCCATCCGACGGGCCTGTACCGGCTGGGCATCCTGCTCTCGGAGGCGGCTCGCGGCGAAGGCGGGATCCTCCGGAACGCCGACGGCGAGCGCTTCATGGAGCGCTATGCGCCGACGATCAAGGACCTCGCACCACGCGACATGGTGTCGCGCGCCGAGTTCTTCGAGATCAAGGAGGGCCGTGGCGCAGGCCCCAACAAGGACTACATCCTGTTGGACCTCACGGAGGTCGATGCCGAGGTAGTGGAGTCCAAACTCCCGGACATCACTGAGTTCGCACGCACCTACCTTGGAGTAGATCCGATCAAGGAGCCGGTCCCGATCGTCCCGACTGCTCACTACGCGATGGGGGGCATCCCGACGAACGTCGAGGCCGAGGTGCTCCACGACCACAGAGGGACCGTGGTCCCCGGGTTCTATTCGGCCGGCGAGTGTGCCTGCGTCTCCGTGCACGGCGCCAATCGCCTGGGAACGAACTCGTTGCTCGACATCGTTGTGTTCGGCAAACGCGGTGGTCTCAACATGGCAGAGTACGCGCTGGCGAACCGCCTTCCTGAAATCCCCGAAGATGTTCACAAGCCCGTTGAGGAGTGGCTCAACTCATTCATGGACGGTGAGAACGAAGAACCCACGGCGCACATCAGGGCCGAGATGCAGGACGAGATGATGGACAAAGCCTCAGTCCATCGCACGGAGGAGTCCCTCACCCAAGTACTGGGGACGCTCGAGAACCTGCGCAAACGGTTCGACAGGGCGCGGGTCAAGGACCGCAGCAAGATCTTCAACACCGAACTCGTCGAGCACATCGAACTCGGTTACCTGATCGACATGGCAGAGGCCACGGTGATCTCCGCCCGCGCTCGCACCGAAAGCCGCGGGGCGCATTATCGCGAGGACCATCAGCTGCGCGAGGACGACCACTGGATGAAACACACGTTCATAACTCGCACACGGGATGACGAGATCCGCCTCGCGTACAAGGACGTGACTTTAGGACGGTACGAGCCTGTTGAAAGGAAGTACTGAGGCATGGACGTCAACTTCAGGGTGCTCCGTTACAACCCCGAGACGGACTCCGCCCCGCACTTCGAGGATTACAAGGTCGAGGCGGATCCCACGGACCGGATACTCGACCTCCTCCACTACGTGAAGTGGTACCAGGACGGCAGCCTCGCCGTCCGGCGCTCGTGCGCCCACGGGATCTGCGGCTCGGACGCCGTGGTGATCAATGGAGTCAACGCGCTCGCATGCAAGGTTCTGGTCAGGGACCTCGAGCAGCCCATCGTGGTCGAACCGATCCGAGGTCTGCCGGTACACAGAGACCTGATCGTGGACATGGAGCCGTTCTTTGCGGGGTACCGGGCGGTCAAGCCGTGGCTCATCGTGGACGAGACGGAACACGAACCCGCACGGGAGCGGTACCAGAGCCCTGAGGACCGCGAGCGGTTCGACGACACCACCAAATGCATCTTGTGCGCCGCATGCACCACGGCGTGCCCGATCTTCTGGTCCGACGAAGAGTACGTCGGGCCGGCAGCTATCGTGAATGCTCATAGGTTCATATTCGATTCGCGCGACGGGGGGCGCGCGGAGCGGCTGGAGATACTGTCGACGAAGAATGGGGCGTTCAAGTGCCGCACGGCGTTCAATTGCAGCGATGCTTGCCCGCGCGGCATCAAGGTCACCCAGGCGATTCAGGAAGTCAAGCGAGCCGCACTCTTCGAGTCGTTCTGATTCTCCCCGCGCAGATTTAAATGGCAAGAGTTGGACGCACGACGCGTTACCTTCGAGCGGGAGGGCCGCGCTTGCTGGCGGCTCTCCTGCTGGCCGCCATCGCCTATCCCGCGTGGCTCGGCTACCAGGTGTGGCGCCAGTCCCACCAGGACGAGAACCACACCGCCGATGCCATCGTGGTGCTCGGTGCTGCGCAATACAACGGCACTCCGTCGCCGATATTCAAGGCCCGATTGGATCAAGCTGCCTATCTGTACGAGCAAGGGTTCTCCCGCACCGTAATCGTCACCGGCGGAAAGCGAGCCGGCGATCGCTTCACGGAATCCGAGGCGGGCGAACTGTATTTGGTCGAACGCGGCGTCCCATCGAGGAACATCATCAACGAGAACAACGGCCGCACGTCATACGAGAGTCTGCAGAACGTTTGGGGAATCGCCCAGACACGCCAAATCGGATCAGTAATGCTGGTGTCCGACCCCATGCACTCCGAACGCATAAAAAGGATCGCGATAGATCTTGGGTTCACCGACGTCTACACGAGCCCCGCGTCCTATATCTCGCTCAACCGCAGCCGAGCTACAAAGGCGCGCGAGTTGACCCGGGAGGTGGCCTCGATAATCGCGTACGAGCTACTCGGGAGGAAGTAGGGGCCTCGGGGTAAGGTCGCCCAGGTGGAGATCCAGAAGTGTGGACCACGCGACGCGGCCTCGAAGCGCGACCAGGTCATCGATGTCTACGACCGAGCCTGGACGGGCACGCTCTTCCACCCCGGAGCGGCAAACGTTCCGACCCTCGGCGACCGCCTCGTGCAGCAAGCGGGGAATCCCGACTTCCGGCTCTGTGTCGCAGTTGAGGGAGCCGATGCCGTGGGATTCGCCTATGGATACTCAAGCGTGCCCGGCGGGTGGTGGCGCCAGAGCGTGGCCGCGAGTCTTGGAGGCCACGCCTGGAACCGGTGGCTGGACGACTGCTTCGAGTTCGCGGAACTGGCGGTCGTTCCCGAATTCCAGTCACAGGGCATCGGCGGTCGACTGCACGACACGCTGCTGGCAGGCCTGCAGCAGAGCACATCGTTGCTCTCGACGCAGAAGGCGAACCTGTCGGCTCTGAGTTTCTACAAGGCGCGCGGGTGGATCGTCCTGAACGACTGGATGATGTTCTCGAACCGGACGGAGCCCTACGTGATCATGGGCTTGGATCTCGCCGAGCGCGAGCCGTAGCTACTTTTTCTGTCTGCTCAGTGGTTCGGATTGCGAGTCACTCAGCAGACAGAAAGAGCGCGCGACCCAAGATCTCGAAGCGCGCCGGGGTTCGTAGGCCCACCAGCTCGCCGTCGACGTTGAACTCCATCGGGGGATCGGCGCCGACGCTGAACTCCGGGCCGCGGATCATGACGGTCCCCTCGGCATCCTGGTGGTTGCCACCTTTGACCTTCGCGCCGAGTCTCACGGCGTCGGGTATCGAGGTTGCCGACAGCGCGCACAAGTCGAGGTGGCCGTCATCCGGGAGGGCGCAGGGCCACATCGCGATCCCGCCCCCGGCGGTCCGGCTGTTGCCGACGCCCACTGCGATGCAGTCGATGATCCGTTGCCCGTTTACGACGACCGTCGATTGATCCAGGTCTGCGAGCGCCTTAGCTCCACCGACGACGAAGGCGAGCGGGCCGAGCTTTCGTTTGAGATCGGCGTCGATCGCCTGATTGGACTTGACGGGAAACCCTCCGAGACAACCGTTCACGAACAGGCGCCGGAGGGTGCCGCCGGAAACCAGGCCGACGTCCACCTCCCGGGTCCCAGTAGTCAGCGCATGCGCCGCTTCGAGCGGATCCGAGGGCAGCCCCAGCGTTCGGGCGAAGTCGTTTCCCGTACCGAGCGGGACGACGGCGAAGGCGACTTGCGTCAGGCGATCCTCGAGCGCGTTGACCGTCATGTTCACGGTGCCGTCTCCGCCCGCCGCCACTACCAGGTCGGCGCCCTCGGTTCCGGCGCGCACGTCCTCGGTGAACGTCCCCTCGCTGGAGGGCTCGATGCGGTGGACCTCACCCAGTCTGGCGAGCTCATGAACGACTTCGTCCTGGAGCGAGTCGTCGCTCTGGCCCGAGCCGGGATTAAAAACAACAGTGACGGCGGTCGTCATTTATGAGATGTCCGTTACCCACGCCGGGCGTAGGCGAACGCACATTTGACGACCCGCGGCGCCTTTAAGCGGAACTAAGGACTGGGTCGCTGGTCGGTTGGTCGGAGCCGCCCGGCGGCTCGACGGTCACCGCGGCGCCGCTCACGCCCTCGAGCGACAGGCCGGTGCGGAGAACGACCCGGCCCTCGGAGGCCTCGAACGTGCCGGCGCTTACCGGCTGCTCCCCGCCCAGGAACCAGAGCTGGTAGATGTCGTCGCCCGGTGCCCGCGGCAGGTCCCGCGCGACGAAAAGCGCGCCGCCCGTCTCCTGCACGACGGCGGCCGCGGCCCCTCCTCCCTCGAGCCTTATCGCGTCGCCGCGCAGCAGGGCTGCCGTGATGCGGCGCTCCTCCCGGAGATCACCCATCACGTTCACGAGCACGCCGGACAAGACGGCTGCCACAACCAGGACCGCCGCGATCCCAAATGCCGGCAGGGAAAACCACCGGCGCGCCGGACGTTTGGCCGCTGCCGGCGCCGTGGGGGTCTCCTCTTTGACCAAGGCGATGACGTTGTCGGCAAATCCGTCGGGGAGCGGCTTCGGCTCTGCCGCCAGAGCGAGGTTGGCGCTCGCAGCCGAATACTCGTCGGCCTCGCGCATGCACTCCTCACACGACAACAGGTGCGCCCGGATCTCCTCTTCCTCTTCGAGGGGAACCGCGCCGAGAACATACGGCGCAATAAGCGCCTTCAATTCGTCGTGTCGTTCTTCGGTCATCTCGTCAACCCTCTGTGGTGCTCGCCATAAGTTCTCGGAGCCTGATCAGTCCATCGCGCAGGCGCGTCTTCGCCGTCCCCTCGGGAATCCCGAGTTCTGCTGCCACCTCCCGATATGTCCTCCCGCCAAAATATGCGAGCACGATTGCCTCGCGCTGCACCGGCGACAGCTTGCCCAAAGCCGCAACCACGGCGTCTCGGTCCTCGATTTCTGCCGATGCGCCCGTGTCGGTACCTTCGCTCACGGTCGCCTCGACCTCCGCCAGAAGGGAATCCTTCGTTCTGCGCAGCGATTCCTCCCGCCGTACAACGTCCACGGCCTTGTTGCGCGCAACGCCTGCAAGAAAGGACTGGAGGCTCCCCCGCGATGGATCGAAAGCTCCCGGCCTCCGCCACAATGCAACAAAGGTGTCCTGCGCGACCTCCTCGGCGAGGGACGCTTCACCGAGGATACGGCTGGCGACACCGAACACCAGTCGCCCGTAGGTGTCGATGGCCGTCCGGAGCGCGTCTTCGTCGCGCGCCATGAGCATGTGTACGAGGAGCGTGTCGGACCGCCGATCCATGGTGCGATCATCGTAGTCGTGCGACGCCCAGGAATCCCGATCGATCGGACGGGTCAGACACCGAGCGTTAATTCGCGGCCCTCCCTGTTCGCGAGTTGGGTGGTTACATGGGAATCGTCCGGCCGCTTGCGGGCCCACTGGTCCCCGCCAGGCATTCGAAAGTCGCCTCCGGCCCGGATTGGTCGATATGTCGGGTGATGCGACGAGCGACGAGCCGGTCAGGGCGAGGGAGCCGTTCGCCATCACTGCGGCGGCCCTTGGTGTGGTCACCCTCGCCGTTTTTCGGCTCCCCGGGTCTTTTGTCGCCGTGCTCGAAAGAAACGCTCTGCTCCAAGGATCCGCGGCCGGATGGGCACTGCGGTTGCTGGCGATTGTCGCCATTGCGCAGGCTGCCTATGCGGGCGGCATGATCCTGAGACCCGAGAGAGTCGAGGTGGCACTCGAGGAAGAGCCCTCGATGCGAGCGGCGGGCTCCGCCCGAGTGGCCCGATCCCTGTCATGGAATGCCGCCGGGATCGCCGCGCTGACGATCGTGTACGGGATCGCATCCTTTGCCGTCACCGGCGAGCGTGGGGGTTTTTGGCTGTTCGTGCTGATCGGGATCGCGCAGCTGGCGTGGTACTACCGCCTCACCGGCAGCATCGTCGAGTGGCTCCGCTTCCAACCCCGGGCCGACCTCCGCGGCACCGACGCCGGCGGGACGCCGCCATACTGTCCTCCCCTCGCCCGAGGGTTCCTGGGCGCCTCGGTCCATCCGCAGGGGTGACGATGCCGGGCATCGGAGAAGCCGCCCGATCGGCGCCCGACGCCACCGCCGTGGTGATGGGTCGCTACGGACAGTCGTTCGGTGAGCTCGACGAACGATCGAGGGCGATCGCCGGGGTCTTCCGCGCCGAGGGCCTGGAACGCGGGGATCGAGTCGCGATCCTCGGCGCGAACCGGCCGGAGGTGCTGGAGCTGGTATCTGCGGCATTGCGCGCCGGGATCGTGCCGGTACCGGTAAACGTCCTTCTGACCGCCCCCGAGATCGAGTTTCTGATCGAGGATTCGGGAGCCCGGTGGCTGTTCACTGACCGACCATTCGAGTCACCATCACTCGAACAAACCATCACGTTCGGCGACGCGTACGAACGCCTGCTTCACGACGCGTCACCGGCACCGATCGCCGACGTCGTTCTCGGCCGGCCAATGCACTACACATCCGGGACAACCGGCACACCCAAGGGCGTCTGGGTACTGCCTGCATCTGAGGACCTCGCAGGGAAACGTTCTATCGACTTCATTCGCCTGTGGGGGCTCAACTCCGACGATGTGCATCTCGTTTGTTCGCCGCTGGCCCACTCGGCTCCGCTGCGGTTCTCAATTCGGGCACTCGAAGCGGGGGGAACAGTGGTATTGCAAGAGCGCTTTGATGCGGCCGAGACACTCGCCGCCGTGGAGCTTTTCGGGATAACCAGCACCTTCATGGTGCCGACACACCTGGAGCGAATTCTGTCCCTCGGTGATGTGGCGCTCGCACGTCACGACACCTCGTCGATGAGGCTGCTCGCGCATGCCGGCGCACCAATCCGGGAGGAGACGAAACGGCGCGTCTTGGAGCTGTTCCCCGAGGGATCCGTGTGGGAGTTCTACGGCTCGACTGAAGGGCAGGCAACACGCATCTCATCTGCGGAATGGCTACGTAAGCCGGGGAGCGTCGGGACCCCGCCCCCCGGCGGACGCATCATCGTTACCTCCGAAGAGGGGTCGGAGTTGCCACTGGGGGCCACGGGGCTCGTGTGGATCGCCGACCCGAACCCGGAGAGATTCGAATACTGGGGTCAGGAAGCAGCCACCCGGCGCGCGTGGAGAAGATTCGGAGACGCAATCGCATTCACAGTTGGCGATCTCGGACGTGTCGATGCCGATGGCTACCTCTACCTCTCCGGCCGCCTGCACGACACGATCATCACCGGCGGGGTGAACGTGTATCCGCAGGAGGTCGAGCGTGTGCTCGTCTCGCATCCGGCGGTGGCGGAGGCGGCGGTGTACGGCGCGCAGCACGACGAGTGGGGCCAGGAGGTTAGAGCCATGGTCGTCGGCACGCACGGCTTCCCGCTGGATCCCGAGCACCTCCGGCAATGGGCCCGCGAACGTTTGGCCGGCTACAAATGCCCGCGCCACATCGATGTGGTCCCCGAACTCCCGCGCACTGCAACGGGAAAGGTCAAGCGCGAACCGCCGTTCTTTTAGAGAGATCCGGCGTTTTTCGGCGCTCTATCCAAAAAAACGAGCAGAAGGCTAGAAGAGGGCCAGCGAAAGCGAGCGGCGCGCCGCTACAACGTCGGGGTGGTCCGGCGGAAGCACGTTGAACAACGACAACAGATGGACGCGCGCCCGATCGCGTTCGTCTCCGGATGTGCTCTGCACGACGCCGAGAAGGAGATCGAAGGCGGGTTTGATCTCGCCGCGGCTGAGCGTAAGATCCGCTAGTCCGGACGCGGCCTCCACGTCCGACGGATCGGCCTCGAGGCGACGCATGAGTTCGGCCTCGTCGTGCTCACCCGTGCGTAGTTTCAACTCGACAAAAGCGAGATCACCGCGCGCCTCGTCGTGCGCCGGCTCAATGGCGAGGGCGCGACGCAAGAGTTCGGCCGCTTCATCGAGGTCGCCGCTCGCCTCGGCGGCGCGAGCCTCGCCCACGAGCCCGTCGGCTTCGGTGGGCCCGAGCTGTCGCAGCCACGCACGCACCTGCTGCTCGGGGAGGGCGCCGGTGAAGTTGGCGACGGGTCGGCCGTCTTTGACCGCGTGCACTGCCGGGATGCCCTGTACACCGAAGGCCTGGGCCAGGCCTGGGTTCTGGTCGACATCGACCTTCGCCAGTACCCACTCTCCGTCGGCCTCATCGGCAAGTCGTTCGAGGATGGGTCCAAGAGCCCGGCACGGCCCGCACCACGCCGCCCAGAAGTCGATGACTACCGGTGCCTCGAAGGACCGGTCGATCACCTCGTTTTGGAAAGTCGCTTCGCTAACGTCGATCTTCATCCGTGGCCTTCTGTTTGTGGTTGATCCGCACTATCCAACGCCCCTGGCGGTGGGCGAATTCCCTCGGTGCTACCGGCGCGCCGCGAGCTCGGCGCACTTTGTTCGGATCGCTTCGGCTGCTTCCCGGAGCCGAGCCAGCTCGTCGTCGTTGAGATCGAGCTCGACGATCTCGGTGACGCCCCCTCGGCCCAGCTTTGCCGGGACACCCAGGTATACGTCCGATACCCCGTACTGACCGGTCGTCCACGCGCACGTCGGGTGCACATCACCCGAGTCCGCGAGGATCGAGTTCACCATTGCCGCGGCGGAAGACGACGGTGCGTAGAACGCACTCCCCTTCTTCAGATAGCCGACGATCTCCGCCCCTGCATCGCGCGTGCGCGCGAACAGCTCCTCGAGCGTCTGGTCGTCGGCCAGCTCCGGCAGCGGTTTGCCCTCGACGGTGGCGTGGCGGGGAAGGGCCACCATTTGATCCCCGTGGGAGCCCAGCGTTATGGCCTCGACCGAGGTCGGAGCAACGCCCAGTTTCTCGGCTACGAAATAGCGAAGACGCGATGAATCCAGGACCCCGGCCATTCCCATCACGCGGTTCTTCGGGAACCCAGAGGCGAGAGACGCGAGGTACGTCATTTCATCGAGGGGGTTCGAGACGACGATGACGATGGCATCCGGCGAATACCGGGCGAGCTCCTCGGTGACGCTGCCGACTATCTCCGCGTTCTTGTCGAGAAGATCCATTCTGCTCATTCCCGGCTTGCGCGGGAGCCCCGCGGTGATGACGGCCACGTCGGAGCCCTCGGTCGCCGCGTAATCGTTGCTGCCGATCACCTGTGCCGAAAATCCCTCGATTGGCGCGCTCTGGTTGATGTCGAGCGCGAGGCCCTGGGGCAGGCCGGCAACGATGTCGGTCATCACTACCTCGTCGGCGAGGTCCTTCTCGGCGATGCGGCGGGCCGTGTTGGATCCGACGTTCCCCGCGCCGACGACCGTCACCTTTGCCATCTCAGGCCTCCATCTTGGCGATCACGGCGTCTGCAACCTGGGACGTACCCACTGCAGTGGGATCCTCACGGCTGGGTTTCATGTCGTACGTAACCGACTTGCCCTCGGCAATGACAGCAGCGATTGCGGCTTCCAGGCGATTGGCCGCTTCCATCTCCTCGAGATGATGAAGCATCAGGACGCCCGACAGCATCATCGCCATGGGGTTCACCTTGTTCTCGCCGGCGTACTTTGGTGCCGAGCCATGAGTCGGTTCGAAGACGGCCGCGTCGTCGCCGATGTTCCCGCCAGGCGCAACACCCAGGCCACCGACCAGCCCGGCGCCCAGATCCGAAACGATGTCTCCGTATAGGTTAGGCAGCACGAGCACGTCGTACAGCTCTGGTTTCTGAACGAGCTGCATACACATGTTGTCGACGATTCGGTCTTCGAATTCGACTCCCGAGTCCCCGTACTCATTTTCCGCAACCTCGCGCGCCGTCTTCAAGAACAACCCGTCCGAGTACTTCATGATGTTCGCCTTGTGGACGGCTGTGACTTTCTTTCTCCCCTCTTTGACCGCATAGTCGAAGGCAGCGCGGACGATCCTCTGTGTTCCCGTCACCGAGATCGGCTTGATGGAGATGCCCGAGTCCTCGCGGATGCGCTTCGCACCCAGCTCGTCGATAAAGTCGATCAGCTTTCGCGCCTCGGGTGATCCCTGCTCGAATTCGATACCCGCATAGAGGTCCTCGTGGTTCTCACGCACGACGACGAGGTCGATGTCCTCATACCGGGACCGAACGCCGGGGTATGACTTGCACGGCCTCAAACACATGTAAAGGTCGAGTTCCTTTCGGAGCGCGACGTTGACGCTCCGAAATCCGGTGCCCACCGGTGTTGTGATCGGGCCTTTAATGGCGACCTTGTTGGCACGAATTGAGTCGAGCACCTCATCGGGAAGCGGGGTTCCGTACTCGTCCATCACGTCGGCGCCGGCGTCGCGGACGTCCCAGTCGAATTTGGCACCCGATGCGTCGAGAACACGCCTGGTCGCCTCGGCGATCTCGGGACCCGTCCCGTCCCCGGGGATGAACGTCACGCGGTGGGAAGTCTGCGCCATCAACGCTCCTGTTCGTAGTGTCTGACCAGCGAAAAAGAATTCTTAGGCTACCTGATAGCCTTGGCCCGGATGGGAGGTGACGCTCCGCAGAGCGGGTCGGAAAGGGTGATGGGACTCTATGGCTAGCTCCGGAAAGGGACTCGAGGGCGTAGTAGCGGCGGAAACTGCCGTCAGCGATATCGACGGCCAAAAAGGCCTGCTCTACTACGTCGGCTACGACATCCACGAACTCGCCGCCAACGCCACCTTCGAGGAAGTCGTCTACCTCCTCCACCATCTCGAGCTCCCCACGCACGCTCAGCTCGACTCGCTCCGAGAGGAGTTATCTGCCGGTCGAGAGCCGGACGAGCTCGTCATGCGGCTGCTCCCAGACCTTTCGGAGAACGCACCGCCCATGTCGATGCTCCGTTCTGCCGTCTCCCTTTCCTCGGTGCAGGACCCCGATGCGGGGGACATGTCCCCGGAAGCCAACTACCGCAAGGCCGTCCGGTTGATGGCGGTCTTTCCCACGTTGGTCGCGTACTACGACCGAACGCGCAAGGGCAAGGAACTCGTTCAGCCAGATCCCAGCCTCTCCCATGCGGCGAACTTCCTGTGGATGCTGACGGGTGAGAAGCCGGACGACGATACGGAGCGGATATTCGACCTCTGCCTCGTCCTGCACGCCGACCACACGATGAACGCATCGACCTTTGCCGCGCGCGTCTGCGCGGCGACGCTGTCCGACATCCATTCGGCGATGACTGCTGCGATTGCCGCCCTCAAGGGCCCGCTCCACGGAGGCGCCAACGAAGCAGTCATGGCGATGCTCCAGGAGATCGGCGAGCCGAACAAGGCGCGCGACTACATCGTCAATAAACTCAATAACAAAGAGAAGGTCATGGGGTTTGGTCACCGCGTTTACAAAACCGAGGATCCCCGCGCCACCCACCTGCGCCGCACCGCCGAGCAACTTGCGGAAAAGTCCGGCGATCCGACCTTCTATGAGAGCTCACGTGAGATCGAAAAGGCCGTCATGGACGAGAAGGGGATCTACCCGAACGTCGACTTTTACGCCGCGTCCGTGTACGGCTATCTCGGAATCCCCACTGATCTCTTCACTTCCATCTTTGCCTGTAGCCGGGTTTCGGGATGGACCGCGCACGTGCGCGAGCAGTACGCCGACAACCGGTTGATCCGTCCCGACCACGCCTACGTAGGCCCCGAACCCCGGAGCTGGACTCCCATCTCGGAACGCTAG
>DASQUP010000056.1:0-3009 GCA_035641235.1 Actinomycetota bacterium
TCCGTTTCCTCCGGGGCGTGTTAAGAACGACGATCGCGGGAAGCAACAACCGGACGGCACCCTTGCAGGAGGAGGCGCAAATGGCCGACGTCGCCTACACATCGCGGGTCTCTGTCGAGCGGATTCGGGGACCACAGCGACGAGCCCACCTTCCCGGACTGAGTCATCCGATCACGTTCGGGGTCCACTCCGAGGTCGCCGAACATTACGGGATCTCGGCCGAAGACTTCCCGCCCGACGCCACGACGCTCGATTACGTGGTCGCAGCCGCCGGCGGTTGACTGACCGGCACCTTCGGGGGCGCGCTGGAAGCGCGCGGAGTTGATGCGAGCGACGGGAAACTGGTGTCCGAGGTGACGGGCGAGATCGAGTTGGAGGGCAAGGTGCTGGTGATCAAGCGCATCCACGCTCACTACCGGTTGAACGTCGACGGTGCCGACAAGGATTTGATCGAGCGAGTGCATGAATTACACGCCGAGAAGTGTCCGGTGGCCCGATCTATCCGCAACGCTATCGACGTCACGACGAGCTACGAGCTGGTGTAGTCCGGCGCGCGCCCTTCTGCTTGCCGGAAGTGGGCGCGGCGCGCCGGATTCAGCAAGCAAAAAGCACTTCAATCTTCCTTGGACTCCGATCGCTTTTGTGGGTAGCGAGATCTATTTGCGGGTGACCTCGTGAAGCCGGCCGGTTTCGACCTCGTAGATCGCGCCGGCGATCGAGACATCGTCGGGGATGAGGTCCGACCGTCGCAGCGTCTCTACGTCTGCGAGGACGCTCTCCTCGAGATCGGCGAACGCCAGGAAGTCGATGGCTGAGGCATCCGCACCCAACTCCTCCCGGATCTTGTCGACCAGCTGCTGGTTCTTGAAGGTGAGCATGCCGCAGTCGGTGTGGTGAATGACCACGATTTCATCGGTGCCCAACAGCCGCTCGGATATGACGAGCGAGCGGATGGCGTCGTCGGACGCACGCCCCCCTGCGTTGCGGATCACGTGCGCGTCCCCGATCTCGAGGCCGAGGAACCTCTCAGGATGCAGGCGGGCATCCATGCACGTCAGGACCGCGACTGGTCTCGCCGGTGGCATGGGGAGATCGCCGCTGGCGAACGAGGCGGAGAACGCTTGGTTGGCTGTGAGGAGGTCGTCGAAGACGGCCACGTCCATCACCCCCATGAGATGAGGGCAGGTTGCCCGGGACGTTCAAGGCCTTCCCAGGTGCCTGCCGCCCTGCCGATTCACAAGGTGGATTTTAACCTATTTGCACCGTGTGTTTATTGTCAATGGCTCCCATGCGGGTCGCGCTTGTTCGGTTCTCCATGAACACTCAAGCCCATGATCTCTGTCGTGGCATGCCTAATGAAACGCTTGTAATTCGCGCCGAACCTTAGCAGCGGGGAGCGACACGAATTGAGCGAAAGGCGCGCCCTATATATAAGGCGCGTGTCTACCCGGCTGTCGCGCTTCGGCACGCTCGTGGACGACCCGCCGCGTCGTGGGTGCGATGGGCCAGACTGCCGGGACCACACCCGGCAAACTTAGCCACTCGCACGGCCAGAGGTTGCCTGGCACCGGGCCTGTCGATTCAGGCTGCCGAAGGGTGTCTCACCCTGACGCGCTAAGGTCGCGGGTGAGCCGTAATGGGATGGCCCTGTCGTAGCTGTGGACGATACCATTAGGAATAGGGCCTTGACCTGGGCAGACGCGCTGAGAGGCTCGCAGAGCGGCGAAACGGCTAAGGCCTTACCTCACCCCGTGGAAATCCACCGATCGGAGCCCCTTTCGTCGACCAGGTGGCACATTTCCGGCTCAGCAGAGCAAGCTCCCATATAAAGGTTACGTTAACTTGATGATCTGAGCGTTCCCCCATTCAGTCCTGAAAGACGAGGTAATACGCGTCGAGGAGACTGACACCATTCGCGCATGCCACCGCCTTGCGAGGCGAGGATTCCTTTTCGGTGGGTCTACCGGCACGGTGGTCAGCGGCGCGGTGGGTTGGTTGGCCTCGCATGACGCGCGTGATCTCACTGCGGTAGCCATCGCCCCCGACCTCGGCGAGCGTTACCTCGACACCATCTATCAAACCAACTGGCTGCAGGACCTTTACGGACCGGACGTGATCGGGTCCGACGTGGACCCCCGAGCTCTCGTCAGCCTAACCACGGCCCCGGGTCGTTGGTATGTGAACCTCGCCTACAGCACCGACTACCAGGGGCCTTACCGGCCACTACACATGTCAGAGCCCGAAGCCGGCCCCGCTCTTTGGCCAACTCCAGTCCGCCGCGCCGCGAATGAGTGGACTCTAATGCCCTTCTAATCTCCGTCTCATCCATCCTCCCCACATTGAGTCGTGCCGGAGGAGTTCCGGTTTCGAGGAGAAGTGGAGGGGCTCATGAGGAAACTGACGCTGGTAGCAATGGCGACGTTGACCATCGCACTCGGCGCGCACCCCGCGCTCGCAGAAGAAACGGTCTGCCGAGGAACAATCGGGGCCCGCACCGTCGATAACCTGCGCGTTCCACAAGGAGCGTCGTGCACCCTCAACGGCACGAAGGTCAAGGGCACGGTGAAGATAGAGCAAAACGCCCGGCTGACGGCCAACGGCGTGAGGGTCATCGGCAACGTGCAGGGCGAGAACGCCGCCTCTGTAATAGTGCGATCCAACTCCACCGTGGGAGGGAGCGTGCAAGTCGTCCAAGGCAAGGCGGCCACAGTTTCCAGATCGACCATCACTGGGGACATCCTCTTCGACGAACAGACGTCCGCGTTGTCGGCAGCCAACAACATCGTTGGAGGAAACGTACAGGCCTTCAAGAACACAGGCGGTCTCACGATCTCCAACAACACGATCGACGGGAATCTCCAGTGCAAGGAGAACAATCCGCCACCAACCGGCGGCGGAAACATAGTCCACGGAAACAAAGAGGATCAGTGCAGCAGCCTCTGAACCCGCTTCATCGTTGAGACGACGGGCCCGAGGTAACTTCTCGGGCCCGTCGCACCTTTCGAAGCG
>DASQUP010000057.1:0-3670 GCA_035641235.1 Actinomycetota bacterium
ACCGACAGGTCGCCGAGACGTTACCGGTCATTTCCTGGGCGTGACGGATGATCGCCAGCCGCCGTGCCGCACCTCGGGCGAGCTCCTGTTCGGTCACCGGTTCCCCCTTCTTCCGGAGGACCCGATGTGTACACGATCTCCGTCAGTTCCAGAGGGGGCACCAATCCATACGGTGGTCCAAAAATCGGCACGCGGAAGACCGGCTGGATGTGGCCGCGATCCTGGACTCTGATCTCCGCGACCACCGCCTGCATCACCGCCTTGCGCTCCGGGAGCGCTCCATCCCGCAGGGCGCGCTCGATGTCCCCGACGAGCTCAGCGAGTTCCGCTGGGTCCGGGACGCTGGGCTGACTCTCCGATATCTCCTCGGCGAGTTCAGAGCGCCGGGCCTCGAGCGACGTGAGCTCCGCCGAGATCTCCGCCCACCGGGGCGCCTGAGGCTCAGGGTTTCCAAGCCAAGCCACCAGTAGGTACGGACCGGGGCGCCAGTCATCCCCTCGGGCTTGAACCATTTCACGCAAGGCGGCATCAGAACAGGTAGCGGACGGGCGTCTTGATGATCCTGTCGCGGTCCAAACAGTCGAGGCGATCATGCCGCCCGCTCGTGGATGCGTCCGCGAAGAAGATCTCGGCGGAACGCCCTGGACTCGTCGACCAGACGGACGAGGACGAGGACGATGTACGGACGATCCCAAGGCGCGCGGATGCTGCCCGCCAGCGTCGATCAGAGTGGAACCGGATCTTGGAGACCTACACCTTGTTCGGGGGCGTCCGCGAAAGACACAACTTCAACTCGTATCGGTTAAGAGACAGGGACCGCGCGAGGTCTCGTGATCTACTCGGTGACCTGACAGACGGACCGAGATGCCCCGACCGGCACCGAGCGTTGTCGGAGCGGTCAGGAATCGTTGCCTTCGATCCGGTGCTGTACCTCGCGCAGGCGATCAACGACGCCGTGAAGGATCGCCACGGCCACGCTTGGATTCTGTATAAGGAACGGCTCGAAGTAGGTGGTCTCGATGACGAGCGCCTCGACCGGTTCGATGGCCGTCACGTTCGCCGACCGGCGTGCCCGGCTCAGTGATGCCGCCTCACCGAAGAAGTCGGCGCCGGTCCGACTCGACGGCTGTGTGCCGCCGAGCAGGGCCATCTCGCCGAAGAACTCGCCTGGCCCCAGCTCATGGGTTGCGGCCCCCGCCTCGACCGACACCCTGCCCGAGAGGATCACGAACAGCCCGCCTGAATCGGCGCCTCGCTCAACCAATACTCCCCCAGCTTCGAAGGTGCGTCGCCGGCCGATCTTCGCGACGCGCACCAGGTCATCGTCCGTCAGCTCGCTGAAGAAGCCGAGCGTTCGGAGCGCTTCGACGTCGTTCGAAAGCTCGCTCACGGGGCGCTCCTCACCTGCGTTCGCTCATTCGTCGCAGACGTCCGTGAGGGCTCGTCTTCCCCACGCAAGTCGGGAGCACGATCGGACGGGCGTGGGAGCGAGCTGGGCCTGTCAAGGTTTGCCGGTTCGCACATTGAACGAGAGCCGTGTCATTGACACGTGAACGGGTCGCCCTCGAGATCGAGCGGTCCACCGTGCTGCATGCATATCTCGAGCAACGCTCTCGGCCTTCCGGCGTGAGCCCGGACCCGAGCGTCAAGATCCGCGGCTGCACGCCGCCATCGCTCCGCAGCGACGCGCCAGCGCTAGGGTGCCATCCATGCGTCGATCCGCTGCTCCACCTCACGTAACCTGCTTGAGAGCGCCCTCAGCATCCCGACGGCAATGCGGGGGTGGTCAAGCAGGAACGATTCAAAGGCTTCGGACGAGATACGAAGCGCCCTGACGCGCTCCACCGCTCGAACGTCAGCCAGCCGCTTGTCGGGGACCAGCAGGGCCATCTCGCCGAAGAAGTCGCCTGCCCTCAGTCGATGGAATCGACCCCCCACATCCACCTGCGCTTCTCCCTCGAGGACGACGAACATCCCCTCGCGGTTGTCGCCTTGCTCGAAGATCACCTGTCCCGCTTCGAAGGACACCTCTTCTGCGACCCCGAGCACGGCGCCGAGGTCATCGTCCGTCGCCTCGGCGAACAACGTCCCGTTCCGGAGCGCCGCTCGCCCGGTAGGATCGGTCATCCGTGGTCACCTCTCCTCAAGCCCGAGCGGTTCGATCTCGTGGACAGTTCCCGGAATCGTCATCCTTCTTTCATTGGTCCGCAACCTCCTCGTGCGCGATTTGCAGTTGCACCATGGCGATCGCGTCTAGCAGGGAGATGAAACCCCTCGTAAGTCCCCGCTTCGCCGCCTGCGTCGGGCATCCTGCGGTCGGGGCGGGCCTTCTGCGAGCGCCTCAACTACGACCTGCTGTTCAAGTGGTTCCTGGATCTGCCGATCGACGCCCCGCCTTCGACCTCACGACGTTCACCAAGAACCGGGAGCGCCTGCTCGGCCACGAGATCGCCGACCGCTTCTTCGCCGCCGTGGTCCGCCAGGCCGAGCTCCGCCGCTACGTCACGTCCGAGCACTTCTCCGTGGACGGCACCCTGCTCGGGGCCTGGGCTCACACAAGAGCTTGGAGACCAAGGACGGCTCGCAGCCCCCCCGGCGCATCGGGCCGGCGCAACGGCGGTCGACTTCCGGGGTGGGCCGCGGAACACCCGAACGCACCGCTCGACGACCGATCCGGAGGCGCTGTTGGCTCGCAGGGTCCGACGAGTCACCGGCCAAGGTCTACTACGCGGGGCACATCCTCATGGAGACCGATCGGCGCCGATCGTGGACATGGAGCTCACCCAGGCCGACGGGATGGGCCGAACGGGAGGCGGCCGCCCAGATGCTGCACAGGCTCCCCGAGCGCAAGCGGCGACGGACCGTCGCTGCCGACAAGGCCTGCGATACCGCGGCATCGTGGCCGGATGTCGGGTGACCATGTCGTAAAGCACGACGACCTGGTCACCCTGTGACGACATACCACGTCGACGAACTCGATGATGCACCGCAGCCTGATCGTGCGCGGTGCAAGATCCGATGAAGAGCGTCTTCTGCGGCCCGGAAGCTCGGGTGAATTGACGAGCCGGACCTTCCCCTCGTGACCGCGCCGACTTCCAGAAGCACCTGACGCGTCGGCGGGCGACCGTCAACCGAGACCCTCAGCCGACCGAAGTAGGCTTCGGAAGTGACCTGGTACTCCCGCGAGGACGCCGCCGAGCGAGCCGGGGTCGAGTCCCCCTTTCTCGCTCGCCTGGTGGATCTCGGCATCCTGGCCCCGCACAAGCCGGATCGTTTCTCGCCCGGCGACGTGCGCCGCGTGTTGTTGGCCAACTCTCTCGAGCAAGCCGGGATCCCGCTGGAAGGTGTTGGCGCCGTGATGCAGCGAGGTGCGCTGTCGCTCGACTTCCTCGACGCGGCCAGCTACGAGCGGTTCGCTGCCCTCGCAACCGAGTCGTTCCGCCAAGTCAGCGATCGGACCGGGATTCCGTTCGAGCTGCTGATGGTCATCCGCGAAGCGATCGGCATGGCACAACCATCGCCCGACGACCGGCTCCGCGAGGACGAGATGGCGATCGTGCCGTTCATCGAACTTCAGGTCGCCGAAGGGTTCCGGCCGGCCGCCATCGAGCGTCTGCTCCGTGTCCAAGGCGACAGCACACGGCGGATCACCGAACAGGAGGCCGCCTGG
>DASQUP010000058.1:0-9423 GCA_035641235.1 Actinomycetota bacterium
GTGACCTGAAGGCCCGCGTGCGGGCGCCCATCATACCCAGCGTATGGGCCAGCTCCGTTGATCGACAAGGCACTAACGCGACAAGTCGACAAGTCCCCTTGGCAACTTGTGCATGCCCTGGAGGTCCTCTCAGGTGGCCGGGGCACCGGCACTGGGGCCCCGGGGCAGAGGTTACCGTGGCCGAGCCGGGCTCCGCACCGGGCAACCTCATTTCCACCATCGGTGGCGAGCTCTGCCTCCTCCGGCCGCCTGCCCGGAATCTGCACCTGCCGTGTAGAGGGCTGCGGCCCTGGCCCCACGACATCTAAGCTTGTACCTTACGACTAGCCCTGTGCCTGACCTCGAACCTTACCGGGCTGCCGTGGAAGGCCTCTACCGATCGGAGCCTGTTCTCGAGGTACCTGAGATATGAAGCCTCGAGCGTTCCAGTTGTAAACAGCAACACGGTCGGCGGACCGGTCCTCGCCTGCACGGCATACAGGATCCGGCGCGCCCGTCCCCCGGTGCGGGGATGGGGCCGGTGCTCCTGGGCGATCTGGACGATGCGGTTGATCTCTGCGGTGGGGAGGCGCCGGCGGTGCGACTCAACTGCCACCTCGGAGGCGGGCAGAACACCTTTTACTCCCCGGCGGGTCACCGCCGAGGTTCGGACGATTGTGGCCCACGGAAGGAACCGGAGCCGCTCTTTGACGTCGCGCTCGAGCCGTTTGCGATCGGCTTCGTCGCCGCCCAACAGGTCCCACTTGTTGAGGACGACGACGCAGGCCCGGCCCGACTCGAGGATCTCCTCGGCTATCCGCTGGTCGTGCCCCGTGACGCCGGCCGAGATATCGACCACGAGGATGGCTGCGTCGACCCGCTTCAGAGTTCCCCGGGACCGTAGGAACCCGAAGTACTCGATCTCATTGCGAATCTGGACCTGACGTCGCATTCCGGCCGTGTCCACGATTCGGATGGTGCGATCCCCTACCCCCACGAACGAATCGACCGGATCGCGCGTCGTCCCGGGCGTGGCGTCGACGATCGACCGCTCCTCGCTCAGCAGTGCGTTGAGCAGGGATGACTTGCCCACATTGGGGCGGCCCACGATCGCCACGGAGGCCCACTCCGAGGCCCGCCTCTCCGGCGTCTCCGGGAGCAGGGCCACCAGAGCATCGAGGAAATCCCCAGAGGCCCGGCCGTGCAGCGCGGAAAGTGCGTAGGGCTCGCCCAAGCCGAGGCGATAGAACGCTGTCGAGGCGGGCTCGTCGCGCGGGTCGTCCACTTTGTTCGCGGCGACGATGACCGGCTTCCCCGACTTCCTCAATGAATCCGCTACCAGCAGATCGTCCTCGATGGGTCCCGTCGTTGTGTCGACGACCAGCACGACGGCATCGGCCGCCTCGATGGCCACCTGGGCCTGCTCGACGACCCGGGCGTCGAGTCCTTCCGCCCCCGGCTCGAGCCCGCCGGTGTCGATGATCTCGAAGGAGCGGCCCGCCCAATCCGCGTGAAAGGCCCGGCGATCTCGGGTCACACCGGGCGTCTCCTGGACGATTGCCTCCCTGCGTCCAAGGATGCGATTTACCAACGACGATTTGCCGACGTTCGGCCGTCCCACAACGGCCACGACCGGCAGTCCTCGTCCGTCGGTGCCCATCACTTCGCCACTTTCTGCTCGACCAGCTCGACGATGGCGGCGACCACCTCGTCGACGGACATGTCGGTGGAGTCGATCGGCACCGCATCGGGGTCTTGAATCAGGGGCGATTCGCTCCGAGTGGAGTCGGCGGTGTCGCGGGCGCGGATAGAGGCCTCGACCTGCTCGAGGATCTCGGGAGATTCGGGCAGCCCCTGCTGGCGGAGCCGGCGCCGGGCACGCTCTGCAGGAGTTGCCGTCAGAAAAACCTTGACCTCTGCTTCGGGCGCCACGTTGGTGCCGATATCGCGACCCTCGATGACGACCTCGCCACGAGCGGCCGCCCGCCTCTGGAGCGCCACCATCGCATGCCGCACCGCCGGCAGGGCCGACACCGCCGGCACTGCATTTGTGACGTCCTCGTCCCGTATCCGTGCACTCACATCCCGCCCGTCCAGGCGGACGGAGTCATCTGTTGCCACGATGTCGACGGCCCGGGCGATGGCTGCGACCGAATCGCCCTCCTCGGGCGACACCCCGCTCTCCAGTGCCCGCAGGGCAACCGCTCGGTACATCGCCCCGGTGTCGAGGTAGCTCCACCCGAGGCGCCGAGCGACGGCTTTGGCCACCGTGCTTTTGCCGGCCCCGGCAGGGCCGTCGACGGCAATGATCACGCGTGCTCCCGTACGCCGTCCAAGGCGTCCAGAAAACCGGGGAAGGACGTCTCGACGCAGCTCCAGTCGCGCACCCTCACTAGTGACGGGGTAGCCAGCCCTGCCACTGCGAAGGCCATCGCGATCCGGTGGTCCCCGTGGGATTGGACCTCACCACCCCCCAGCTGCGACGGCCCCCTGATGATGAGTCCGTCGTCGAGTTCCTCGACCTCGGCTCCCAGCGCCGAAAGGCCGTTCGCGAGGGCCGACACCCGGTCCGATTCCTTGACGCGCAGCTCCGACGCACCCCGGATCACGGTCGCTCCGCTGGCCTGCGTCGCAGCGATGGCCAGCGCAGGGACCTCATCGATCAAGGCGGGGATCTCTCCCGGCGAGACCTCGGTCCCGGTGAGCTCCGAGTGCCTGATCCGGAGGTCGCCCACCGGCTCCCCCGATCCCTCTCCTGCGGGCCGGATCTCGATTTCTGCGCCCATCCTGCCCAGAACGTCGAGGGCGGCGATCCGGGTGGGGTTCAGCCCCACGGAAGCGATCGTGACGTCGGAGCCCGGCAATATGAGGGCGGCCACCACGAAGAACATCGCGGCCGAGACGTCTCCCGGAACCAGCCACTCCATCGGGCTGATGTTGCTCCCTCCCCTAACGGACACCGTCGTCGGCCCGTCCCGATCGAGCTGCACCCCGGCCGCCGCGAGCATTCTTTCGGTGTGGTCACGGCTCAGCGCCGGCTCCCGCACGGAGGTCCGCCCCGACGCCCGCAGGCCGGCGAGGAGCACAGCCGTCTTCACCTGGGCGCTCGCAACCATCGACTCGAAGTCGAGACCTGAGAGCTTGCCCCCCCGAACGAACAGCGGCGCCCGATCCCCGTAGCGGCGCCCGTCGATGTGGGCACCCATCTGTCGGAGCGGAGCTACGACCCGCAGCATCGGACGGCGCCTCAGGGACTCGTCCCCTGTCAATACGCTGGCCCCATCGAGCCCCGCGCACACTGCCAGCAGCAGCCGCATCGACGTGCCCGAGTTTCCGGCGTCGAGCGGCTCCTCCGGCTCCACTAACCCGTCCCAACCCTGACCCTCGATTTGCACTTTATG
This sequence comes from Actinomycetota bacterium, assembly GCA_035641235.1. Taxonomy (GTDB): domain Bacteria; phylum Actinomycetota; class CADDZG01; order CADDZG01; family WHSQ01; genus DASQUP01. The sequence goes on from DASQUP010000058.1 coordinate 3,381, forward strand.
GTTTTCCGCATCCAAATCGCAGGGCGCACCGAGCTGCCCGAGCATTCGGGCAGTGCCCCGCACATCGGCCCCACTGTTGATTCCGGTTACTGTGCTCGATCCCTCCGCCAGGGCGCCGAGGATGAGGGCCCGGTGCGACACGGATTTGTCCCCCGGCATCGACACGGTCCCGCGGAGCACCGGAGCAGGTCCCCTCCCCAACTTCATGCGGCCCCGATTCCCTGCTGCACGGCCCCAGGGTCTGGTCGGCACCGCGCTCCGTCCACGTTCGTTGGGGGCGGATCCGCCGGCCCCACGGGCATCTGATCGGCCGCCATGAGTTCACGTGGGCTGTCGCCACGGATACTTGTAGGTTTGTTTCCTTGTCTACAAATCATCAAATAGATTCCTATTCGAACGGCTCCCGGCCCACGACGTACCCCAGATCCGCCAATGCCTTGGTCAGCCGGTCGGCCGCTTCGGACCCGGCCACAACCAGCTCCAGCCGGCCCTGACCGCCCTCCGTTGAGTGCACAATCCGGAGGTCCTCGATGTTGGCCCCGAGTTCGCCGGCGGCAGTCGTCACCTCCGCCAGGATGCCGGGGCGGTCCGGAATCATCATCGAGAGCTCCACCGGCTCGCCGCCGTAGGTGGGTTTGGCGAACAGCTCGAGGCGTGCGGTGCGAGAGCGGTCGAGCCACGACCCGAGTTCGTCCCATTTCTCCGCGACCATCATCTCAGCGACCTCACCCAGCCGGCCGCGCAGACCCTCCAGGGCATCCAACACAGACGCCCGATTCGCCCGCAGAATCGCAACCCAGAGCTCGGGGTTACTTGCCGCAATGCGGGTAACGTCCCGGAACCCCGCAGCTGCCAAGCCGAGCAGGGCATCTCGATCCCCCGCCGTGGCGGCCACCTCCACCAGAGCGCTGGCCGTCAGTTGGGGAAGATGGCTCAGGCGGGCGACCAGAGCATCGTGGACGTCGGGAGCTATGGCGACCGGCTTCGCCCCGAGGTGACCGACGAGGTCGATAACCGTCGAGTAGGAGCGAGACGACGTGTGCCGCGTGGGCGTAAGAATCCACCACGCACCCTCAAAGAGACGGGCGTCGGCGGCTTCGATACCGTGCCGTTCCGAGCCGGCCATCGGGTGACCCCCGACGAAACGATCCCCAAACGCTGCCTCCCCGTGAGCCACCACTTCCAGCTTGGCGCTTCCCACATCGGTGACGACGGCGGAGGCAGGGACCGCCCGACCCAGGTCGTCGCAAACCTGAGCCATCCGATCCACGGGAAGCGCAAGAAAAATTACATCCGCCCCGGTCGCCGCCTCACCCGCGGTGCCCGCTGCGCTTGTGACGGCACCTCGCTCGAGCGCCCCTCGGAGATTGTCGTGGCGCGCGTCGAAGCCCACCACCTCCATGGAGGGATCGGAGCGCCGCAATCCGAGCGCGATCGAACCGCCGATCAGACCGGTCCCAAAGACGGCGATCCTCACCTCAAGTTCACCTTGAGGCTTAGGTTCCGGACACGAGGCCTGAGCGCAGGTGGCTCGCCCCGTGCAGATAGACATGGTCGAGCTCCTGCGCGGCCCGTTTTGTGTACAGGTGCATCATCACCCGGATGCACCGGCGGACCGATCCGGGAACCGGCATCTCGCGAGCGCACATCAATGGGACCTCCGAGAGCCCAACCGACCGGGCGGCGACGGCGGGGAACTCTGCCGACAGGTCATCCGTGGCGGTGAACAGGACGCTCACCACGTCTTCGGGGAGGACCTGGTTGCGGCCGAGGATCTCGGTCAACAGTTCGGTCGTGGCGGCCACGATGGCGCTCGCTTCATCCGAGTCGACCGTGGTAGCTCCGCGCAGAGCCCTCAACCTGGATTCCGTCTCTGTCGACATATCGACTAGTTTCCTTGTCTTGTAGTCGCCCGGTGGCCGCCGGCTGCTCCTCGCCCTGACCGTCGTTCCGACCAGCGGAGATGGTCCTCAAGGCGCCTCCATCGCCTTACCGACAAGGAACCTTGTTTCCTTGTCGATAAGTTGCCTTATCGGCTTCAAAGGCCGGAGACCTTGAATAGACTCCTCACCTCGGCCGGGGACATCCGTCGCACCGTCCCCGGCTTGAGCCGGCCAAGCCTAACTGGGCCGATCGCAACCCTGGCGAGCCTCCTGACGGGATGTCCCACCGCGTCGAACATCCTCCGAACCTGGCGGTTCCTGCCCTCGGTGATGGTGATCTCGATCAGCGACCCCGACGGCAGGCGCTCGACAAGATCTACCGTGGCCGGGGCTGTTCGCCCGTCCTCGAGGTCCACCCCTCGAGCCAGCCGTTGGAGCGTACGGCCCTTGACTCCCCCTGCGACCTCCGCGACGTAGGTCTTCGGGACGCCACGCGACGGATGCGTTAGTGCTTGTGTGAGCTCGCCGTCGTTCGTGAGAACCAGGGCCCCCTCGGTGTCCACGTCGAGCCGCCCGACGGACCAGACTCGAACCTGCGGGTCGACGAGGTCCAGGACCGTCGTACGCCCTTCGGGATCGGACGACGTTGTCACCACCCCCACGGGTTTATTCATCAGGTAATACACAAGGTCGGTGTGCAGCGGGTAACGAGATCCATCGACCTCAACTATATCCTTAGATGGATCCACTCGCCGACCAAGCTCGGCGCGCTCACCGTTTACCCGGATCCTGCCGGCCGCGATCAGCTCCTCCACGGCTCGCCGGGACCCAAGCCCGGCCCGAGCAAGGACCTTTTGGAGCCGCTCCCCCTCGGTGCCCATTACACGTTGGGTGAGAGCCGCGCCTCCATTTCCTCCACCGCCTCCGAATCGGGCATGAAGTCCCTTAGCGGAGGGAGCTCATCGAGTGATCGAAGCCCCATGCCCTCGAGGAACTCACGGGTCACGCCGAACAAGGCCGGCGTCCCGGGCCCGGAGTCCCGGCCGGTCTCCTCGATCAGCCCTCGAGCGGACAGCGTTCTCACGACCCCGTCCGAGTCGACCCCTCGGATCTCAGCGATCTGGGCACGCGACAGTGGCCCCTTGTAGGCAAGTATGGCGAGAACTTCCATTGCCGCCCCCGTCACTCTGGTCGGCGTGTGGCTCTTGACGAAGCGCTCCAGCCATGGATGGCAATCGGGATTCGTGTACATCCGCCAACCGCCGGCCGTTTCCCTGAGGACGAAGCCGCGATCCTCGTGTTCGTACTCGGCCGCCAGCTCCTTGAGCAGGTCCTCGACGGCGGCGCGCGGCCGCTCAAGAACCTCGCCGATCTGGCGTGCCGGAAGGGGGTCCTCGGCCAGCAGCATGATCGCCTCGACGATCTTGCGATCGGGAGAACTAGCGGGCGGGGCGCTGCCGTTGCCCGAGTAGGCCGTGCCGTTTTCTGGATGGTGATCAGTCATTGCGCCGCCTCCGTTTGCACCGTGTCCTGCAGGGTGTATTCCTCGGCGTCCAACGCTACGCTTGAGGCTTCGACCTCCCCGGTCCACTGGACGACGATGTCTCCCCAGCGGTCCGGCTGTTCGAGCTCGACCGCGCCGGCCTTGAAGAGCTCCAGCAGCGCAAGGAAGCGAACAACGACTTCGATTCGCTCCTCGATCCCGCTGCAGAGATCCTCAAAGGATGTGCTTCGCCCCGGGGCCATCTTTCCTGCCAGCTCAAGGATGGCGTCGCGCACGGACGCCTGGATTGGTGCCACATGAGATGTATCAAGCTCAGGTTTAGGCTTGGGCGCAAGCACACCTGCGGCGGCGCGCGTAAGTTGTTCGAGGGTCACCCGAGCCAGCGGGTCGGGAGCAAGGGCGATGAATTCGGCTTCGAGGCCTTCCGGCCGGGGATGGAACCGCTCCCCCGCAGCAAGCCCGGCCCGCAGCCAACTCCCCGCGGCTCGGTAGGTCGCACATTCCACCAAGCGGGCCAGGAGCAGGTCGCGCTGCTCGAGGAGGGCAGAGTCGGCGTCATCCGCTGTGCGCGAGGGGAGGAGGCGGGACGACTTCAGCTCCAATAGCGTTGCGGCGACGACCAAGAAGCCGGTTGCCGACTCGAGGTCGAGGGCGTCGATGCCCCGGATGGCTGCCAGGTACTCCTCGGTGATCTGGGCCAAGGAGACGTCGTATATGTCCACTCGCTGGCGAGTGATCAGGTGCAGGAGCAGGTCGATCGGACCCTCGAACACCTCCAATTTCACCTCGTGTGGCATCAAGTCTCCAAATGCTCAAATCAACTTGTCGACAAGTTTATATGTTGGCGACGGCTCGGCGAATGGGCCCACCCTACCCTTGTAGGGCCTACAGGCTGCGTTTTTCCCGCCCTAAGGACGATCCCCCAGTCCAATTCGGGCCCATACGTCGGCCATCGTTGATTCTGCAACGACCCGGGCCTTGTCCGCTCCGACCTGGAGGAGTTTTTCCGTTTCGGCCGGATCCGACATCAGCTCTTCGTAGCGCTCCCGAATCGGCCGCAGGCGCTCCACGACCGCGTCGGCGAGGGCGGCCTTGAACTGGGCGTATCCCTGCCCCCCAAAGCGCTCCTCGAGATGCGAAATGGGCTCGTCCTCGACGATGGAAAAGATCGTCAGAAGGTTGGTGATTGCGGGCTTCTCGGCGCCGGCAACGATGTCACGGCCCGAATCGGTGACCGCCGACTTGATCTTCTTGGCGATCCTCTCGGGTGGTTCCATCAGCAGGATGCTCGAGTTGGGGCGCCCGGCGGACTTGCTCATCTTTTCCGTGGGGTCGTCCAGGGCCATGATCCGAGCTCCGGCGGGGGGGATCCAGGCCTCCGGGACGACAAAAGTCTCACCGAACATGTTGTTGAACCTGATGGCGATGTCCCGCATCAACTCGATGTGCTGCCTCTGATCCTCACCGACCGGCACCCCGTGGGCCCTGTAGAGCAGCACGTCGGCCGCCTGGAGCACGGGATACATCAGGACCCCGGTCCCCACACCCTCGACGTCCCCTTTAGACTTCTCCTTGAATTGGATCATTCGGCGCACTTCGCCCATACGGGCGACGCACGAAAGGATCCACGCCAGCTCGCTGTGCTGAGCCACGTGGGACTGGAGGTACAGGACCGAACGCTCAGGGTCGATCCCACACGCAATCAGGCTCGCCGCCCCCTCCAATGAATTCCGCCTCAGGACAGCGGGATCCCAAGGCATGGTCAGCGCGTGGAGGTCGACGATGCAGTAAAAGGCGTCGTATTGCTCTTGCTGGGCGACCCAGTTCCTCAGCGCACCCAGGTAATTGCCGAGGTGCGGTGTGCCCGTGGGCTGAATGCCACTGAATACTCGCTTGGGTGCATCACTAACGCTTTGGTTCAGGGTTATTCCTCCTCCAAAGGGAAGGCTTGCCGCCACCTCCCGACCGCCTGCCCATACAATACCGGCCCATGGGTCTCCTCAGCCTGCTGCGTTCGGATCCGCTCGTCTTCGTTCTGCTGATGGCTGCGCTTATCGAGGCGATTGCGATGCACGAGTTCGCGCATGCGCTCGCGGCGGACCTCCAGGGCGATCGGATGCCACGGGCCTTCGGCCGCCTAACCCTCAATCCAGCCAAACATCTGGATCCGCTGGGAACACTCATGCTACTGATCGTTGGGTTCGGCTGGGGCAAACCGGTAGAATTCAGGCCTCAGGCGCTCAGCTCCAAGCGCTTCGGGGGCGCTATCGTCGCGTTGGCGGGGCCCATGATGAACCTGGCCCTTGCGGTAGCGGCGGCGCTGGTCGCCAGGATCATGGGGGTCGACTTCCGCTTCGGGATTTTTACCGGCCCTGATCGCGACGCGTTCGCCTTGTTCCTGCTGCTGTTCTTCAGCATCAATGTCCTATTGGCGGTCTTCAATTTGATTCCCCTGCCTCCGCTCGACGGATCCAGGCTGCTCACGATCTTCCTGCCACCCGACAAACAGCGGATCATCTACTTTCTGGATCAGTATGGGTTTCTTATCCTGCTCGCGTTGCTGTTCTTCAGCGGCTTCAGATTCCTGCGACCTCTCCTGGCGACGGTGCAGGACCTCCTATTGACCCTGGTGGGCACCTGACCGCGCTACCACGCC
>DASQUP010000059.1:0-4375 GCA_035641235.1 Actinomycetota bacterium
CTGAACGTCCGCCGCTCGGGATCCGTATTCTTGGTTTAGCTGGTCCACCGACCGTGCTTGGGGCAGGGGATGCCCTAGCTAGGGTCGGTGGACCGCTCTGATACATCAATCGAACCGAGGGGCCGTGAGCCGCATGGAGGGTGTCCGCCTCGGCAACGAGATGGGCGTTCGGGCCGCCTACGCTGCACACGGCGGCGAGTTGTACCGCTTCGCCCTGCGTGCTCTCGGCGACGCGGGAGCAGCCGAGGAGGCCGTCCAGGAGACGTTCCTGCGCGCCTGGCGCGCCGGGGAGCGATTCGACCCTTCCATAAGCTCCCTCAGGACGTGGCTGTTCGCGATCGCACGCAACGTTGTGATCGACATCGGACGCTCCCGTGCCTCACGGCCCCCGCTAACGACGGAGGAAGAGAACACGATCGCCGTAGACGACCCGGTCGACACGGTTCTGGTCGCCTGGCAGATTGAGGAGGCGCTCAGGCGCATCAGTACCGATCACCGGACCGCCATAGTCGAGACCTACTACCGAGCTCGCCCACACGCCGAGGTAGCCGCGGAGCTCAAAATCCCCGAAGGGACGCTGCGGAGCAGGATCTTCTACGGGCTCAAGGCGCTTCGGCTGGCGCTCGAGGAGATGGGCTGGGAACCTGAAGAGGGGACGTCCGAAAACGGTGAAACTCGGACTCGAAGGGGGGCGAGATGACGCGCGACGATTGCCGGCCGTGGCGCGAGGACATTGGCGCCTACCTGTTGGGCGGACTCCCCGACGAGCGCCGCACCGCGCTTCTCGCCCACCTCGACGGCTGCCCCGCCTGCCGCTCAGAGCTCGCCGAGCTATCGGAGGTCGCTCGGATATTGCCGGCTGCGGACCCCCTCCGGAATACCAAACGCGAGGTGCCGTCCCAGTCCCTGATGGACTCCATCATGGATGCCATAGGCGACGAGCGCCGGGCCAAACGTTCCCGCGTTACCAGACGCGTCGCGGGGGCTGTCGCCATAGCCGCCGCTCTCCTCCTCGGGGCTCTCGCCGTAGGGACGTTGATGGATGGTTCGTCCCAGTCGACCGTCCAACTCGCCGGGGACGCGGCCGACAGCGATTCAACCGCGACCCTCGAGTATCTCCCCGGCGGAACTCGCATTGATCTGAGCATCGACGGGCTGCCGAAAGAAGAGACATACTTCGTGTGGCTCGAGGACACCGAGGGGGAGCGCGTTCCCGCGGGGACGTTCTGGACGCCGGACGAGGGCGGCTCCTTGGACCTCAAGCTGACCGCGGCACTCAGCCTCCGCCGCTGCCAGGGCATCGGGATCAGCGACGCCGATGGAAAGACGGTGCTCTATTCGAAAGTCGACTGGGAGGACCCTGACGAGCAGCCGTAAAGCCAACCGCTACTCGGGCAGGTACCACCGCCGGGGAGCGATGAGTTGGTTCGCCTCCTCGGGTCCCCATGATCCCGGTTCGTATCCGTACACCGCGTCGTGCGTCTCAATGACCGGCTGAACAATCTCCCACGTCCGTTCGATCCCATCGGCGCGCGTGAACAGGGTTCGGTCACCAATCAGAGCATCGTGAATCAAACGCTCGTACGCGCCGATCAGATTCGACCCAAAACTTCCCTCGTAGCGGAAGTCCATGTGCGCTTGGTCGAGCTCGATCGCAGGTCCCGGAGCTTTGGCGAGGAAACTCAAGCGAAGTCCCTCGTTGGGTCCTAGATCGATGGTGAGGTGATCGTGGTTGAAGTTACGCGCTCGCACGTCCCGGAACATCTGTCGCGGCGGAGCTCGAAAGACCAGTGTCACGAGCTGGCGAGATTCGGCGAGCTTCTTCCCGGTACGAAGGTAGAAGGGAATACCTGCCCATCTCCAGTTGTCGACCGAGACCTCGGCTGCGGCGAATGTCTCGGTAATTGAGTTCGGTTTAACCCCCTCTTCATCCCGGTAACCCCGGTACTGGCCGTAGACGACTCCATGGGCGTCGATGGGAGCCATGGATTCGAACACCTTCGCAACTTCATCCATCAGCGCCTTCGGTGTGAACGATGCAGGTGGCTCGATGGCAATGAAGCTCAGAACCATGAACAAATGCGTGACGATCATGTCCCTCATGGCGCCGATGCCCTCGTAGAAGCCCGCCCTGGTTCCGATGCCGAGAGTCTCCGGAACGTCGATCTGAACATGATCGATGTGCTGCCGGTTCCACACAGGTTCGAACATGCCGTTGGCAAAACGAACGGCAAGGATGTTCTGAACCGTCTCCTTCCCGAGGAAGTGGTCGATGCGATAGACCTGTTCGTCGCTGAGAGACTCACGGACGACGGCATCCAGTTCCCGGAAAGACTTTAGGTCAGACCCGAAGGGTTTCTCGAAAACCACGCGAGCGTTCTCACTCAGTCCACTCATGGCCAAGCCGGCTGTTATGTCGGGGAAAGCGGCCGGCGGCACGGAGAGATAGAAGAGCCGGCGAGCGTTGCCCCCAAGCTCCTTCTCCGCTCGGTAGACGTCCTCCTCGACTTCCGAGGTGTTGTCCGGACCGAACGCGGTGGGTGCGTAGCTCAGCATCTTTGCGAATGCCTCCCAGCCCTCGTCCGGTGGGCAGCGACCATGCTCGTTGACGGAGTCACATGCGAGGTCTTTGAACTCCTGGTCGCTGATCTGGGAGCGCGAACTTCCGATGATGCGGAAGTCATCCGGCATCATCCCCTCGCGATAGAGGTGGTACAGAGCCGGAAGGAGTTTGCGCCGGGCCAGATCGCCGTTCGCGCCGAAGATGACTATGACGTGCTTGTCAGGAGTCAGTGTTGTCGCCACGCCAACCTTTCGTCAATCTCGATAGATCGGAGGTCTCAAACCCGTCGAGCCGAGGCCTCTACCAGTCTCCTACGCGCCGAAGGAGACTCCGACCGAGCATCCCGGCGTGCCCAAGCGAATCGGGCGAAATAGGCATATTATGGGCAACACGCCTTTACCAAGGGACTGTGTTGGCCGATACTGGGACCGTTATCCCACTTTGTGGGACGCTTCTGAACCCTTCTTGGAGGATCCTTTTCATGCGGAAGCTTTTGATTTTTGCCGTCGCGGCCATGCTCTTCGCCGGGGCCTGCGGCGACGACGCGGCCGAGAATCCCCAGGGATCTCTCAACGACGCCGTCGAAGCCCTCAGCGATTACGAGGGCATCACGATCTCACTGAGCATCGATTCAACGTCCGATGATCTCGTTGCCCTGTCGGAGGGCAGTCTGACGGCGGAGCAGGCACAGCAGATTCTCGACTCATCCTTCACCGCGAGCAGCACGAACACTGAGGATCCCAAGGAGGCGGAGGCTGAATTCTCGGTAGACATCGCCGGTCAGGCCGACTCCCTCGAGGTCAAGTTCGTCGATGGAACCCTGTACCTCCGGGCGGACGTGGCCGGCATCATGGATATCTTCGGTGCAGATAGTTCGCAGCTGGATGCGTTCAGGCAGCAGGCCGGCTCACAGCCCGGATTCGAGTTCGTCGAGCCCGCACTCAACGGCGAGTGGATCGCCCTCACGGGCTTCAACCAGCTGCTCGAGCAGGCCGGATCGAGCCAGAACGACCTGACCGGTGCTCAGCAGAAAGCTATCGACGGATTCGCCGAGGCCCTCAAGAAGAACTCGGAGGTCGTGACGGGGGACAAGGACGGACCCGGTACAAATCTCGTTGTCACCGCCAACCTCCGCGACGTCTATCAATCGCTGGTGGATCTGCAGACAAACCTGGGGCAGGCCGCAGGGGAGATGCCGTCGGTCGACGATGTCCCGAACGAAAAAGTGTCAATCGACACGTGGGTCGACGGCGATCGCCTGACCCAGGTGCAGCTCGACCTGACTCAGTTCAAGGACTTCCCCGAAGCTGAGTTCCCCGAGGGTGTAGACCAGTTCGCGATCACCGTAGGAATCGAGGAGTTCAGCGGCGGGGTGGCGGCTCCCGAGGGAGCAACTGAGGTCGACATCAACCAGATCATGCAGAGCATGTTCGGAGGCCTTGGGGGCGCCATCGGCGGAGATACGGGCGGCGGCGCCGGCCAACCGGACCCGACCGGCGATATCTGCGAGGAACTCGAGAAGCAACTGAAGGGCCAGCCCGACGAGGTCGTGGAGCAGTTCGTCGACCTCTACGGCCAGGATTGCCCGAACCTGGGCAAGTAAGGTCTCTCACTGCCGTGGGCAGCGGCGCCCACGGCAGTCCGATCGAACGTTTGCACGCCATCGCCTTTATGCCCCGGTGCAAGGCGATATCTGGAGTGCACCGGAGCCGAGGACGGCGGCACCTCCAGTACTGAGAGCGAGGACGGCGCACGAGGCGATATCTGGAGTGCAACTGAGCTGAGGACGGCGGCACCCCCAGTACTGAGAGC
>DASQUP010000060.1:0-6942 GCA_035641235.1 Actinomycetota bacterium
CGCTCCGTCGCCGTAGTCCCTGAAGGCATTCGACCGTCGTGGTCTTGCCCGCTCCGTTCGGACCCAGCAGTCCGAAGATCTCCCCGTGCCTGACGATCATGTCCACACTCTCGACGCCAACCCCGTTTCCGTAGTCCTTACGCAGGCCTTCGACTTCGATGACGGCGTTGCCGGTCGCCGATGGGAAATCGGATTGTGACCTTGTTGCCAGCATGAGCCCCCCTTGCCGTATGAACGTTTCTCGGAACGTACTGTGGAGGGACTCTCAGGTCGTCGGCCGTCCGCCGTCAGTTGCGTGTACCGCGAGGGAAGTACGAACGTCGAAAGGTCCGCCGTGCGATGGATCGTTGCGGGGGGCTATTCCTCGAAGGGGTTGTCCCCGCCGACGTCACGTAGGAAGCGTTCAACTTCGCTGGCGATTTGGTCGCCGAGTCCAAACTCGCTCGAAGCCATCGTTTCGAGCCGTTCCACGTATTGTTTGGCTTCTGGGCGAGACGACACCATTTCGTCCAGCCGGCTTCGTTGCTCGTCGGCATCGGCGCGCCATTCGTCGAGATCAAGGTCTAGGGCGAGATGGCCTGCAACGCGCGAAAGCAGCGCCAGAGCCGCGGGCTTGTAGGGCTCATTGACGTAGTGGGGAACCTGTGCCCAGAAGCCAACCGTCTCGATGCCGTGCTCGGCGAAGTAATGGTCGACAACGCTAACGGCCGCGCTCGGGACGCGGAGAATGCCTTCAGGAACTCGCTGTCCGATGAGCAACTCCTTGTTCGAGGCAGTCATCATCACCGGAGATTCGAGTGTGTGCGGGACGGCGGCAGGGACTGCTCCGATACTGATCAATCTCGTTACGGAGAACCGTCCGGCTAGTTCGAAGACCGATGCGGCGAACTCCTGCCAGCGCATATCCGGTTCGGTCCCGCTCAGAACCAAAAGGTCGTGGGCACCGGCATCTCTCATCCGAACACTTATCCCCGGCCATTGCAGGTCTCGGATTTCACCGTCCACGAAGTCCAGAACCGGCCGATTCGAGCGATAGTCGAACAGGGCGTCTGGGTCGAAGTCCGCGACTATTGGCCCGTCTCCAGCGAGCAGGACGGCCGAATCCGTTCCCGCTCCTCCGGCATCGACCCAGCCGGAGAGCGCCTGCAGCATGACCGGTTCGCGTGGAATGGAGTCGCTAGTCAGTCTGTATAGGGCCATCGTGAGCCCAGAGTACCCGGCAACGGGCCCGAAATCGCTTCGCCCCGCGGCTACCTCGATCCGGGCGTCACCATCCCGGTTTCGTAGGCGAAGACAACTGCATGGACTCGACTCACGAGCTTGAGTTTGGTCAAGATCCTCGAGACATGGGTTTTTGCGGTGAGCTCCGAGATCACAAGGTGTTCGGCGATCTCTTTGTTGGTCAGGCCGCGTGCAATGAGGCGGAGCACTTCGCGTTCACGTTCCGTCAGTGCCTCTAACGCATCCGGTCTGGGTCGGTCATCGGGGCGAGCCGCCACGAGGTCGTGCAGCAGCCGGCGAGCCGTCGGGGGAGAGATCACAGTCCCGCCGTCGGCGGTGCTGTGTACTGCGCGCAGAAGATCGACCGGTGGTGTGTCCTTGACGAGAAAGCCGGATGCCCCGGCTTGGAACGCGTCGTAGACGTAGACATCGGTATCGAATGTCGTGAGTATCACAACTTCGGGAGGGTCGGGAAGCGCACGAAGCTCGCGTGTGGCGCTGATCCCGTCCATAACCGGCATTCGAATGTCCATCAGGACCACGTCGAGTTTCGTCTTGCGTGTTATGTCGATTGCCTCCTCGCCGTTCCCGGCTTCACCTGCCACTTCGATATCCGGATCGGAGCGAAGCAGTGCAACGAAGCCGGCGCGTACCAGCTCCTGGTCGTCGACGGTCAACACTCGGATAGTCATTGGTCGTTGGCGGGGATGGTGGCCAGAACCTTGAAACCATCGTCGATGGCACCCGCTTCCAAAGATCCGCCGTAGATTGCGACACGCTCCCTCATGCCATTGAGCCCGTGGCCGCTTCTGTTAGCAGACGACGTGTGCGTCCCGCCGACGTTTGTGACCTGTATCTCGATCACTTCCGGTTTGTACGTCAAGGTAAGGGTTGCCCGGGAGCCGGAGGCGTGTTTGAGGGCGTTCGTCAGCGCCTCTTGGACGATCCGGTACGCGGACAATTCGAGTCCCGGCGGAAGCGTCCGAACGTCACCCCGGATACGAAGTTCGACGGGCAGTCCTGCGGACCTGGTTTTCTCAACGAGCTCGGGTAGGGAGTTGAGTGTGGGGCGAGGTTCGGTGGGTGTTTCGTCCGAACGCAGAGCCGTCAGGACGCGCCGCATCTCTCCCAGAGCACCGCGACCGGTCTCCTCGATGATTTTCAACGCCCGTTCGGCCTGTTCGGGGTCGCGGTCGATCAGGTGGGCTCCGACCCCCGCCTGCACCGTGATGAGACTCATCGCGTGTCCGAGGACGTCGTGAAGGTCGCGCGCAATTCTCGTTCGTTCCTCGACCACCGCACTGCGTGCCAGTTCCTCGCGCGCCGCCTCGAGGGCCAGGGTCTTCTCCTCAAGCTGCCGCGAATACTCTCGGCGCGCCGCAAGCGCGACGCCGAGCGCCCAGACGACAACGAACACAACGGCCACATAGCCAATCATCAGCACGTCGACGTCCCATCCACCGAACAGAACGAAGGCCAGCATCTCAGCAGGTGGGATGAGGCCCAGAGCGCGTACGGCCAGTGGTTTGGGGGCCGCGCCAACTGCGGCCATCGCCGCCATCGTGGGGAGCGATTGAAGGATGTCCCCCGGGTATTCGAAGGTCGCCCACAAGGGGTAAGCGAGCGCAAACGTCGCGAGGACCGAGAAGGGGTGGGAGCGGACCGCCAGAATCGGCAGCGTGTTTACTGCCACCAGCAGCCACCCAAGGCCATCGAGGGACCGTCCGTCCTCGGAGTTTGCGAGTGTGGACGCCAGAAAAACGGCTCCGAGCGCGAGCGCGAGGCCGACGTCCGGCGCGGCGAGACGAAGTGGGCGCGCCATGCAGCAAAGTTACCGGCCCGCGCCGTGTGGGGCGTCGGCCGCGCGGACGATTGAAGGCGTACTCCGGCCGCGGTACGAGTTCTGGGGCGGCGCGCCGGCCTCTCCCAGCCCGAGATGGCAATCAACCCCCGACAGGTGGGGGTCATATGCCATTTCAGCCCGGTGTGCCGCCCGGAGCGCCGGGCCGGCGCCTACGTCGGCCCTTGGGTTTCCTGCTCCCACCGCTCGAGCAGGGCCGGGATCTCTTTCTCGAGCCATTCGTAAAGGTCGTGCACGTCCTCCAGGCGCTCCCGTCGCGCCGGCTGATCGGGCAGCAGTTCCAGCCCGCCCTCGAGCACGCGCCTGAACTCGCCGTAGTGCTGTGACTGCGCGCGGGTGGCCTCCAGCAGCGAGCCGGGGCGAAAACGGTAGTAGGTCCTGCGGTCGCCGGGATGCGACACGCGCTCGACCCATCCCGATGGGGTCAGGAACTTCATCGCGCTGCTGATCGAGCCCTTGCTCGCGCCGAGCACTTCGACGAGCTGATTGAACGTCTGCTCCGGCGGATCGCAGATAAGGAGCCACCCAATAACCCGCCCGGCCATTCTGAAGAGCCCCTGGCGCTCGAAACCCAGCGCTACCTCTTCGACGAACCCGAGCTCCTCGGGCGAAGGTTTGGTTCGTTCATCCTGTGTCATGTAGTTCAGCATACGCTGAACCAACCACATGAGAGCTGAATTTCGCGCACCTCCCGTTTAGTCGCATGGGAGGGGCATCATCTGTTCGTGCTTTCGACTCTGAGCGGACCCCGGCGCCGCTTCTTCATTGCCGTCGCCGTCATCGTGGCGACTTTCGGCGCCGGGCTGGCGATCGCGGTGCTCCGGGACGAGCCCCTCGACACTGGGCGGGTGCCGGTCATCCTCGTGCACGGGTACGGCGGAGCCGGTGAGTCGATGTCCGAACTGGCCGGCGCGCTGCAAGCAAACGGGCGGGAGGTGGTCACGATCGACCTCCCGGAGCGGGGCGAGGGCGACATCGACGACTCTGCCCGGGCCCTGGCGGATGCCGTCGCATCCACGCGGGCGGCTCAGGTCGATCTCGTCGGGCACTCGGCCGGCGGGGTGGTTATCCGTGCGTACCTGAAGAATCTGGGAGGAGCCGAGAGGACCCGGAGGGCGGTGACGACCGGGTCGCCGCACCACGGAACGACCATCGCGGATGCAGCCGCTTCGGCTGGTCCGGAGGCGTGCGTGGACGCATGCGCCCAGTTGGGCAGGGGGTCAGATTTCCTGGCTGCTCTCAATGCCGGCGACGAAACGCCGGGTGACGTCCTCTACACAAGTATCTGGACCAGCCTTGACCAGACCGTGACGCCGCCCAACTCGGCCGTTCTGTCGGGGGCAGACAACATCCTGGTGCAACACGTCTGCCCGCAGGCGCGACTCGGTCACGGTGACCTCTCAAGCGATCCGCTTGCGATCGGCCTGGTCCTTTGGGTGCTGCATCAAGACGAGGAGTCTCCGGGTCCCTCCGATTGCGAACGGATCATTGAATTGGGAGCCGGGGCACTCAACTCTTGATGTCTTTGCTCGCGAGGTTCGCCCAGGCCGCACCGAGGAGCAGCGTCACCCAGACGCCCTGAATGGCGAAACCGCGTACCACGTTGCGCCACAGGACCGGGCTTCTAAAGAGATCGACGAATGCCAGCCAGTAGTGCGTCGGCATGTAGGGATGGAGAGCCGAAGCGGCCTCGAGCAGGTCCAGCACCTGGAACGTGATCAGAACCGCAAGCGCTCCAAGGGCCGCGGCGAGAGACGAGTCCGTCGTTGTGGAGAAGAAGGTTGCGAGTGCTGCGACGCCCAGCATCGATGCCCCTACGTAAACGACCGTTACAACGGTGCGCCACGTCGCGTCCTGGGCGGCGATCGTTCCCCCCGACACGGTGGCGAGGGGCTCCACGCCGAAGAGCGAAGCCCCAGTGATGAAGGCAACGACGGCCACGATTGCCACGGCAAGGAATATGAAGACGATCGCTGCGAACAGCTTCGATGCGAGCAACCGCGTCCGGCCGACAGGACGGGTAAGGAGGTATCGCAGGGTTCCGTAGCCCGCCTCACCGGCGATCGAATCACCCGCAACTACGCTTACGGAAACCGGCAGGAACACCGGCAGGATGAGAGCCAGTGCCGCCGCCGGATAAAGCGCGCCGTTGTTGAGGACCTGAGACAGGAACGCCGGGCCTTCCCCCGGACGAGGTCCGATGCCCGTTACTTTGAGGAAGATCGCCACCAGCACGGGAAGCCCGGTGAGCAACGCGATGGTGACCCACGTGCGCGGGCGCCGGAGCAGCTTGATCAACTCAACTCCGTACATCGCTGCCCTCGGCCCGAGTGAGTTCCAGGAAGACGTCTTCGAGCGACCGCCGTTCCGGAGTGAATGCAAACACGCGGACGCCGCGCTCAACGAGCGCACGATTCACTTCGTCGGGAGGAACTCCGTCCAGGTGGGTTCTCAGGACAGCGCGTTCGTGTTCGAGAACTCTCGCGCCCCGGACATCCGACAACACCTGCATCGCATCGGAAACATCGGGCGTTTCTATCGAGAAAGCTCCCGTTGGCGCAAGCAGTTTGGTCACGTCGTCCTGAGCCATCAGCCGTCCTCGGTAAACGATGGCGGCGCGATTGCAGATCATCTCGATTTCGCTCAGCAGATGGCTCGAGAGGAGGACGGTCGTTCCGCCGTCAACGAGTTCTACCAGGAGCTCTCGGATCTCACGCATCCCATGGGGATCCAAGCCGTTGGTTGGTTCGTCGAGAACCAGCAACGGATGAGGACGGATAAGCGCAGCAGCCAGTCCCAGGCGCTGCTTCATTCCGCTCGAGTACGCCTTGTAGGGGCGCCGCCCGACGTCGCCGAGGCCGACTCTCTCCAACGACTCTGCGATTCTTCCACGGCGCGTGCGCCGCTCCCCGTTGGGGCCCGCCGCATCGAACAACGATAGGTTCGCCCGCCCGGACAGATGTGGGTAGAAGGCCGGCCCCTCAACCAGCGTGCCCACTTCGGTCAGGATGTCCTGGGCACGCGCCGGCATCGGTCTCCCGAGCACCTCGATCTCTCCCGACGTCGCAAACACGAGACCCAGCAGCATTCTCAGCGTGGTGGTCTTTCCCGATCCGTTGGGCCCGAGGAAGCCATAGAGGTCTCCTTCGTGCACGTGAAGGTCGAGGTTCTCGACCGCCGTCACGCGACCGAACCGCTTGGTCAACTTGGACGTGGCAACGACCGTGTCGGTCATTCGAGACCTCGAACGAAGCTGGGTTCCAAGTCGTCAACAAGGGCCTCCGCCACATCGATCAGAACATCTGAGGTGACGGTGCCCGCAACCATGTACACGACGCCATCTCGTTCGATGTAGAGACCATTCAGGAGCGAGGTTTCGAGCAGCCGCCCGGTCCCAAAGTCTCCGCTCACCTCGGGGACGCGTTCGAGTTCCTCTGTCTGGAACGGTGCAAAGCGCCGGCGAAGCACGAGCGCGGCAACGAGATCAAAACCGCTCCCGTACGTCGCTGCCGCCCGGGCGATAGAGGTTCGCCGGGACAGAGAAGTCAAACGGTCCGGCAGCACAAAAGGCGAATACCGATCAACCGCACTGGCAAAGTCGGCAACGTCCGCATGGTTGTGCGTAGCGTCTTCAGGGAGGTCGAATGCGAGGACTTCCCTTTCCGGTGCCTTGAAATCGATATCCAAGAACTCCGACGAGATCATCACATCGCCTCCGCGCGGAGTGATCTCCACTGCGACGGCGAGTCCGGTCCGCGGATCGGCCCACATGTCGATGCGCTCTAGAGTCGTGGCCGGCGAGCGCGGGGAGATCCGCAGGCCGGCGGCATGGACTCCGGCGATCCGGCGCGCCGGAAGCC
>DASQUP010000061.1:0-4221 GCA_035641235.1 Actinomycetota bacterium
TAGAGCGCTGCGTTGACGCTCCTGTCCTCAGTTTCGTAAAGGGCTCCGTCGAACCACACGCACGCCTCGTGGGAGAAACGGCCTGCCTGTTTTATCGGGATCGGATCCACCGGGCCCGTTGCATCCGCTGGAATTTCGAAGCAATATCCGTGGGGCTGCTCTCCGTCCTTGAAGACCTCTTCGCAGGTAACCCAACTGCCCCACGGCATCTGACCGCCCGCACAGTTTGTTGAGGTCCCACCGAGAACCGCGTAACTGTCAACGACGTCGAGGCTCTTGCTCACGACGACTTTTGTATTACCGGCCACAGTGAGGGGGTCGTAGATCTTGTCTGGGGGAACCTGAACCGCAATCTCGTCGGCTCGCTCGCGGTTTTCGTGATTCCTGATCAGCACTACGCCCTCGTTGAACTTGGGCACTCTGTACGCAGCCATCCCGTCGAAGATCCCCGGTGTTGGGTTCCCGTCGGACATGATGTCGCCCTGCCGCGAGATGATCTTGTACTTGAAGCCTCGGGGCAGCCACAGATCCCCCATATTGATCAACGGTCCGAATGGTGAGACACCCGAAACCGTCTCACCGAGCGCGGCCCGTGCAGCGAAAGCTTGCAGCGGTCCCGCAACGGCAAGGCCGCCTGTGACGGCCGCGCTGCGGCGCAAAAACGTCCTGCGGTCGACTTGAGTCATCCATCCCTCCCTGTCACAGCGCCACGAAGACGCCTGCCCGTAATGACGCGCCGACCGTAGAGGTGGGAAGTAACGGCAACCGAGCCCTCCAGTGAACGCAACGTAGAGGCACCTGGGATCAAATGTGAACAATCGGTGCGGCGGCGCGCCGAGGCCGGCACCCAGCGGCCTGCGCTCGAATGGCAATTGGGCCTCGAGGGGTGGGGGTGGATTGCCAATCCACGAGCGGCGCGCCGCCAGATGGCAAATGACCCCCGACGGGTGGGGGTGGATTGCCATTTTTCACGATCGGGCGACAACCAGACTCGGTCCCAGCGAAGCAAGGAAACGAGCGGGGACAGGAGGGAGCCGGCCCCGCTCGTTCCCTAACCGCCTCCCCGGGTGCGGCTCCCGGGGGCGAGTGGCCCGCCTCCGCCCTGCCCGTCGGCTGGCTGCACGGAGGGTGAGCCCTGGCGGTTTTCCGGCGGGAGGGGGTTGGGCTCCCGCCGGATTTTGCCGACTGTCGCCTACTGCCTTACCCCCGCGTTCGGCCAATCAACGTGCGCGAAGAACTCGATGTAGACCGGATTGATCAGATCGTCGTGATGGAAGATCGTCTCGCTGTCCCACGACCACGGAACCCACGCCGCGAGCTCGGTGATCTCCCTGTTCAGCTCCGCCCACATCTCGTCGCGCTCCTCTCCGAGCGGCAGCGCCAGGGCGTCCTGGATCTTCCGGTTGACGTCGGGATCGTCGAGCATCGAATAGTTCTGTGTACTACTGGGAGTGATGTTGGCCCCGTTGAAGACGGGTTCTATGAACGTGGACGACTCCGGGAAGTCCGTGCACCAGCCCGGACTGGTCCCGATCGCCACTTGCTGCGAGGGCACTTGATAGAACTGCGTGTAGTTGTTCGGGAACGCCGGGGTTTTGACCGTCAGATTAGTGAAACCGAGTTCCTCCAGATCCGCCCGAACGGACTCTGCGATGCGGTCGTGAGGCGGATCGGAGGCACCGACCATCAGCACCTCGCCGTCATACCCGTCTGGGTAGCCGCCCTGCGCCATGAGTTCCTTGGCCCGCTCCATGTCCCCGGCCATGTTTTCGGACTCGAAGGGGTTGAAGGCCTCCGGAGTGAGACCTCCTGGAAGCGATTCCGGGATCACGCTCGTTGCAACCGGCCCTGTAACCGGGCCACCGAAGATGCGCTTGATGTTCGCCCTGTCGATCGCAAACGCAACCGCTTGTCGAACCTGAAGGCTGTTGAACGGCTCGACGGTGGTGTTCAGGAAAATGAATCGCGTACAGGAACTCACCTCGTTGATGAGTTGGTCGCTGAGATCGGGGTCGTTTAGCACCTGCTCGAGCGCGGGTCCTTGGGGATCCACGTCGATCCCGAGCTGGTAATCGCCATCCCTAACCTGCTCGAAGCCCACCTCGCGGTCGAATCCGAGCTTCCAGTCGACCTCATCGACGTACGCCTCCCTGACCTCGTCGGTGTCGGCGGCCCAGTGCGGATTGCGCTCGAGACGGATCCGCTCGTCTGGAGACCACTCGGCGATGAAGTACGGTCCGGACGCCACGACATGGTTGTCGTAGTCGGAGTCCTTCTTCTTGTCGAACTTGCGCGCATAGGCTCGCGGCACCGGCGATATGGCGGGCATGCTCAGCCTGAAACCGAAGTCGCCGACTCGCTCGGTGAGCTTGAAGACGAGCGTCTTGTCGTCCGGCGTTTCGATCCCCGAGATCGACTTTGCCTTGCCGTCGGCGAACTCCTGCGCACCTTCAATTACCTCGTAGTAGAAGGGGTACCCGGCGCCCACGGACGGATTGAACTGCCGCTCCACCGCGTAGACAATGTCGTCCGCGGTGATCTCCTCTCCGGTTACCCCTTCCACCTCCTCCCCCCCGAGCGCAGGTCCGTACTTGATCCCGTCGCGTAGCGTGAACATCCAGGTCAAACCGTCCTCGCTCACAGTTCCCGTGTCGGTTGCGAGATCGGCCACAAGCTCTCGCTGCGTGTCGCGATCCGGATTCGATGGATAGGTCAGCAGCTGGCGGTGAACTCCGCGCGCCAGCAGAAAGGACGCCGTGTAGTACATGGCTCCGGGGTCCATGAAGTCGACATCCGTGGTACCGGCCATCCGGAGCGTCCCGCCCCTCGGGATGGACTCGGGATCCACGTTCCGATCGCCGCCCCCAGGGTCTGCGTCGCCCCCGCACGCCGCCGCCACGAGTGCGATCGCCAGAACCACGCCGAGCAGGACTCTTCCGAGTGTCGTCCGCATTTGATTCCCCTTCCGACTCGACGAGGGCAGGGACGCCGCAGCTGCATCCGTAGCTACTACAATCGTAGTAGAAGTACCTACTATATGTGTCGTAGAGAGGTCAAGGGGCCCCGCTCCGACCAGGGCGATCATTTTTACGATTGCTCGGTGAGCCACAAGATGGCTGGTTCGACAAGCGTGGGACGGGCCTCTCAGATCGGATCCCGGGCGCGCCGCCGGTCGCGGACCGCATCGACGATATCCGCGCGGTGATGGACGAAGCGGGTTCTAAGCGCGCCACGCTCTTCGGCGTTTCCGAAGCAGCCGCACCCACTGGCCGTGGCTCGGCGATTCCGTAGACTGCTCTTCGAACCAGGTCGAGCCGCGAGTTGATCCCAAGCTTTGCGTAACCCCCCGCTACCTCCTCGCCACAATCCAGCATGGCGCGGAGAATCTGGCTGCTGCGGGGACGATCTCGCCAACCACCGCGCACGCGGTTGTGGCTGAGGCCGATCGGCGCGTCCAGGACGGACCTTCTTCGGACACATCGCCTATGCGAGCGTCCTTGCTCGAAAAGCCATGACCCCTAAACGGAAAGCGGGCCGCGCCAGTCCTCGACGGTTAGCGAGTAGACGTTGTGGTCTTCCCAGTTCCCGTTGATGCGAAGGTAGCGACGCGCTACTCCCTCGAACGAGAAGCCGTTTTTCTCGAGCACCCGCGCGGAGGCGGCGTTGTTCAGCATCGTGGCCGCCTGAACCCGGTGGAGACGGGCGGTCTCGAATGCAAATTCGAGCGCAAGTGCGACGGCGTTGGTGCAGTGCCCCCGGCCGTTGTACTCCTCGCCCACGAAATAGCCCATGGTCGCGTTCTGCCATGCACCCCTCACGATGTTGCTCAGAGCGAGGCGGCCGACCAGGTCGTCGGAGGCGGTATCGAAGACACCGAACGCGTAGCCGCGGTCGGCGGACCATTCTTGGTCAGTGCGCTGAATCTCGAGTCGTTGGACGCCCAGCGTCAGATATCCAGGCTGCTTGAGCGGCTCCCACGGCTGAAGGAAATCCCGGTTGCGTTCCCGGAGTGCAAGCATCGCCTTGGAATCGGCAACCATGAGGCGCCGGATGTACGTGGTTGTCGTTCTGAGGATCGTCATGGTCACGATTGTGCTTCTTTGGCACAAAACCTGCGCCACCCGCAACTTTTCGACCAAAGAAAGAAAAAGCGCGATTGAAAGGCCGGCAGCGGGCGTGCCGACGCGCGAGAGATCCACAGAGTGGAGCTGCCGGGAATTG
>DASQUP010000062.1:0-3424 GCA_035641235.1 Actinomycetota bacterium
ACGAGGATTCCCCGTCCCGCAAGGTGACCGGAGTTCAGGTCGTCGATGGCCTGGTTGACGTCGTCGAGCGGGTACACCTGGGTGTAGAGCTTGACTAGTCCTCGGGCGGCCAGCGCCATCAGCTCCGCCAGGTCGCTGTAATTGCCGACGAGCGTGCCTACGACGTTGATCTCTCGGATCACGAAGTCCCAGTTGGGGATGTTGACTCTCTCGCCGTAGCCGACGACGAAGTACGTCCCGCCCTGGCCGAGCATGTCGGGAACCTGTGCCGGAACTCCTCGCTCACCGACGAAGTCGAGGACTCCCTCGGCACCCTTTCCGTCCGTCAGGTCCATGACGCGTTCGACGACGCCCTCACCGGCTTCGATCACGTGATCCGCCCCGCTCTGTTCCGCGAGCTTGCGCGCCTCCTCAGAGATGTCCGCAGCGATGATCTCCGCGGCGCCGAGGGCCCTGAGGCATTGGATACCGATGTGGCCGAGTCCTCCTGCCCCGATGACGACGCAGCGCGATCCGGGGGGAAGGTCGGCGGCGGCCTTGCGCGCCGCTCGGTATGCGGTGAGTCCAGCGTCCGCGAGCGCAGCGACATCCTTCGGCTCGAGGTTGGGATCGAGCTTCACGAGCGCGCGCTCGCTGGTCAGGAGGTACTCGGCGAAACCTCCTTCGGAGTCGAGTCCAGGGAACGGACCGGTCTCGCAGTACATGTCCTCTCCCCGGCGGCAGGGAAGGCACACCCCGCAGCTCCTCTTCGGATGGACGATGACAGCATCGCCGGGTTTCACGGAAGTCACGGCCGACCCGACCTCCTCGACCCACCCGGCGTTCTCGTGACCGAGCGTGTGGGGCAGCCGGAGGTCCGGGAACGTCTCCCTGAGGATCCCCTCGATGATGTGAAGGTCCGTGCGACAGAGGCCGGCGCCGCCGATGCGGACGATGACATCCGATGGTCCCGAGATCTTCGGCTCGGCGACATCGTCGATCTCTAGGTGATCGTCGTCGTAGCTGTGCAAGCGTGCGGCCCTCATGCCTCCGCCTCCTCGTTGATCGCGTACCTCGTCTTGAGCAGACCCCGACAGAAATCAGCGTTCCCTTCGATGCTGATACGCACCGTGCGCGCAAACCGGAGATGCTGAACGATCGACTCCTCAGGTATGACGTTGCCATCTGCGCCGACCAGGAACGGATCCGTGGGGGACGTGTCGATGCCAAGTGCGGCGCGATGTTCGAGATAGCGATCCGTCTCCTCGCCCTGAGGAAGTTGCCCCAGAGTCAATGCGGCCAGACGCCCGACGCTCATCCCGGATCTCTCCATGTGCCGCGCGAGCCGCTCCTGCCGCGCGATGAAGGCCTTGCGCCGAAAAAGCTCACGAAGATCGTCGAGTCCTTCGGTGGCATCGCCGGAGAACGTCTCCTCAAATCGCAGTCCGTCTGCCAGGCCGGCGTTGATGTCGTCGGATGCGTGATGATCGATGAGCCTAATCGTCGCACCGTCGATGCCCTTAATGGGCTGCAGCGCCCGTTTCGCGTCGGCGGCCATCATGAACGCAAAGTTCGGCGCGCAGAAGTAGGTGGGCAGCCTTAGCGTCACAGACACATTCCTGCCCTCGAACTCAACCGCCTCCACGAAGCCAAGGTCGGTGATTGGCTCGTCGAGCTCTGGGTCCCTCACCGTCGAGAGCGCATCCAGCACGACCTCGCGCGCGCTCATGCCGGTGTCACGGCCGGCTTCTCGGTCACCTGTGGGGCAGCCGGCTCCGGCTGTGGGATCTCTGCGGGCACCTCGATGTCGTAAAGACGCGCCGCATTCAACCCGAGAATTTTGCGCTTGGTGTCCGCGGTGATTGTCCCGTATTCGTCCGCCATGTCTCCTGGATACTGGAAGTCGACGAACATCTCCACCAGCCACTTTGGCTGCCACAGTGCGTAATCGCTCGAGAAAGTGAGCCGGTCCTCTCCGACCCACCACAGCAGCTCGCCCAGAACCTTCGCAAAGTACTTGGGCTTTGCATGGATGAACGGCATGGCCACGGCAAGACCGCCGTAGACATTCGGTTCCTGTGTTGCGATCCAGCAGAAGTCCTCGAGGCGCGGAAGCCCCACGTGCTCCACGATGAAGTTGAGATCGGGAAACATCGTCGCTGCGTCGTCGACATCAGAAACGTCGAACGCGTCGCGGTTAAGCGGCCAGATCGTCGGACCCTTATGGACGTGGATGTTTTTTACACCGAGCTCCAGCGACTTTTCCAGGTACCGGGTGGCCCAGGGATCGTTAAGCTTCCAGCCTTTGGAATCGCCCTTCCACTCAGCCGTATACAGCTTGACGCCCTTGATGTTCCATTTCTCGACATCCGCCTCGAGCAGCTCGATGCCGGCTTCTCCGTCGCGCGGGTCCCAGCGGCCGTTCAGAATGAACTTGTCGGGATGCTTCTGCTTCAGCACTGCGTCTTGCTCGATCGTATTGAAACCGGTTCTGTAGAAATCTCGAAGGTACGTCGGCAACAGGATCGCGATATCGGCGTAGCCGATCTCGAAAAGGTCGTGCATCATGTCCTCTTCGCTGTACTTGCAGTACTTCTCGAACGACCAGACGTACTCTTCCGGGCTCAGATTGCGGTGGTAGTCGTAGAAGCACTTGATCCAACCTTCGGCGTACTTGTTCGCCCAATTCTCAGGACTGGCGTCCCACAGGTGGACGTGGGCATCGACAATGAAGTATTTCTCTCCGTCCTTCTCGTACACGCTTACCTCCTCGATGAAGCCGCAATTGCATCACTCCTCAACTCAATTGATCACCGCCCTTCCTCCGTCTCCTCCGTTGTGCGCGCGAACAGGTACGAACGCGATCGTGGCCGGGGGCCGTGTGGAAAAGCGGCCGCGCGACTGCGTGCCGGCGGTTGCTACAGCCGTGCCCACCGCCGCGGCCATCGTCAAGTAGCCTCGTCCCGACTACTTCGTGCGGACGCCGGCTAACTTCGTCGGAACCCCGTTCCCCCTTGTCGGACATGCCGAGCCCCCCTACTCACGGAATAAGGATCGCGCTCGCCGTCGGACCGAGCAATGGCGGCTTCATTAACGAGCCGGCGGGCACACAGCCATACTCGCTGCCGCCGGTTATTCCCAGGTTCCTGCATGCTCAGGAATTCGCTGGCCGGCTGGACCCCCGGCGAGCCGTAGGTTGACGAACATGGGTTCCAAGGGCAGGCGGCGCGTCGTGGTCGCGGCTCTGGCCTTGCTGGCGGTGAGCGGTGTGGTCTGGAGCGTGCCGTCGCTTCGGGCCCGAGTTAAGGCCCTCGGAGTCCTCACCGGGGCCTCCGCCATACCCTTCCCGAGACCCTGGGGCCGGTCGGTCGAGGTACGGACGGTCGAGCTGGAACCGGGCGTCGAGGGGGACATGTACGGCGGGGGCGACGATGCACCCGTGGTG
>DASQUP010000063.1:0-8467 GCA_035641235.1 Actinomycetota bacterium
GAGGATGCCGCGGTAGCGGTCCTCCTTGTCGACAACGACCGCAACCTGAGTCCGCGATGTCACGATCGAATCCAAGGCGTGGCGCAAAGTGTTTCGGGCAGTAACGTACGCACTGAACTTCCGTGTCTTGGCCTCTCCAACGGTTGACTTGCCCTCCAGGGCACCCAGATCAACCCACCCACGGAGGTCTCCGTCGTCAACCACCGCCGTCCAGTCCTGGCCGAACTCCGCAATCACCTTTCGGGCGTCGTCGGCGCTGGTCGACGATGACACCACCGGACCCTCTTCGACCTCGATGTCCGACACATTGACCAGTGCCAGACGCTTGAGACCACGTTCCGCTCCGACGAACTGCTTCACGAAGTCATTGGCGGGCTGACGAAGGATCTCCTCCGGAGGGGCGTACTGCTCGATGATGCCTCCGCGATTGAGGATCGCTATGCGATCCGCCATCTTGATCGCCTCGTCGATGTCGTGTGTAACGAAGACGATCGTCTTCTTCAGTTGCTCCTGGATGTGGAGGAACTGGTCCTGCAGGCGCTCGCGAACGATCGGGTCGACGGCTCCGAACGGTTCATCCATGAGCATCACGGGTGGGTCCGCGGCGAGGGCCCTGGCGACCCCAACACGCTGGCGCTGACCGCCTGAGAGCTCACTCGGGTAGCGCTTGAGCATGCTCCGATCCAGCTCGAAGATATTCGTCAGCTCGTCGGTGCGCTCGTCGATTCGTTTCTGATCCCAACCCTCGAGATGGGGCACGGTTCCGATGTTCTCCGCCACCGTTCTATGCGGCAACAGACCGATACTTTGTATGACGTAGCCGATACTCCGCCGGAGTCGCACAGGATCCTGCTTGAGTACGTCGGTGCCGTCGACGGTGATCGTCCCCGAAGTGGGCTCCACCAAGCGGTTGATCATCTTCATCGTGGTGGTTTTGCCGCACCCCGAAGGTCCGACGAGGACGACGGTCTCCCCCTGACCGACGTCCATCGAAAGGTCCTGAACCGCGGTCTCGGCCGAATTGCCGAAACGCTTCGAAACACTCTTCAGGGAAATCATCGTTTCTGACATGGATCACCCTCGGTGTCGTTTGGCCGGTCCGCCATCCTACGCGTTGCACCGGCTAAAACCTCAACTACAGTGATGACAATGGCGAGAAGATTCTTGCGCGCTGTAGGACTGGCTATTGGAGCCGGAGTTGGGATATGGCTCGGCCGCCTGATAGCGCACTCCAAAGTGCCTCCCCCTGAGGGGAAATGGCGCGAGATTCCCCCAGAAGAGCTCTCCTGAGTACGGTGCGGGTACTTCTAGTCGGGGGAGCGGGCAATGCCGGGCGCCGTGCCGCTGCCGAACTGCTGCGACACGAAGAGGTCGACGCGCTCACCCTCAGCGCGCGCAGGGAGGATGTGGCGGCGAGGATCGCTCGGCTGCTGGGTGGGAGGAACGGCAAGGTTGCCACGCTCGGACTTGATGTCACGGACCGGGCCGCCCTCGTCCAAGCGGCGGGCGGCCACGATGTCGTTGTTTCTTGCGCCGGCCCAGCCTCGGAGGTGGAGCTGCCTGCTATTCAAGGTTGCATCGAGGCGGGCACCCCATACGTCTCCCTGTGCGACGACCACGAGGCGACGGTCGCATCATTTGAACTCGACGATGCTGCCAAAGGTGCCGGAGTGACGGTCGTTTCCGGCTGTGGGCTGAGTCCGGGAATAACGAACATACTGATTGCGTACGCCGCCCAAACCCTCGCTCGCGTGGAGGAGGTCGAGGCCGCGGTTGCATACTCACTCAATGATTCTCCCGGGGACGCGACGATGTTCCACCTGCTGCGCGAGCTGTCACGAGATGCGCCGTATGTCTCCGAGTTTCAGAGCGCACAGGGAAAGGCCGGCGACCTTCCCCGCCCGGTGTATTTCCCGGAGCCGGTCGGATGGGTCGAGACCTTCACCTGCGGTCATCCCGAACCGCTGACTGCGCCGCGGGTGTTCCCCCACCTGCGCGCCATGCGCTTTCGCGCCGGACTAACTGAGCGCGCCGCGATGGATGCCCTGCGTGCAATAGCCGCGTCCCGGATGCGCGGAACGCGTGCGACCCATCCAGGGGGCAGGCTGCTGCGAGCGCCGGTTCGAATGCTGCGATCCCTACCTCCCCGCGGTGCGACCTGGACTGCCGGACGGGTCGATGTTTGGGGGGAAAGAGACGGGCGCGCGGAGGTTGTCTCTCTCGGAGTGGTCGATCACATCGCGAACCTGGCATCGGTTCCACTCGCATACGTGGCTGTGGCGATCGGAAACGGTTCCGTCGTCAAACCGGGCGTAAGCACCATCGAGCAAGTCTTCGAACCGGGGCCATTCCTGGGGGCATTGGCACGCCGCGGGCTACGGGCGGCGCGTCTTACGCCTGAGATTTTCGAGGCCCGCTAGTGCGATTCAGAGATCGCGCTCGACGAACGTCATCTCGAGGCCGCCCACTAAATCCGAAGCAAGGTTGTAGAGCACGGCTAGGAATGCGTTGATGATCGACCCGACTATCACCAAGCCGCCACCTATCAAGAGAGCCCACCGCTCAACCATCCACAGAGAGATGTCGATCTCGCCCCAATCCAGCACCAGGCCCTCGCTTACGCTTTCGATCGCATCGAACAGGCCCATCGATTGGATAATCCAGTAGATGACAGCAACAATGCCGGCCCAGACGATCAGGAAACAGGTGTAGTAGAAAAGCGACAGCTTCAGTACCGAGAAGGGATCTATCCGCTTCACGGTTCTTTTCACCCGTCGAACGGCGTGCCGCGTCGTTTTCCTGCGCGTCCGTCTCCTTCTCTGCCGCTCGACCGCCGGTGGCGTCCCTACGTCCGCGGATTCCGGACGAACGATCGGGGCTTCCGTCGCCGTCCCGGAGTCGAACTGGGTCGCGCGCGGCCCCCGCGCCGGGGGCTCGGGATCGGGTGGGAGGGGGTCGAACAACGGATCGAAAAGAGGCCCGGTTGCGTCGATACCCGGGGATAGGTGGCCGCCGGACGCTGACGTCGCCTCGGGCTCCGCCGGCCAGCTCCTCGGTCTTTTTTCCTTTGGAGACAAAAATCTCCCCTATTGGATGGATTTCCCTTATGACGACGCTACCCGTCACAACGGTGGAACGCACCACTATCCGTTAAGAAAAAGGGCGCGTCAACGCGTGCAGGCTGCGTCGTTCCTACTGAAATAGACGTCGGACAGCGCTGAGAGGTTCTTGAGTCCGGACTCGCTGAGCCCTCTACCGCTCGCGTCAGCCACCCGCTGCCGACCCGCCGAGCCGTGAAATTGTGGCCCGAGTGCTTCGCCCGCCTATGTAGCCAGTGTTTCCTGGGCGTCGGCGGGACTCTCCCCCATCACCGGGGCGACGGACGAGACGCTGGTGCCCCCGCCGAGCTGCATAACTCGCACACCCGTCGCCGGGCGTCCCTGACGCGAGATCGTGCGCACGGCCATTCTGATAACGACCCCGTCGCTCGAGATCAGGAACACTTCGTCCTCGGGGCCGACAATCGAAGCACCGACGATGGGCCCGCGAGGTCGTGTGAGCTTCGCGGCGATAACACCCTTGCCGCCCCTGCCCTTGCGCGGGAACTGACCCAACTTCGTTCGCTTGCCGTAGCCGAATTCAGTGACCACGAGGAGTTCGTCGTTCTCGTCATCGATAACGTTGGACGTCACAACTGCGTCGTCTTCGCCGAGCCGGATACCGATCACGCCGGTCGCCGTGCGACCCATCGGCCGCACCGTGGACTCGGAGAACCGAATCGCTTTCCCCAGCCGCGTGATCAATAGAATGTCGTCCTTCCCCGACGTCGGCCGCACCCGCACGACCTCATCCCCGTCCTTGAGATTGAGGGCGATGATCCCTTCCTTACGCGAGGAGTCGTACTCCCGGAAGAGCGTCTTCTTCACCATTCCCTTTCTCGTCGCGATGAGTAGGTAACGGTAGGTCTCGTAGTCGCGGGTGTCGATTACCGCAGCGACTCGGTCGTCCGGTCGCATAGGAACGACGTTAACCACGGCCGTGCCTCGTGCCATGCGATCGCGCTTCGGGATCTCATGCGCCTTGATCCGGTACACGCGGCCAGTGTTCGAGAACAAGAGGAGGTACGAGTGCGCCGTAGTCGTCATAAGGTGCTCGACGATGTCGCCTTCCTTGAGTCCGGCACCTTTTACTCCCCTACCTCCGCGACCCTGCCGCCGGTATGTGTCGAGCGGAACTGCCTTGATGTAGCCGCCGCGGGTCACGGAAATGACGAGGTCCTCGTCGGCGATCAAGTCCTCGATGTCGAACTCACCCTCGTCCGGGACGATCTTGGTTCTGCGTTCGTCGCCGTACTTCTCCTGAATTTCCCGGAGCTCCTCCGCGACGATCCCCCGCACCCTGGCAGGATCGCCGAGGATCGCCCGGAGCTCTGCGATCGTGTGCTGCAACTCCTCATACTCCTCACGGATCTTGTCCTGCTCCAACGCAGTGAGCCGGCGCAGCTGCATGTCGAGGATGTGGTTCGCCTGGATTTCCGATAGTCCGAACCGCGCCATCAATCCCTGACGGGCCTCCTCGGTGTTGGCGGAAGCGCGGATTAGTTCGATGATGTCGTCGATGTTGTCTAGGGCAATGATCAGCCCCTCGAGGATGTGCGACCGCTCCTCTGCTTTGCGCAGGCGGTAGCGCGTGCGCCGGATGATGACCTCGATCTGGTGCGTGATGTAAGCCTCGATCGCGTCGGCGAGGTTGAGTGTGCGGGGAATACCGTCGACGAGCGCCACCATGTTCACGCCGAAGTTGTCTTGCAGTTGGGTGCGTTTGTAGAGCTGGTTCAGCACCACCTGCGGGACCGCGTTTCGCTTCAAGTCGATCACAAGGCGGATGCCCGCGCGCGACGACTCATCCCGGATATCGGAGATGCCTTCGAGCCTCTTGCTGTTGACCAGTTCCGCGATCTTCTCCGCAAGCCGAGCCTTGTTCACCAAGTACGGGACCTCGGTAACGACGATCCGGGAAGCTCCTCTGGTTCCCTCCTCGACCTCACATACCGCCCGCACCTTGATCGACCCGCGCCCGGTCTTGAACGCGTCGACGATGCCCTGGCGTCCAAGGATCAGCGCCCCCGTGGGGAAATCGGGGCCTTTTACGTGCTTCATGGCCGCGGCGAGAAGTTCGGCTTTGTCCTCCGACAGTTTCGGGTTCTCGAGGACCTCGATGATTGCATCCACAACTTCGTTCAGGTTGTGGGGCGGGACATTGGTCGCCATACCGACGGCGATGCCGCTCGATCCGTTGACGAGCAGGTTCGGGAAGCGCGCGGGCAACACGCTCGGCTGAACCTCGTACCCGTCGTAGTTCGGTTCGAAATCGACAGTCTCCTCATCGATATCGCGCAGCATCTCCATCGCCATTCGCGAGAGACGGGCCTCGGTGTAACGCATGGCACCGGGCGGGTCGCCGTCTATCGAACCGAAGTTGCCCTGCCCGTCGATCAGTGGGTACCGCGTGGAGAAGTCCTGCGCCAGCCGTGCCAGTGCGTCGTAGATGGACTGATCACCGTGGGGGTGGTACTTCTTCATCACGTCACCGACAAGTGACGAGCACTTGCGGTGTTGTCTATCCGGGCGCAAGCCCGCCTCGAGCGCCGAGAAGAGAATCCTGCGGTGCACCGGCTTGAGTCCGTCGCGCGCGTCTGGTAGGGCGCGGCTCACGATGACGGACATGGCGTACTCCATAAAGGAGTACTGGACTTCGTCCTCCAGGTTCACTTGGTCGAGCCCTGAGCCGTTCGCGTCGTCAGGCAGCTCTCCCTGAAATGGTGTCTTTGCCATAGCCTCTTAGATGTCCAGGAATCGAATGTCTTTTGCGTTTCGCTGGATGAACGTCTTGCGCGCCTCCACGTCCTCACCCATCAGCGTGGAGAAGATCTCTTCTGCGAGCGCCGCATCCTCCATGGTCACGCGCAGCAGTACCCGACGCTCCGGATCCAGTGTGGTGTCCCACAGCTCATTCGGATCCATCTCCGCGAGACCTTTGAACCGAGACGCCTCGATCTTCGCACCGTTCTGTTCGGCGCGGTACGCCTCGAGGGAGTCATCGTTCAGGAAATAATGCACCTTCCCTCTGTGCTTTACGCGATACAGCGGCGGTTGAGCAACGTACACATAGCCGGCATCGATGAGCTCCGGCATGTAGCGGAAGAAGAAGGTCAGCAACAGCGTCTTGATGTGTGAGCCGTCAACATCCGCATCCGCCATCGATACGATCTTGTGGTAGCGGCACTTCGAGATGTCAAATTCCTCGCCGATCCCGGTGCCGATCGCCGTGATGATCGCCTGTACTTCTTTGTTCTCGAGGATCTTTGCGAGCCGCGCCTTCTCGACGTTCAGGATCTTCCCCCGCAACGGAAGGATCGCCTGGAACTCGCGTTCGCGCCCCTGCTTCGCGGTGCCGCCCGCCGAGTTCCCCTCCACTATGTAGAGCTCCGCCCTGTGAGGGTCGCGCGTCTGGCAGTCCGCCAGCTTGCCGGGCAGCGATGACGACTCGAGAAGGGTTTTCCGCCGAACGAGATCCCGCGCCTTGCGCGCCTCGAGGCGGGCACGCTGTGCAGCGATGACTTTGTTGCAGATCGCCCGAGCCTCGCCGGGATGTTCCTCGAGGAATATGGCGAGCCTTTCGTTCATCGAGGTCTCGACGAAAGACCGGATCTCGGTGTTGCCGAGCTTTGTCTTCGTCTGACCTTCGAACTGCGGAGCACGCAGTTTCACCGAGACGATCGCGGTCAAACCCTCCCGGCAGTCCTCGCCGACGAGCCCTTCGTCCTTCTCCTTCAGAAGGTTCTTGGAGCGCGCATAAGACGTGACCACCCGCGTTAGTGAGCGGCGGAACCCTTCCTCGTGCATTCCGCCCTCATGTGTGTTGATGTTGTTGGCGAACGTAAAGACGGACTCGTTGTAGGAGTTCGTCCACTGCATCGCTACCTCAACCTCGTGGTTCTCTGCCTTGGCCTCGAAATAGATGACGCGCTTGTGTACCTCATCGCGGGCAGAGTTGAGATGTTTGACGAAGTCGATGATCCCGCCCGTGTACCGGAAGGCTTCCTTTTGTTGGGGTTCGACTCGCTCATCGATCAGCTGGATCTCGAGTCCCTTATTCAAAAATGCCATCTCGCGCAGACGCTGCGCGAGCGTGTCGTATTTGAAGTCCCGCTCGTCAACGAAGATCTCGGGGTCCGGCCAGAACGTGATCGTGGTCCCCGTCCGCTTGATTGCCTTTCCCGCCTTCAACTTGGCGAGCGGGCGGCCACGCTCATAGGTCTGGTCCCAGACTTTCCCGTCCCTCTCTACGTGGACGTCGAGGCGTTCGGAAAGGGCATTCACGACGGAAACACCGACGCCGTGCAGACCGCCGGATACCTGATAGCCCTTGCCCCCGAATTTCCCTCCAGCGTGCAGGGTGGTCAGCACTACCTCCACCGCGGCCTTCCCCTCACCTCGCACCTTGTCCACGGGGATGCCGCGGCCGTTGTCGGTAACGCGACATCCGCCATCGGCGAGGAGCTCGACCTTGATCCGGTCACAGAAACCGGCCATCGCCTCATCGACAGCGTTGTCCACCACCTCGTAGACGAGATGGTGGAGGCCGCGTGCACCCGTCGAGCCGATATACATGCCGGGTCGCTGGCGGACGGGGTCGAGTCCCTTGAGGACCGTGATGTCCTGGGCTGTGTAGGACGAGCGAGAGCGCGTCTTGGTCGCAGGAGTCGGGGTTTTCGAGTTTGTCATTAAGTCAGGCTTTCCTGATTTGTGTGGATTTCACGAGTGAGCCCAGAGACGCCGGCTGGCCCCGAGGTCGAGCGTCTGGCCGGCCGAAGGATTTGGTCTCGGCGAACCGGGGGACGGGCGCGCGGGGGCCCCTTCGGGCGACTCTGGATTCATGGCGAAATTCTATCATCTACCAGCACTTTCAGCTGTCTTCCAGGGGCCGGAAAAGAGCCCGTCAGGGCGGCGCGCCGGGGTCGCCGGGAGCACGCCGCCGCCGCTTACGCCACGCCGTAAAAGCCCGCCGAAAGGCTGCTGCCGGATCGACTTCGGAGCGGGATCGCTCGGCCCCCGCTTGAGGCGGCGTCGACCGGGTCGGTTGCTGCGCCCGGATTCGACCGGGACCCGTCCAGACCCGCACCTCCTGGACGAGTTGAGCACCCACCACTTCGTTCGCCCGGCGGCGGATCTCGTCTCCCAAGTAGCCGAGTTCGGTGGCCCAGGCAGGGGAGTCCGCTCGGACGCGCAGGGTGCCCTCCCTGAGCGACGAGGGCTCGGCGTGGAGAGCGATATCCGGACCCACGATCGTGAGCCACTTGTTCCACACCATGCCGGTTCGGGCGGCATCCTCGATCCCGGCGCGCCGGGCGGTGGGCTCGAGCAGGTCCCCCAGGCGCGCCGGGATGTCGTTATCCATGGGCCAC
>DASQUP010000064.1:0-6066 GCA_035641235.1 Actinomycetota bacterium
AGGCGCCC
This sequence comes from Actinomycetota bacterium, assembly GCA_035641235.1. Lineage (GTDB taxonomy): Bacteria > Actinomycetota > CADDZG01 > CADDZG01 > WHSQ01 > DASQUP01. The sequence goes on from DASQUP010000064.1 coordinate 9, forward strand.
GAATTCAGGGGTCTCGGCGTCCTCTCGCAGGCGCCGCACGGCGCGCCGGGCGGCAATCTTTAGGAGCGGATCTTCGTCGTCGGGCCTGTGGTTCACCGGTTGAGCCTATTTCCGCCGTCACTTGTTCCCACCGTCCTATGGCGAACTGTTCGCTCTGATTTACGGATGCCGCACGTGAACGCAAACAGTTCGGATTGGAATTGACAATCATTTTCATTTGGCCTAAATTCGAGCACTATGAAAGCTCTGCTTGCGAGTGTGCTTATCGCCGCCGTCCTCGTGGCATGCGGGCGCGCCGGAGGGGACGCCGGCTCCGGCAGTCCCGAAGTTGCCGCGTCCTTCTACCCGCTGGCGTTCATCGCCGAGGAGGTCGCCGGGGACGACGCGGCCGTGACCGACCTCACTCCCCCCGGGACCGAGCCTCACGACCTCGAATTGACCCCGCGGCGGGTGGCCGAGATCTCGGAGGCCGACCTCCTCCTCTACCTCGGCCAGGGGTTCCAGCCCTCTATCGAGGACGCCGCCGGCGAGACGGCCGGGCGCGCCGAGGACGTGCTCGAAGGTCTGGAACTCGCGGCCATAGAGGAAGCAGAGGAGCACGAAGACGAAGAAGGGGAAGAGGAGCACGGGGAGTGGGATCCCCATGTCTGGCTCGACCCCTCCCGATTCGCCACGATCGCAACGAACGTCGGCTCGATTCTTGGCGAAATCGATCCCGACAATGCCGGTGATTACGAGCGGCGCGCCGAGGACCTCGTGAAGCGTCTGGAAGATCTCAACTCCGAGTTCGAGGAGGGACTCGCTAACTGCGAGCGATCCGAGATCGTCGTCAGCCACGATGCGTTCGGCTACCTCGCGCACGAATATGGCCTCGAGCAGGTGAGCATTGCGGGGATTGATCCGGAGGGCGAACCGTCTCCGGGGCGCGTCGCAGAGGTTGCCGACTTTGCGGACGAACACGGAGTCACTACGATCTTCTTCGAAACCCTAGTCTCACCGGACATTGCGGAGACGATCGCGAACGAGATCGGCGTGACCACCGACGTGCTCGATCCAATCGAGGGGGAACCGGAGGGGACGGACTACTTCGGTGCGATGCGCGCGAACCTCAAGGCGCTCATGTTGGCGCTCGGATGCTCGTAGACGCCACTCTCCCGTTCGACCTCACGTCCGGCCACGTCGTGCTCGGCGGTAACTGCGTTCTCCACGATGTTGACTTCCGGTTGGAGGGCGGAGAGTTCGTGGTGCTTCTCGGAGCGAATGGTTCAGGCAAGACGTCGCTGGTGCGCGCCCTGCTGGGACTTCTCCCTCTGTCGAGCGGTGAGCTGAAGATCTTCGGCAGGCCGCTGCGGAGCTTTCGCGACTGGAAGCGGATCGGTTATGTGCCGCAGCGGTTCACGGCGGCCTCGGGAGTTCCCGCAACGGTAAGCGAGGTCGTGCTGTCGGGGCGAGTTGCGCGAGCGCCACGGCTCCGCGGCTACACGAAAGAGGATCGTGCGGCGGCCTCACGTGCGCTCGATGAGGTCGGACTGTCGAATTTCGATCGCATACCGGTTGAAAATCTCTCCGGGGGCCAGCAGCAGCGCGTGTTGATCGCGCGAGCGCTTGCGGGAGAGCCGGACGTGCTCGTTCTCGATGAGCCCATCTCCGGAGTCGATCTCGAACAGCAGCAACAGTTCGCCGGCACACTCGAAGGACTGAAGCGCGACGGTCATACCGTGCTGCTGGTTGCGCACGCCCTTGGGGCTCTGGCACCGCTCGTTACGAGGGCGGTAGTTCTCGAATTGGGACGTGTGGCATACGAGGGCCCGCCGCTCGCCGAACAAATCCACACCGACCACATCCACCATCATCCTCAGCTCGAAATCGCAAAGGATCAGGAGCGGTCGGCCGGGAGCGGCACATGAATCCGTTCGACTACTGCCTTCTCGACGCCTGCCGCTACGACTTCATGCAGCGCGCGCTGGTGGCGGCGTTCCTTATCGGACTGGCCGCCCCCGCAGTCGGCGTGTTCCTCGTTCAGCGCCGGCTGTCTCTGATGGGGGACGGGATAGGGCACGTGGCCTTCGCCGGAGTGGCAGCCGGGTTCCTCACGGGCGCAGACCCTGTGCTGGCCGCGCTTGTCGCTGCGATCTTCGGAGCCGTCGTTATCGAGATTCTGCGGGAGCACGGGAAGACGGCGGGGGATGTGGCACTTGCGCTGATTTTCTACGGCGGCATCGCAGGGGCGGTGCTCCTCAGCGGCATCGCCGACGCCCCGCCCACCGTTTTGGTCACGTACCTTTTCGGTTCGGTGGTCCTCGTGGACTCCGCCGATGTTTGGACGGCTCTCGTCGTGGCTGCTGCCGTCCTCGCCGTGACCTTCGCACTCCGGAAAGAGCTCTTTGCCGTTTGTTACGACGAGGAGGTGGCGCGCGTCTCGGGGTTGCGGGTGCGTGCCCTGAACATCCTCATAGCCGTAACGGCAGCAGTAACGGTTGCTGTGACGATGAAAGTCGTCGGCATCCTCCTCGTAGCGGCGATGCTCGTACTTCCAGTTGCGACCGCACAGCGACTCTCCAAGAGCTTCCGGGCGACCGTTCTGCTCGGAATCGGACTCGGTGCGATCGAGAGCGTCGGCGGATTGCTGGGTGCCTACTACGGTGACGTTCCACCGGCCGCCACGATCGTGCTCGGCGCCATCGGAGTGTTTGCGATCGCCGCAGTGATCGGTCGTGTAAGGGTGGCGGCATGATCAAAGCGACACGTCAGCGGGCGGCGATAGCGGAAGCGCTGCAGGATGCGGGCGGCTTTCGGACTGCTCAGGAGCTGCACGACTACCTGCTCCACGGCGGAGCGAAGGTGGGACTCACTACCGTGTACCGAACGCTCCAGGCAATGGCCGATTCCGGCGATGTCGATGTTCTCCGAAACGCCGACGGCGAGGCGATCTACCGGCGCTGCTCCACATACAACCACCATCACCATCTCGTCTGCCGATCGTGCGGGCACTCCGTCGAGATCGCCAGCGCGGCCGTTGAGGACTGGGCGCATGACTCGGCCGAACGCCATGGCTTCACCTCGGTTACCCACACCGCGGAGGTCTACGGATTGTGCCGCGGCTGCGCCAAGAGCTGAACTGTTCGCGTCCACTCACGCATACCGTGAGTCAGCGCGAACAGTTGGCCAAAGGCTGATTAGGCGCGCCATTCCTCCTCGGCCTTTGGGCGTCTGAACTCGGGCTCAGGTTCGGGCTCAGGTTCGGGCGAGCGCTGTGTGCGGGCGCGCCGTGGAGCGTCACGGCTGACGACAATTGCAGTCAGCAACGTGGTGATCGGCACAGAGGCAACCAGCCCGATGCTACCGACGAGTGTTCTAACGATCTCCTCGGCGATGATCTCGGCCGTAAGGAGGTCGCCGAGCGGGCGCGCCGACAATGAAAAGACGATCAAGAGTGGAAGCGACGCACCGGCGTATGCAAGAACGAGTGTGTTCACCGTCGACGCGATGTGATCTCGCCCGATGCGGACTGCAGATCCGTAAAGCTGGCGGACGGTGTACGCCGGGTTGGCGATGTGCAACTCCCACACCGCAGATGCCTGAGTGATGGTGACGTCGTCGAGCACTCCGAGGGTTCCGATAATGATCCCGCCGAGAATCAGGCCCTCGAGGTTTATCTGATCGGCCGACACCTGAAGGAATGTCGCCTCCTCCGAGGCGAGTCCCGTGAACTTGGTGGCGGCAACAAACAGCACCGCAAGGATGCCGGTGAGTGCGAGGCTGATCAACGTGCCGAGCACCGCGGTGGATGTGCGTGCCGTAAAACCGTGAGCGAGATAAAGCGTCACGAACATAATCGCCGCGGATCCGACGATTGCCACTGCGAGCGGGCTGCTCCCCTGGAGGATTGCCGGGAGCACGAACTGCAGGAGGATCAGGAGGCTGATCCCGAGTCCCACTATCGCCGCGAGGCCGCGCCATCTGCTCAGAGCGACGACCACGACACCGAAGATCAGTCCCAGCAATAGAAGCGGGGCGCGCCGCTGATAGTCGGCGAAGTAGTAACGAAGCTCGGGCGGGGCATCGGGTGATAGACCCAAGCGGATCTTGTCTCCCACTCGCAGCTTTCTGACACCGGGAGCCTCGGCCGTTTCGAAGGTGATCTCATCGCCGGCGTCGGGACCCTGCTCCACGAGGGCGGTGACGCGAGCACATTCGAAGTTCTCGCCGCCGGGCAGGCCGCCGGCGCACTCCTTGGGTTCAACCTCACGGACGGTGCCGTTGTACTGGACGACCGGACCCGCTCCCACGTCCGGGTCCTCTCCCGATGGCCACAGCACAATCAATCCAATGACCGTGGCAACCAGGAAGGGGGCAACGGCGTAGAACAGACGACGGCGCGTCTCGACCGACGCCACCACCGAAACGTGGGAGTGGGAATGGCTCACTTACTTGCTGGACTAGGCAGAACCTGAGCGAGGAGGTGACGGTGGTTTGGCCAGGTCATCGAAGGTGCTGGCATCCGAACCGAACGCCGCCTGGAACGGCTTGAGCAACTCAATTGGGATCGGGATCACCAATGTCGAGTTCTGCTCCGCCGAGACCTCGGTCACGGTCTGCAGATAACGGAGCTGGTACGCGATCGGGTGACGGGCTATGACCGCGGCTGCCTGGGCAAGCCGCTCAGACGCCTGGAACTCGCCCTCCGCGTTGATGATCTTCGCTCGGCGCTCACGCTCTGCCTCTGCCTGGCGCGCCATCGCCCGCTGCATCTCGCTCGGGAGGTCCACGTCTTTGATCTCGACGAGGTTCACCTTGATGCCCCACGGGTCGGTGAGGTCGTCGATGATGCGGGCGAGGTCGTTGTTGAGGCGATCGCGTTCGCTGAGGATGTCGTCGAGGTCGGCCTTCGACAGCACGGCGCGCAGGGTCGTCTGCGCGATCTGCGATGTCGCGTACAGGTAGTTCTGCACCTCGACGATGGCCTTGACCGGCTGGAAGACCTGGAAGTAGCACACCGCGTTGACTCTGACCGTGACGTTGTCCTTCGTGATGACGTCCTGCGGGGGAACGTCAAGCGTCACGATCTGGAGGTTCACCTTCACCATTCGATCGATGATCGGGATGATGAAGAAGAGCCCCGGCCCCTTGGCTCCCGCAATGACGCGGCCGAGCCGGAAGATGACGCCTCGTTCGTACTCCTGGACGATCCGAATCGACGCGGCCAGCAGAATCAGACCAAGAACCAGGATGACTCCCAGTACCGCAAGCCCCATTCCTTTTCACCCTCTCGCCTAGTTAAATGCGTGCTTGGCCTCAGCCTATGCCCGCTACCCCCGAACTGTCTGCGTTCTGTCACGCATACCGGGACTCACGGCAGACGGTTCGATCTAGCGACGGGATCAGTCTTCTAGGGACCGCTGCCCTCGGCTCCGGACTGCGTCGGCGAATTCGTCGGCTACCCGGGTGAGGGTGACCCAACGCCGGGAGCCGTCGAGTGTGATCGCCACATCGTCGTGGTTCATCTGCCAGTGGCGCCACACTGCGACGGCAAAGACAATCGCCGCCGGCAAAAACCAGACAGGACTGGCTGCCACAGGCAGCAGAGCAAGGGAGAGGGCAGCGAGGACGATCCCCGCAACTATGGCGACGTTGCGGTCTTTTCTCCGCGTTAGGAATTTGTCCTTACTCCCTTGGCTGTACGGAAGCTGCACGGTGAGAAATTCCTGTTGGTGTCCGCCCCCCAACAGAATCAGGAGGATCAGCCAGCCGACGGGACCGAGGAGAACGAGTAGCCAGACGGCCGAGCTCGGACGAGCAACCGGCACCTTGATCGTTGCGATCTCGGTCGCCGGTCCACCCGTGCGGGCACACACCGGCGGGAAGTCCCCCCGCACCACGTCGTCAACAAAGACAGTCACCGAAGCCATCCGGTAAGCCTATCCAGCGCCCCGCCCCTGCGCCAAGCCGACCTGTCTGCTCTCAGTCACGCTATCCATGACTGTTTGCAGACGGTTCGCTTCTACTCGGTTCTTCATCCTCATGGAACGGCTCAACCAGTAGCACCAGACCCTCGGTC
>DASQUP010000065.1:0-16554 GCA_035641235.1 Actinomycetota bacterium
GGAGTGGTCCGCGCCACAGCATCGCTCTATCTCCACACGTAACGTCCGGCGCACCGTAAGAAACGTGAAAGGAGATAGCGGTGCGCCTCATCGTGGCTGCGATCGTGACTGCGCTCGTCGGGATTCCGGCGGCAGCGGCAACCCCATCCGGAGCTGAAACCCCATCCGGGGCTGAAACCCCATCTTGCACGGCCCCAACATCGGACGACGACATGATCTTGTGCACGAGGTTCGACGACTCGGTCGATGCAGGCGAGGGCGATGACTTCATCAAGGGCAAAGCCGGGAACGACACCTTGGTCGGCGGCGCCGGAAACGACCGAATCTATGGGGGTCGCGGAGTCGACCGCCTGAAGGGCGGCATCGGAGATGACCTTCTCGACGCCGACTCTGAGGATGACTCCTTATTTGGGGGCGAGGGCAACGATCACCTGCGCGGCTCGACCGGAGCGGACACGCTCGCCGGCGGGTCGGGAGACGATTTCCTGGAAGGCGGGGCGCACGACGACGAGACAAGGGCCGGCGCCGGCGACGACTTGGTATGGGGCGACGAGGGCGACGACACACTCGACGGTGGAGCCGGAACAGACGCCATCGTCGGGAACGAAGGAAACGACCTCGTGTACGGCAGGGGCGGTGCGGACGAGACTCGAGGTGGCGGCGGCAACGACCGGATCTACCCGGGTCGCGGCGCGGATTCGGTCTGGGCGGGCCCCGGCGACGATCGTATCTTCGGCACCGGAGGCGGCTCCGACCGCATCAGGTGCGGGTCCGGCTACGACATCGTTTACGCCTACTCGGCAGATTCGGTCCTTCGTGGCTGTGAAGAGGTCTGGAGGATCCCTAAGCCATAGCCTCCGTCGCGGGGAAGCCGGCCGGGCGCCGCAGATGCCAGTCTGTAATCGACTGGTACGCGGCGCCCGCCGCGAGCGCGGTTCGTTCGTGGGCGGCAATGAACTGCATCCCAATTGGTAGTCCACCTCGAGTGAACCCGCACGGGACGCTCACTGCTGCGAGGTTGCAGCAATTGACGGGTCCGCAGATGCGCGTGAGGTTCCGCACCACAGGTGTTCTATGGCCCTCATCGTGCGCCTCTGCCTCGGCGATCGATGGAGCTGCATTAGGAGTCGTTGGGAGCGCTAGCACGTTGTGTTCATCGAGCATCGCACGCCAGCGCTTCACTAAAGAGGCCACCGTCCGTTGTGACTTCACCAACAGTGTCGCCGGCAGCTCCTCCGCGTACTCGAGCGCTTGACGAGTTTCGGCGGTGTAGTCGTCGGATCGGTCCGGATACCAGCCTGCTTCCTGGTGGACGAGCAGGGCCTCCACCATCAGCGGCACCGCCCGAGGGAAATCCCATTCCTTGAACGTGGGAAGAGCCACCGGTTCGCAGAGCTCCACCTCGCCGACAAGCGCAGCGATGGCGGCTTCGAATGCCGCCCCGACTTCGGTATCGATGTCGAGGAGTTCGCTTACCTCGGGCGGGTATGCAATTCGCAACGGGCCCCCAGCACCCGCACCACTTCCGCCTCCCAGTACATCCCACATGAGCGCGAGGTCTGCTACGTCATGCGCAATGGGCCCGCACGCGTCGAGGCTCGGTGAAAGGGGAATGATGCCCTCGAGCGACACCGTCTCGGAGCGCGGCTTGAGTCCGGAGATTCCGCAGAGGGCCGCGGGGATACGAATCGATCCCGCCGTGTCGGTTCCGAGGGCGCCGTGACACATGCCCGATGCAACGGCGGCGGCGGAGCCTCCGCTCGAGCCACCGGGTATCCGGTCCGTGTTCCATGGGTTGCTAGTCGGGCGAGTAACGACGCCGTAGGCGAACTCCTGAGTGTTTGTCTTTCCCAATATGACCGCTCCGGCGGCTCGCAGTTGTTCGACGACCGGCGCATCCGACCGTGCGATGTTGTCGCTCAGGACGCGCGAACTTGCCGTGGTCGGCAGCCCCGACACGTCGATCATGTCCTTGATCCCAAGGGGGATGCCGTGCACAGGACTTCGAAGACCGCTCCGCTCGATCTCGACCGTCAGCTCTTTGGCCTTCTCGAGGGCCCCGTCCGCATCGACCGTCACGAACGCCCGCAGCACAGGATCGGAGGCATCGATCACTTCGAGGCAGGCGCTCGTCAAGTCGAGCGGAGTCAGCTCGCCCTTTCGGATCGCTTCGGATGCTTGGACCAAAGTAAGGCCGGCGGGCGAACCACCCGCCGGCCGTGAGCTACTCGTGTGGATGGGGCTCACCTATTTCGGTCTGCGCACCCTCCACTTCGGCATCGAGGCCGCGCTCATGTGCCGTCCCTGGAATCACGTTGTCCAGTATGAGCCCAAAGATGGCGGCCACGGCCATGCCCGTCGAGCCGACCGTCTTGATCATGTCGCCCAGCCAGTCCGCCCACGAGATCTCGACAACCAGGTCCGGGTTGCTGAAATAGGCCGGGAAGCTGAGGCCGGCGAACAGGCAGAAGCCCATGATCATCTGGTTGCGCTGCGAGGAGAGGTCGGCTTTGGCCGCCTGCGACAGCCCAATGGACGCTATGAGTCCGAACAGAGTGAGGTAGAGCCCGCCGACGATGGGGCCTGGAATGGTGGCGATCAATGCACCGAACTTCGACACGAACCCGAGGATCACCAGGATTCCGGCGCCCACATAGACGACGTACCGGCTGGCGATCTTGGTCAGGGCCACGAGTCCGATGTTCTCGGTGTAGCTGGTGCTCGCAAAACCACCAAAAACGCTGGTGAAGAAGCAACCGATCCCCTCGGCTCCGATGCCCCGGCTGATGGTCTTGGTCGAGGGCCGCGGCGCCCCAGCGGCCACGGATATCGCGTGGTAATCACCAAACGATTCGATCATCGAGGCCAGATACCCAGCGAGTGTCGCGAGGAAGAAACCGAGAGTGAACTTCGGCGCGCCCCACGGGAAGAAGAGGTCGACAGGATTGCGCACCCACGGCGAGGCGGAGAGCGAACCGAAATCGATGTATCCGGGTGACCCCTTGTCGATAACGCCGATCCAGCTCAGTATCAGCGCCACCACATAGGCGGTAACCACCGCGAGAAGGATCGGGAACAGGCTGAAGAACCGCACCTTCGGTGCAAGGATCAGCGAGAAGGCAAACACGCCGAGGACGACGACCGTGGCGAGCCACCAGTTGTTCCCCGCCTCGGGTGCGCCCACCTGAAACAGCGAGAGGCCGATCAGGGCGATCGTTGGTCCGATGACCACTGGACTGATATATCGGCGGATCAATCCGAACAGCCCGAGGTAACCGACCGCCATCTCCACCAGAGCGCCGCCGAGGATCGCGCCGGCGATGAACTGCATCGTCACCGCGCCGCCCGCGGTGGCCGCGATGATCGCAAAGAACGGACCTAGGAACGAAAACGAGACGCCCTGGATGATGGGTAGCCTCGATCCGAAACGAACTTGGATGAACGTTGCGACTCCGGAGGCAATCATCACCGAGCTGATGAGGATGGCAATGTCCTCTCCTCCAGCCTCCATGCCCATTGCGGGGCCCAGGAGGAGCGGGACCGCGATGGTTGCACCAAACATCGTTAGGACGTGTTGCGCTCCCAGCCCGAGTGCGAGAGGGAACGGCCTGGGCACGTCGTCCAGCGTGTATCGCATAGCCCCGGGCGCCGGGACCCCTGGAGAACTCATGTGCACCCCCTTGATGAGAGACCATTGATTTCCGCCGCCGCAGACGAACCACTCGCAGTTGAACCACGAGGAGCAAGGGAATCAAGACGCGCGGGACCGTCACGGATCACGAGCTTTATCCCCCGGTACAGCGATGAGACCCCACCCCCCGCGTGGCGTGGAAACTCTCTCGGTGGAAGCTATCAAACCGTCGCGCCCCCGGCCAGGATCTGAAAGGGTGAGGGGCCATGGCCTTGGGCATCACCGGAGCCGAAACGATTGGGACAGTCTTGCGCCGGCGCGCCGAAACGGTCCCGGACCGTACCTTCCTTGTCTTCGAGGACGGGCCCGGCAACGTAACCGAGCGTACGTACTCGGAGATGCACCGGCGTGCCGAACGCGTCGCCGGTACCTTCGCCTCGCTGGGCGTGGCCAAAGGCGAGACCATTCACGTGCATCTTGGGAACTGTCCGGAGTTCTTCGATTGCTGGTTCGGCGCCGCCCTGCTTGGCGCTGTGCTGGTTCCCACGAACCCCCTGCTCACCGCCGACGAGCTGGAGTTCGTTTTCCGCCATTCACGGCCGCGCCTATCGGTGACCGAACCGACTCTGGTCCATACGCTCCTCGAGGCGGAGGCCCCAAACATCCTGGTCGCCCGATCCGAAGAAGAATCCGTCGACCGCAACGGTATGCGGTCGTTCGAGCAGGCAATTCAGTCGGCGGACCCCGCGGCCCAAGTCGAGATCAACGGCAGGGATCTGGCGGCGATCATGTACACGTCCGGGACAACCAGTCGCCCGAAAGGCGTTTGCGTAACCCACTCGAACTACCTATTCGTCGGCGAGGTCGTCGCTCAGCACCTCAGGATGCAACCGGACGACCGAATGATGATCGTCCTGCCGCTCTTTCATGCAAACGCGCAGTACTACTCGACGATGTCGGCGCTCGTAACGGGCGCGTCGGTGGCGGTTGCGGAACGCTTCAGTGCATCGCGATGGTCGCAACAGGTTGCTCGCCACGGCGCGACCCTGGCCAGCCTGTTCGCAGCGCCGATTCGAATGATCCTGGCGCAAGAGCGCCACTCACTCGACAACCGGAACAAACTCCGCGCGGTGATCTTTTCGCAGAACATCACCGAGGAGCAGCTGGCGCAGTTCGAGGACCGATTTGACTGCCCGCTGCTCCAGCTCTACGGGATGACGGAGACGATTGCTCCTCCGACTCTCAATCCGCTGTACGGCGAAAGGCGCAACATGAGCATCGGTCGTCCGACCCTGCCGGTCTCCGTGCGCGTGGTCGGCGATGACGGGCGCGACGTGGCCAACGGGGAAGTGGGGGAGCTACTCGTTGCCGGCGTGCCGGGCGTGAGCCTGATGGCGGGCTACCTAAATGACCCCGACGCGACCCAAGAAGCACTCCGGGAGGGATGGCTTCACACGGGCGACAACGTCCGTGCCGACCCCGACGGCTATCTCTATTTCGTCGACCGGGGGAAGGACATGATCAAACGTGCGGGAGAGAACATCTCGGCCGGCGAGGTGGAGTCCGTAATCAACAGCCATCCCGCAGTGTTCGACTGTGCGGTGATCGGGGTCCCGGACTCGATGCGCGACGAAGCGGTGAAGGCCTTAGTCGTCGTTGCGGAGGGTGGGGAGCTCACGGCCGCCGAACTGACGGAATGGTGCGCCGCGAGGCTTGCCAAGTTCAAGGTCCCCGGGTGGATCGAGTTCGTGGACTCGCTTCCGCGGACATCGGTCGGAAAGATCCAGAAGGAAGAACTCAGACAGAGGGCGGCCCGGCTTAAGTAAGCTGTATCGCAACGGGAATCTTTGGGAGGCACATGGAAATCGGGGGACGGTACCAGTTCAAGTCCGGGCGGCAAGACGTCTGGAAGGCTCTCCAGGACCCCCAGACCCTCGCGGCCACACTCCCTGGGGTTCGTCAGCTCGAGGTCGTTGGCCCCGATCGTTACGCGGTCATGGCCGACGTCGGCGTAGGGAGCGTCAAGGGTGTCTACGATGGCTCATTCGGCCTCGAGGAGAAGAAGGACTTCGAGAATTGCCTCCTCCGCGGCTCGGCGCGCGGCTCTGCGGGTTCCGTTGAGGTTGATGTGAAAGTTCGTCTCGAAGATGAAAACGGCGGGACCCTTCTTCACTACGATGCCGACGCCAAGGTTGCCGGTCCGATAGCCGGGGTGGGGCAGAGGATGATCGGGGCGGCGTCCAAGAAGATGGCCAACGAATTCTTCGGAAGCATCGATCGGGTGCTCACCGGCGAGGCAGTGCCGACTCCGGCAGCGGCAGCAATGGAGGGTGAGTTCCCATCCGGCCAGGTCGGCAGGGTCTTCACCAAACCGCCCTCCCCGCCCGACGAGATGCAGAAGTTCATCCGAGGAATGGTCGTCGGCTTCGTACTGGCTCTGATCGGAGTGGCGTTCGGTCGGCGCATAGCCCGCAGCGATCGGTGAAGCCACCTCCCTTCACGTACCACCGTCCGGACACGCGCGAGGAGGTCGACGCGCTCCTCGCGGAGTTCGGGTCCGAAGCAAAGATCCTGGCCGGCGGGCAGAGCCTCGTCCCAATCCTCAACATGCGTCTCGCCTTCCCGGCGCACATCATCGACATCAACCACCTGAACAACGAAGACGACGAACCAAGGGAGGCTGCCAACGCGGTCGACTTCGGTCCACTCGTGCGCCAGGAGGCCGTCGAACGTTCCGAACTAGTGGCGACGAAGGTGCCCCTGCTCACCGACGCCATCGCGCATGTCGCGCATCCGGCGATCCGCAACCGGGGGACGGTGGTCGGGAGCGTCGCTCACGCCGACCCGGCGGCCGAGCTGCCGGCCGTCTTGGTGGCGCTCGGGGGGACCGTAACCGCGCGCCGGGCCGGCGGCCGGCGGGAGATCCGTGCACACGATTTCTTCGCCGGACCTCTCGAGAACTCAATGGGTGGCGACGAGTGGGCCGAGGGTGTGAGCTGGCCCGTTCGGCGGGACGGGGAGGGTTTTGCGTTCGCCGAATTCGCGCGCCGGTCGGGTGACTACGCTCTCTGCGGCGTCGCAGCCGCGATGGAAGGCTCGCCGAGAACCCTTACGCTGGTCTATCTCGGGATGGGTGATGTCCCGGTTGCGCTGAAGGCCGATGGGGTCGAGTCGGACGCCGATGTCGAGGATGCGGTGGCTCATCTCGTGTCATCCCTCGATGCCGGCGGCGACATCCACGCAACGCCCCGATACAGAAGCTGGCTCGCGCGCCAACTTGGAGTAAAGGCGGCTCGGGCAGCGATGGCGAACGCGGGGGGTGAGAAGTAGCCGTGAAGGAAATCCGGCCGGGCGAGCGCACCGATCTCTCGTTGACGGTGAATGGGGTTCCCTACGAAGTGAAGGTCGAAGCGAGGTGGCTCCTGTCCGATGTTCTGCGCCATGTCATCGGACTCACAGGGACGCACGTGGGCTGCGAACACGGCGTGTGCGGATGCTGCACGGTTCTCGTGAACGGGCGCCCATCGCGTTCGTGCCTCCTTCTCGCGGTGCAGGTCGAGGGCGCCGATATCCAGACGGTCGAGGGGCTGGCCGGGCCGGACGGCGAGATGCATCCGTTGCAGGAGTCCTTTCGCCGCCACCACGGCCTCCAGTGCGGCTACTGCACTCCCGGCTTCCTCATGACCGCATACCCCTTCTACCGGCGCGCCGCGGAGATGACCGACGATGAGGTTCGCCACGCAATCAGCGGGCAGCTGTGCAGGTGCACGGGTTACGCGGGCATCGTCGAAGCTATTCGCGGCGCGGCCGAGATCGAAGCGGAAGGTACCGGATCCACAGACGAGGCCGGCCGATGACAACTCAGATGTTCGGACAGCGCGTCCACCGCAACGAGGACCCGCGCCTTCTGACGGGTCAAGGGCGCTTTACGGATGATCTCGCGCACGACGTGGCGCAGGCAGCATTCGTTCGCTCGGACTATGCACACGCGCGTATCGTCGACATCGACGTGTCCGACGTCGTCGACATCGACGGCGTGTACGGGGTCTATACGTACGAGGACCTCGAAGGTGACTTCGAGGAGCCGTTGCCGCTGTTGATTCCGAGCGACGGATTGTTCGCTCCGAGGACGCAATATGCGCTCGCGAAGGGCGAAGTGTGTTACGTGGGCGAGGTCATTGCCATGGTCGTCGCGCGCGACCGCTACATCGCCGAGGACGCGGCCTCCGCGATTCGCGTCTCGTACGATCCCCTGCCTGTTGCTGCCGATTTGGAGGCTGCTGCATCACCCGGCGCTGCTGTTGCCCACATCGACATGGAGGACAACATCAACGGCCGGCGTTCCGAGGAGAAGGGGGACGTCGACGCGGCGATGGCCGAGGCCACTCACGTATTCGAGTGGCGGTTCGAGATGGAGCGCACTGCGGCGATGCCGATGGAAACGCGCGGCATCGTTGCGACGTTCGATCACGAGAAACAATCGCTGCTGCTGTACGACTCGACCCAGGCTCCTACCGGAGTTCGAGGTGGATTGGCGCTGCTGTTCGGACTCGATCCCGACAGCGTTCATGTCGTTGCCCCGGACATTGGTGGCGGGTTCGGGATGAAGGTGATTCAGTTCTATCCCGAGGAAGTTCTCGTCCCGTGGGCCTCCAGACATCTTCACAGGACTGTCAAGTGGGCCGAGGACCGAAGAGAGGACTTCATCGGGTCCAACCACGAGCGGGGACAGATTCATGACCTCCGCGTTGGTGTCGACGAAGACGGCCGGATCGTCGCGCTCGAAACGAAATTCTTGAACGACGCGGGAGCCTACTGTTCTTACGGACTGATCATCCCGATCATTACGTCCGCTCAGCTTCCCGGTCCCTACAAGATCCCGAACTACCGTTTCGAGTTCCGCAACGTCTTCACGAACAAAGTGCCCACCTCGCCCTATCGGGGCGCCGGCCGTCCGCACGCCGTCTACGTAATGGAACGCGTGATGGAAAAGCTCGCCCGCGCGCTAAACCTCGACCCGGTCGAGGTCCGCCGCCGCAATTTCATTCCGCCCGACGAGTTTCCCTATGAGGTGGGCGTTTCATTCCAGGATGGCGGGCCGACGATTTACGACTCCGGCGAGTACGAGCGTGGTTTCGACCTGTTACTCGATGCCGTCGGATACGAGAAGTTCCGCGCGGACCAGGAGGAATTCCGCCGCCAGGGCCGGAAAGTGGGGATAGGCCTCGGCTACTACGTCGAGGGAACGGGCATCGGCCCCTACGAAGGTGCGATCGTCAAGATCCTTTCGGACGGAACTGTGACCGTAGCGTTGGGACTATCGACTCAGGGCCAAGGTCACGAGACCGTGTTCGCCCAGATTGTTGCCGATGAGCTTGGCGTTCCAGTCGGACACGTCAAGCTGACTTCGGGGGATACGAGGAGGCTCGGGTACGGCGTCGGCACGTTTGCCAGCCGCAGCGCCGTGGTGGCCGGAAACGCCGTCTTCAAAGCGGCACGCGAAGCGAAAAGGCTGGCCGCCGACGTGGCAGCGCGTTCCCTCGAAGTCGCGCCGGAGGACCTGGTGTTCGAGGACGGGCAGGTGCACGTGGCCGGCGCGCCGGATAAGTCCGTGTCGCTGGGTCAGCTGGCAATCGTTTCAAATCCCCTCCGGTATGCGTTCGGAAAGAAATCGGAGGAGGCCGTGGCCCTCGCGCAAAAGGCGTACTCGAAGAGCGATCGCCCTCTGCCCGAGGGGACCAAACCCGGATTGGACGCGGCCGAGTTCTACAGCCCCATCTCTGGGGTTTTCGCCTTCGGGGCACACGCAGCGATTGTCGAGATAGATCCCGACACATGCAATCTCAAGATCCTGCGGTACGTCGTAATGCACGACTGCGGCCGCATGATCAACCCGATGATCGTGGAAGGTCAGATCCACGGCGGTGTCGCCCAGGGGGTCGGCGGGGCGTTCTATGAACGACTTGCCTACGACGAGGACGGGCAGCTTCTGAACGCGAGTTTCATGGACTTCTTGATTCCGTACGCAACCGAGGTTCCCAACGCCGAGATACTCCACACGGAGACGCCGTCGCCGAGCAACCCGTTAGGAATCAAAGGGGTTGGGGAAGCCGGCACGATCCCGGCTAACGCCGTGATCGCGAACGCGGTCTCGGATGCCCTCGGTGTGGACATCGACAGGATGCCGCTCTCGCCTCTCGATCTGTTCGAACTGATGCATCCGGAGGGAGTTGCGTGACGGCGCGCCGCATCCGGATAGGTATCGACACAGGCGGGACGTTTACGGACGTGGTGGCGGTCGACGAGCACACGGGCGAAATCGTCTCGACGAAAACGCCCTCCACACCGGCTAACCCGGCGGATGGATTCATGGTCGGGGTCACAAAGATTCTGGAGGGCGTTTCGCGCTCAGGCGCAGAAGTGAGCGCCGTATCACACGGTACGACGGTCGCGACGAATGCTCTGTTGCAGGATGACTTCGGCGGCTTGGGATTCGTGACCACACAGGGATTCCGTTGTGTCCTGGAGATAGCGCGACAGAGCGTTCCGGAGGGTTACGGGAACTCATATTTCTGGGTGAAGCCCGAGCGCATAGTCCCCTTGCATCTTGTGCGGGAGGTGCCGGAGCGCCTGGATGCGAACGGTGCCGTCGTCAGGGACTTCGACTACGACGCTGCGGTCGAGGTGGCCCGATGGTTCAAGGCGCGAGGGATGGCCGCCGTCGGCGTGTGTTTTGTGAATGCCTACGTGAATCCCGCGCACGAACAGAAGATGCGCGATGTGCTCGCGAACGAGTATCCGGAGTGTGCTGTGTCCATAAGCTCCGACGTGTTACGTGAGTACCGCGAGTACGAACGATCCGTCACTACTTTGGTTGACGCATTCGTCAAGCCGAAGGTGGCGGAGTACGTCGCCGGCATCCATTCCCGTCTCGACGCAGTCACCGTTAACGGAGGGGGAGCGGCTCCTTTCTACGTGATGAAGAGCAATGGAGGTGTCACGTCGGCCGGGGAAGTGGGTGCCCAGCCAATCACGACCATCCTGTCGGGACCCGCAGCCGGCGTTCTGGGAGCTGCGGTCGTGGCGGAGACGGCCGACTTCGACCAGGTGCTGACGCTCGACGCCGGAGGCACCTCCACGGATGTGAGTGTTGTGCGCAACGGACGTCCCACCATGACGACCGAGGGATCCGTCGGTCGGTGGCCGGTCAAGGTGCCGATGGTAGACGTCGCCACCGTAGGTACCGGCGGCGGATCGATCGCGTGGGTCGCCCCCGACGGCGGCCTCAAGGTGGGGCCGAGGTCCGCGGGAGCGGATCCGGGCCCGATGTGTTACTCGAGGGGCGGCACCGAGCCGACCACGACCGACTGCCATCTGCTACTGGGTCGCATTCCCGGACACCTGCTCGGAGGCGAGGTCCCGCTCGATCGAGACGCCTCCCGAACCGGCGTCGAGGATCTGGCGCGCCGGATGGGGTTGGACCTCGAGAGCTGTGCCGCCGGCGTCCTCGAGATCGCAGCGTGGAATCAGGCCAATGCGATCCGCCAGGTGACCGTTCGCCGCGGGCTGGACGTCAGGGACTTCGCAATGATTGCGTTCGGTGGTTCCGGGCCCCTGCTGGCGTGCCGGCTACTCGATGTCCTCGGTCTGCGCGCCGCGATTGTTCCGAGGGACCCCGGCAACCTCAGCGCGTTCGGCCTGTT
Organism: Actinomycetota bacterium; assembly: GCA_035641235.1. Classification (GTDB taxonomy): domain Bacteria; phylum Actinomycetota; class CADDZG01; order CADDZG01; family WHSQ01; genus DASQUP01. Next base: position 11,335 of record DASQUP010000065.1, read on the forward strand.
GACGGTCGACGTCCGCAACGACTACGTGCAGACTTTCGTGCGCCGCCATGCGCACCTGGATCTCGACGAACTGGCCGGCGTCTACAGGTTCCTCGAGCAGCAGGCGGGTGAAGCTCTCGCTCGGGAAGGGTTCGGCGCCTCCGACACCACATTCCTTCGAACCGCGGACCTGCGTTACGTGGGCCAGGCCTTCGAGGTCCGAGTCGCGGCGCCCGGTGGTGCGGTCGGTGCCGACTTCGCCGCAGCAGCGGTGGCGGCGTTCCACGACGAGCACGAGCGCCTCTACGGGTACTGCTACCGGGCCCGGGGACCAGAGGTGGTCGAATGGGTGAACCTGCGCGTTACGGGAGTCGGGCCGATCACCCGTCCCTCGACGGCCCGCCTCGCCGAGGGAGACGGCAATCCCGATGTCGCGGTCACCGGAATGCGCGACGTTTTCTTCGAGGGCGCGTGGCACTCGGCAAACCTGTATGAGCGCGCGAAGCTCCGGGCAGGTGATGTCGTTAGGGGTCCGGCCGTCGTTCAGGAGTTCGGCTCGACTCTTCCGCTGGGCCCGGGCTTTTCCGGTCGCGTCGACTCGGCGGCCAACCTCGTCGTCACGAGGACGGAGTCATGATCGATCCCATCCTGTTGGAGATAGTCGACGGTACGCTCGCCTCGATCGAGGCCGAGGTCGAGGACGCGATCGGCCGCACCGCGCGCTCTCCGATGATCCGCGACCAACACGACTACCGGGCCGGCATTCACGATCGGAGGCTGCGAAAGCTGACCGGTCGCTCCTACTCCGCTCTCGTGCATCCCGTCGTGCGTGACTTCCCCATTGAATCAATGCGCGAGGGGGACATCTTCTTCCACAACGACGTCTACCTGTCCGAGGGAGGGATCGGGCACCTCCCAGATCTCTGTGTCACGGTGCCCGTCTTCCACGAGGGGGAGGTCGTGGCGTTCGTTCAGGCATTCGGCCACCACGACGACATCGGCGGGATGGTCCCCGGCTCCATGCCGAGCAACGCGACATCGGCGTTCCAGGAGGGGTTGATGGTGCCGCCCATCAAGCTCTATGAGGCCGGCGTGCCGAACGAGGCGGCCATTCGCATCATCGCGCGCAATTCGCGGCTCCCGGAACACATCGCCGGTGACCTCGATTCCGAGTGCGCGGCAACGTCCATGGGCGCTCGGCGTTTGGGCGAACTGTTCAAGCGCTACGGACGAGAGTCGGTAGAGGCATGCTTCGACGCACTGATCGCCCGTACGACGGAGACGTTCAAGCGGGAGATCCTCTCGAAGATTCCCAACGGGACATACGTGTGGGAGGACTATGCGGAACACGACGGCGTCGATCCCCCGAGGCTTCACACTCAGCGCATAACTCTCACGAAGACCGACGACAAGCTGGTAGTCGACTTCAACGGGACGAGCCCTCAGGCGAAGGGCCCCATCAATCATGCCGGGGACTACGCCGACGGGAACTTCCTCAAGAAGTGGCTGGCACCTATTCTTCGCAACCTGGCCGACACCCCCGAGCGAATGGCCGAACTCGATGTGAACGAGGGTGTGGTTGACCTCATCGAGATGCGCTTTCCTCCACCCGGGACACTCCTGACGCCGGTGTTCCCCGCCCCCACGAACGCGCGCACCTTTGTCATACTCCGACTCCTCGGCGTACTGGCGGGAGCGCTGGCGAAGGCAGTCGATGGGAAAATGCCCGCCGATCAGGAGACAATTCGCTACACAGGGCTGACCGGACTCGATTCCACGGGCGAGTGGTATCTGTACCGGGAGATCCTCGGGGGCGGATCCGGTGGTCGTTACTACGCAGACGGTTCGGACACCATCCACGTCGTGCCGGATTCGAAGAACATGCCCGCGGAGTTCATTGAAACGACATTTCCCGCACGGGTCGAGAAGTTGTCGCTCGCTCCGGACTCGGGCGGCGCGGGGAAGTTCCGGGGTGGTCTGGGCTACCTGAAAGAGATCAGGGTCCTCAACGACGCGCTCTTTCTCTCCGTTGCCGACCGCTCGATTCTGTCGTGCTGGGGGCTCAAGGGCGGCCGCGCCGGCGCACCCTTCAAGGTAACCATCGACCCGGGCGGGTCCAACGAGCGCGTTCTGACCGGTCTCGTCAACGACCACCCTGTGTCTGCGGGTGAGGTGGTTCGGATCGAGACAACCGGCGGTGGGGGATGGGGGGATCCGCTCGAGCGCGATCCACAGATGGTCCTTTGGGACGTCATTCAGGGAAAGGTGACGGGCCCCGAGGACTACGGCGTCGTGGTCATCGACGGGGAGTGCGACCTGCAGGCAACCGAGGAGCTGCGCGCAAAGATGCGCGCTGAACGCGGTGATCTCCCGTTCTTTGACCGAGGTCCCGGCTACGAAAGACTGTCGGGCGGAGAGAAGAACGCCGAGGTCGACTGGCTGTGACCGACCGCCTTGTTGTGCGGCGGGGGGCCTACTACGACTCCGTCACGTTGATGCTCGCGTCGCGCGACGCGGAAGAAGTGCCCGGCGTCGAGTTCGCTGCCGCCGTCACCGCGACACCGGTCAACGTTGGACTGCTGGAGAGCAACGGTTTCGACGTCTCACGCGAGGCGCTGACTTCCAATGACCTCGTCATCGCGATCCGCGCACGAGACGACGAGGCCGGCGATGCAGCTGCGCGGGCGGTCGAGGCGCGGCTCGCCGGCGACGGCGACTCCATCGGGGCCGCATCGGAACCCATCGCCGCACGTTCGTTTCGTTCTTCTATGCGGCGCGACACAGGTCTCAGTCTGGCGTTCGTTTCCGTCCCGGGACGGCACGCCGCCTACGAAGTCGCAACCGCGCTCGAAGCGGGGCTGAACGTCTTCTGCTTCTCGGATGGGCTGTCGCTCGAGGATGAGGTTGCGTTGAAGAAACGAGCACTTGAACGCGGGCTCGTGATGCTCGGTGCCGACTGTGGGACGGCAATCATCGATGGTGTGGGGCTGGGTTTCGCGAATGTTGTCAAGCGCGGTCCCGTTGGGATCATCGGAGCGTCCGGCACAGGCATTCAGGAGGTGACCTGTCTGCTGGATGCGGCGGGCGTTGGGATCAGCCACGCGATAGGCGTGGGGGGACGGGATCTGAGCGCCGAAGTTGGTGGACTCATGACCGTTCGAGCGCTGGAGCTGCTGGCCTTCGATGACTCCACACGCAGCATCGTGCTGATATCGAAGCCGCCCGATCCGGCCACCGTCGCGGTAGTCGCCGAGGCGGCCGTCCGGACCGGCAAGCATGTCGTCATGGGGATGTTGGGCGCCACCGACGCGATCGACGTGCCCGATGGCGTGGAGCTCGTGGGGTCGCTCGAGGCGGCCGCTGCGCGCGGGGCAGAGACGGCCGGGGCACACGTAATTACGCATGATGCCGAGCTGCCGTCTCGTCGAACCCCCGGCGCGATCCGAGGTCTGTTCGCAGGCGGGTCGTTGTGCACCGAGGCACAAGAGGTCGTCGCTCGTGCTGGTGCCGTTCCCGGAGACTCGTTCATCGACTACGGCGCCGACGAGATGACCGAAGGTCGTGCTCATCCGATGATCGATCCCACACTTCGGGATGAGGCGTTCGAGAGCGCCGTTGTCGATCCGGAGGCCGGGGCCATCATCGTCGACGTTGTTCTGGGGTTCGGAGCGCATTCCGATCCCGCTGGTGGTCTCGCCCCGCGGATCGAAAAGGCGCTCGAGGAGCGCGCCGGCTCGCTCACAATCGTGGCGGTGGTGTGCGGTACCGATCGTGATCCGCAGGATGCCGGAGCGCAGGCCCAGCGGCTGGCCGACGCCGGCGCGTTGGTGACCCGGAACGCTGCACACGCCGCACGCCTCGCCCTCGCCGCAGCGCGATGGGAGGGATGATGCGCGATTCACTTCTGGGCCGGCCCCTCCGAGTTGCGAACGCCGGCGTCGAGTTGTTCGCCGGCGAACTCGAGCATCAGGGGATCGACGTCGCGAGAGTCGACTGGCGCCCACCGATACCGGGATCGGAGGACGCCCTCGAGCGACTTGCAGCCGGTGCAAAAAGGATGTGGGCGGCCAACGATGCTGCGGTCGAAAGGCTTCAGGCCGCTCAACCCCACATCGCCGGCATCGGCACGGCGGGTGACCTCATCGACGGCATGAATCGTGCCACCTTCCTGCATGCCGGGCCGCCCATCGAGTGGGCCGACATGTCGGGACCGCTCCGCGGAGCGATCATCGGTGCCGCCCTCTACGAAGGGATCGCCGCCGATCCGGATGACGCGGCGCGCCGTGCCGCCGCCGGTGATTTCGAATTCGTACCCTGTCACGAACGGGGTGCCGTCGGTCCCATGGCAGGGGTTGTCAGTTCATCGATGCCGATGTGGATCGTCGAGAACGCCACCGGTGGCAACCGCGCGTTCTGCACTCTGAACGAAGGACTCGGCAAGGTCCTGCGCTACGGCGCCTACGACAAGGAGGTCATCGACCGCCTCGTATGGATGCGCGATGTGCTCGCGCCGGTCCTTGCCGGCGCGCTGCACGAACTCGGCGCGCCGATCGATCTCAGGGCGATGATCGCCCATGCTCTTCAGATGGGGGATGAAGGCCACAACCGGAACCGTGCAGGCACCTCGCTGCTTCTGAGGGAATTCCAGCCCGCGCTGCTCAGCGTTGATTTTCCGCGCGCCGATGTTGTCTCCGCGGTGCGGTTCATTTCCGGCAACGATCACTTCTTCCTCAACCCGGTGATGGCCGCGGGTAAGGCGACCGCCGACGCCGCGGCCGGGATTGAGGGCTCTTCGGTAATCGTGGCGATGGCGCGCAATGGTACGGAGTTCGGAATCCGCCTATCGGGAACGGGCGACCGGTGGTTCACGGGACCGGCTGGGATCGTCGAAGGCCTCTATCTTCCGGGGTTCGGACCGGAGGACGCGAATCCAGACATCGGAGACAGCACGATCACGGAAACCATGGGGATCGGCGGGATGGCCATGGGTGCCGCTCCCGCAATTGTTCGATTCGTGGGTGGGGCACCCGACGATGCACTCCAGACAACTCGGCTTATGTATGAGATCTGCTGGTCTGAGAGCGATCACTATCTGATCCCGGCGCTCGGCTTCCGGGGAACACCGCTCGGCATCGACTGTTGTGCGGTCGCCCAGACGGGGGTCTTGCCAGCGGTCAATACCGGTATTGCCCACAAGGATCCCGGGATCGGACAGGTTGGTGCCGGATTGGTGGAGCCGCC
>DASQUP010000066.1:0-4061 GCA_035641235.1 Actinomycetota bacterium
TTCGCTCAGGGGCGTGAGGCCGAAATCCCGGATGGATGTCGCCATCGCACCCAGACCAATCGTCTCGAGGATGCGAGCCAACGTAGGTCCCGGACCGAGCGGATCTCGCACCATAGCCAGCCCCACCCACACCAGCACGCCCACAAGCCCGAGCATTACCAGCGCTCTTACGACCTTCCGAACGCGGCCTGCGCCCGCCCCCCGCCTCTTGGAGGCTTCGGCGGGGACCGAGTCCGGGAGGCCGGGTGAGGCGACCGGTTCCGGACCTTTAACGGGCGCAGGTGCGTGGGGCATCGGGGAGTTGGCTTAGCGGACCACTAGGTTTCCGGCCAGCCGGCTTCGATCTTGCTCAGAACTTGTTCGGTGTTCGAACCACCGGCCCTAACCCAATCGACCATGCCGGACCAGAACGTTCCTTGACCGATCTCGGCCGGCATCGTGTCCGATGCGTCGAACCGGAGTGCGGTCGATTGCGCCATGATCTCGGCTAGCGCCGACGCCGGATAGATCGAGTACCACTCCTGCGGAGTGGACTGATTGGGTGAAACGAAACCGCCTGCCGCAATCCACTGTTCCGCGCCCTCCGGGGTCGCAAGGTACTCCATCAGCGCACGGACCTCCGGGCGATCGTCAAACATGACGAACATATCGCCTCCACCGAGTACCGGACTCCCGAACTCCTCCTCGATCGGTGGGAAGTAGAAGAACGAGCTGTCCTCTCCCGGAGTGTAGAGGGGCTCCTCCGTGGCCGGATCGGTGGGCCAGAAGTCTGGAATCCAAGCGGCCTGCTTGTGCAGCCAGCACTTGGGCCCGCCCTTGTCGAACATCGGGTGCTGCGAATCACCGACAAAGGTGTTGTTTATCGCGGTTTTCCCGCCGTAGACATAGTCCGGCTTGAACCAGACGGACGCGACGATCTCCGCGGCCTCCTGCACCTCCGGATGGTCGAACGGGATCTCGTGCGTAATCCACTGGTCGTAGACCTCGAGGGGTGCCGTCCGAAGCAGAACGTCCTCGATCCAGTCCGTGGCGACCCATCCGGTCGCGTCACCGTGCTCCATGGTGACGCACCACGGGTTGCCGTTTCCGTCGGCCACGATCTGATCACTCAGAGCGGTGAGCTCGTCCCACGTCTCCGGGATGTCGTATCCGTTGTCCTCGAACGCTGTGACCGGATACCAGACGATCGACTTGAAATCGGTCTTGTAGTAAACGCCGTATACGTCGCCATTGACCGATGCAAGGTCCAGGAAGGACTCGATGTAGTCCTCCCGAAGCTGATCCACGTTGATCCATTCGCTCAGGTTGACCAGTGACCCCTGCGCCTGGAACGAGCGCATGAGCCCCGGCTGAGCAAGTTGCGCGAGGTCGGGAGGGTCTCCTCCCTCGACTCGTACGTTCAGGACGGTCTCGTAGTCCGTGACTCCTTCATAGTTGACGTCGATCCCCGTGTTGTCGACGAACGGTTGAAGGGCCGCCTCGAAGTTCTCCTCTTCTGCATCGACCCACTGCCCCATTACCTGGATCGATGTACCCTCAAACTCGCCTTGGTTGGCCCGGGCAAGATGCTCGTAGGGACCTGCGTCGGACTCGCCGTTCCCATTTGCTCGGGCCGCCGGCTCTTCCTCCGGCTCATTCGTGCACGCCGCCGCCACAAGGACGAGCAGCATTGTCACGACGACTAATCTGTGCCTCGCCACATCGACTCCCCTTTCCTTCCCGGCACCCAACCTCCAGCGGCCGGATGCTCTGCTCCCGACTCACCGCCGAATCGTCTGCGAGCCATCGCGGCGGCACCGATGGCTCCAACTGGAAGGCCTGAAGGCACGGACACAATTCGTTCTGGGGGAACTCCTGCGCGCACCAAAGGCGAGCGGCGCGCCGAGTCGGCAAGCTGGGATTTCACAGCCGACAACAACGGCTCGCCGACCGAGCCGACTCCTCCTCCGAGAACGATGAGATCGGGGTCGTAGGCCGAGCCGACGAGATGAACCGCCGTCGCCAGGTGGCGAGCGATGGTCGCGGCCGCGCCCACGGCCGAAGGATTCCCGTTTCCGGCCGCCCGGAAGAGCTCCTCGGTGGGCCGGCCGTTTGACGAGGGCCACAGGCGCGCTATTGCAGGTCCCGCAACGAGGGCCTCGAGACACCCGGAGAGCCCACACCGGCAGGTGGGCCCGTCCATGACAACCGGCACGTGGCCTATCTCACCGGCCAGCCCATCCCGACCGCGATAAATCTCTCCGTCGATGACGAGTCCCGCCGAGATGCCCGTCCCGACACCGATGAATGCGAGGGTTCGGAGTTCTCGTCCGGACGGCTGAAAGAGCTCGAACGCCCCGAGCGCAGCGACGCGCACATCGTTCTCCACGGCCGTGGGCACTCCCAATCCGGCTTCGATCTTCGGGCCGATGGGGAAACTCTCCTCCCCGATATTGATGTTCATTGCGACTCGAACCGATCCGTTCGAGTGATCGACTACTCCCGGAATACCGACGCCGATGCTCTCTGCTGGGTAGCCGCCGGTCGCGTCGTGGAACACAGCGCGAACCGCCGCAACCGCACCCGCGACCAGGCCGTCGCTGTTGTTCAGATCGGTTGGAAGTGAAACAGACGCAATGACTTCGTTGGCGGCATCGACAACGACCGCGTCGATGGTCGTTCCACCGATGTCGACTCCGACGAACGACGCGGCCGCTTCGACCATCACCACATCACCCCGAGTTCCTCCCGGAGCACAAGCGCAGCTGCACCGGTCAACACGAGGTCGGGTCCACTGGTGCTCGAGTGAAGCTCCACAACGTTCACGAGATCGGGGAGGACGCGCGTCGCAACCTCCGTGCGAACGGCGTCGAGAAGTTCGTCCTCCCAACCCTCTAGCTCGAAGGCGATAACGATGCGGTGGATGTCGAGGATCGCCACGAGGTGAGCAAGCACTGCACCGAGGCTCCGACCGGCGGCGCGCACCGATTCCCGGATCGCCGGCTCGCCTCCACCCGCCGCGTTTGCTCGCTCCGTGATGCGCGGCACGCTCGCCACGGTCTCGAGACACCCTGAATTGCCACAACTGCACTGCGCGCCGCCCTCGGCCACGCGAATGTGACCGATCTCCCCGGCCGCCGGCCTGTCGCCGAGGTACATCGTGCCGTTCACAACAATGCCGGCGCCGATACCAACGCCGATCTTGACCATGACGAGGTTCGGGCCGGGGTGGGCGCTGAACTCGGCGAGAGCAGCGACGTGCGCGTCGTTGGCGACGGTGACCGGGAGGTCGAACCGCTCGGCGAGCTGAGCCCGCAGCGGGAGGCCGTGCCACTCGAGGTTTGCGGCCTCCACCACGACTCCGCCGGCGTCCACGATTCCGGGGGTACCGACTCCTATCCCAAGGAGCGGAGCCTGCGCTGCCGCCGCCAGGGAGACGGCCAGGTCGACGACCTCGGACACGTCGCCGGTCGAGTTCTCAGGACCCGAGGCGCGGTGGTGTATACGTCCGGCGAGGTCCACCAGGGCCCCGCGGAAGGGGCGCCGGCTAAGGTCGATGGCGACGATGTCCCTCCCACCGGCGTTCAGTTCGAGCATCGTGGGCCGCTTCCCGCCCGACGACGTCCCCGGCCCCACGTCCTCCACCAAGCCGGCCTGCGCGAGGTGGGCGACGAGCTCGGAGACGGTGGCGCGGGTGAGGCCGGTCATTCGAGAGATGCGAGCCCGGCTCGTGACGCCCTCCCGGTAGATGCACTGAAGGACGGCCTGGAGGTTCCGCCGCCGGCCGTCCTGACGGGTGGCCTTACGAGGCGGATCGAAGGGAGGGCTTGTTTGTTTAGACAACATACAAACTAAATACGCCCGCTCCGCTCAGGTGTCAAGAGGTTGGGCGCGCCGGGCGTGCTGCCGAGATGGCAATCAGCCGTGATATTTCGTGGTCGATTGCCAGGCGTAAGAATCCGGGGGTGGAGCCGAGCTGTTTGCGAGGCTGTCCGGTAACCGACCGGGGATGACTCCTTAATTGCCAGTCCGGCCGCTGCGCGACCTGACTTTTGAATTGACTGTCTCCCCGGCCGGAACCG
>DASQUP010000067.1:0-4624 GCA_035641235.1 Actinomycetota bacterium
GTCGAGCGCGAACCGAAGTTGGACGAATTCCTGCATCGAGTCCGCGAGGATGGCCTGTCCTACAAGCCATTTGGCTCTGCGGGCGAACTGGAAGCACTGTTGAAAGACGATCTGATCGTCCTCCTTACCGAGCGCTTCCACGGCGCAGACGCTGAAGCTTCCATCAAGGAGAGCTCGGCATCCGCGCCGCTGCCCGTCCCGCCCACGGCCTTCCTGGGACGCGAGGTCGAAGTGGCAGAGATCACGACTCAACTCAAAGGAGATGACGTCAGGCTCCTGACCCTCATCGGCCCCGGCGGGATCGGGAAGACCCGGTTAGCGATCGAGGCGGCACGACGCCTCGCCACCGACCTCCCCGACGGAACGTTCTTCGTGCCGCTGGCGTCGCTTCGCGAGCCGCAATTGATCGGGGACACGATTGCTGCTGCTCTCGAGGTCGCGACGAGCGACGCGGTCCCGGCGATCCCGGCCATCAAGGACTTCATCCGTGACGGACGAGGGCTTCTCGTCCTGGACAACTTCGAGCAGGTGATCACGGGCGCCCCGATCGTGGCAGAGCTGCTGTCGGCCTGCGCGCGGTTAAAGATCATCGTGACGAGTCGAGCGCCGCTTCGACTACTCGGCGAGCACGAGTTCGAGGTACTGCCACTCGCGGTTCCGTCCCAGGTCGTCTCGAGTAACCGTCTCAGCGAGTACTCCGCGATTCAACTGTTCGTCCAATCCGCGCGAGCTGTGAGGCCTAACTTCGAGATCCACGACGAATCAGCGGCCGCGGTGGTGGAGATCTGCCGTCAGCTGGACGGGCTTCCCTTGGCGATCGAACTGGCTGCGGCGATGATCAGAGTGCTGACGCCCGAGATGCTCCTTGACCGATTGCGCGTCCGGCTCACCGATCTGCGTGGCGGGCTCCGCGACATGCCTCGACGCCATCAGCGGCTTAACGACACGATCGCGTGGAGTTACGAACTGCTCGAAGAACCAACGAAGGAACTCTTCGCGCAACTGAGCGTCTTCCAGGGCGGGTTTACCCTCGAGTCGGCGGAGCAAGTGTGCGAGATAGAGACTGACCTCTTGTTGGGGGTCGCGTCTCTGACGGAGCAGAGCATGCTGCGCGCAGACGTTCAGGCGGAGCACGGAGCGCGCTTCTCGATGCTCACCATGATCCGCCAGTTTGCATGGGAGCGCCTGCAGGAAAGTCCGCAGCGGGAGGGGGTGCTCTCTCGTCACGCGCGCGCGTTCCTGCGGCTGGCCGAGGAAGTCGATCGAAGCGGTGGTCGTCATGGCATCGCGTTAGACAGGATGGAGGTCGAACTAGACAACATGCGGGGCACGTTCGAGTGGTTACTCGAGCGCGGCGATGTGGATTCGGTGGCCAACGCTATCTGGGAGTCGTGGCGGTTCTGGTGGATGCGCGGCTACCTGAAGGAAGGAAGGTTCTGGGCGGATCGTTGCTTGGCCGCGTCGAGCATCAGCGAGGAAGCTCGCGCTCGCGCTCTGGCGACCAAGGCCCTCTTCGCGATCTGGTCGGGCGACTACGAATTCGCGGTGCCCGCATTCCTTGAGGCTGCGAAAGTCGCTCGGGAGGCCGGGGACAGGCGCAGCCTTGCGTACGCGGACGTGGGGATCGGGCTCGTGCGCGCGCTCACGACCTCGATTCAAGAAGGCACCGACACCATTCGGCGCGGGATCGCGGCTTTCGAGAAGATCGGCGACGAGGTGGGTAGGACCACCGGGCTTGCGGCGGTGTGCTGGGCGCAGGCGATCACCCGTCAGTTCGACGAGTCTGACGAGATTTTCCGACAGGCCCTGGAGGGGGCTCAGAAGATTCAGTCCGAGGTAGACATTGGGACCGCCGAAAGCGCCCTTGCTCAGTTCCGGATGAGCCGCGGCGAAAACGAAGGGGTGTACGAACTGATTGGTGCATCTCTCGAACACCTCGCTGGGGCGCGGCACATCGGATCCACCATCTTGACGCTCGAAGTAATCGCAGAACTCGGGCTTGCTGCGGACTACGTGGGAGATTCCGTTTCCATCTTGGGAGCGACCGCCGCCATTCGATCATCGATGGGAACGCGGGTCCCACCCCCAGCCGCTGCCAGGTTGGACCGATTGATCGAAGTCGGCCGACATCGGTTAGGGGAGGACTTCGACAGCGCTTTCGAGCGTGGGTCGTCGATGGGTTTCCCCGAAGCCGTGGAGCATGGAGGTGCCCTGCTTGCCGCGCTCCAGGAACCGCGTGTGGAACGCAATGCCTCTTAGGTATGCGGCCTGTGCCGCCGCTCTCTCGTCCACAGTGACCCGCACCGATCACCACGAGATCGGAGTGCACATTCCCGGCCGTACTGCTCACCACAGCCACTTCGCAGCGATCCTGACGGGCTCGTGGGGCCGGATCGGTGCGCCGATGCCCTTGCGCTCGACGGTTCCGAGTGCACGAAACGCGATGTCCTCTCGCTACCCCCGCGCGGATCACGTCGTCGGTCACGAGCGTCTGGCCGGCCCGCTCTTCCGGACAGTCGCGATGCGAGGTTGACCGCACGACCGTAGTCGCCGTCCTGCCGGATCACCCGTCCAGCGGCGACCCCGCGTGCGCCGGGGGTAGGCCGGATCCTCCGGGAAGCGAGCAAGGACGTTCTCGAGGTCGTCGAGAATGCGGATGCGTATGTGCCTGAGACTTGCCGTGGACCCTGAATGAGCAGCTCGTCGCCGACGTGCGGTCGTGCGGACCTCCTTCCGGAGTGGAATCGGTGCTTGTGAGCGTCTCTCTCTGTGCCTGCCGCCCTTCGCGAACGAGCTGCCGCCGTCCCCGCAGGGTCGAAGCCCAACTCGTCGATCTTCGACCACGAGCGCCCGGGCCGGTCACCAAATGAGACAGCGAGAGGGTTGCGGTCAGTCAGCTAGGACCGCGTAGAGAAGCCAGTCACCCGGAACGCCCTTAAGCTGGTGCTCACCTCGCTCGTTCAACTCAATCTCAGAACCCGCAATCAGATCCTTGACCGTTCGAGATATGAGGATCTCGCCTTCCTTAGCAGCTGCCATCACGCGAGCCGCGATGTGGACCGCGATCCCGCTCACGTCGACACCTCTCTTCTCCACCTCTCCGGTGTGGATCCCGGCGCGAATCTCGAGCTCGAATCGACGGAGATCCTGACGCAGGGCTGCGGCGGCGCGGATCGCGCGTCGAGGGCCGTCGAACGTTGCGAGGATGCCGTCACCCGTTGTCTTGATTACCTGACCGCCGAACGCGGTAGTCACACGATGAGCTGCGTCGTCGTGGAGCGTCAGGAGCTCCCTCCACCGTTCATCGCCGAGCTCCGTTGCGCGCTGAGTGGAGCGAACGATGTCGGTGAACAGCAGCGTCATGACGGCTCTGGTCCTATCTGGACCACGGAGCGTCCCGGTGAGGAACTCCTCAATCGCGTCGAGACCTACCTCGGCGTGTTCCCAGGGCAAAGGCCCATCGGCTCCGGGGAGCTCGACGAGCTTTGCACCTTCGATTTGCTGGGCCAGATACCGCCCGTGCTCGATCCTGAACCACGGATAGTCCACGCGGTGCAGGATCAACGTCGGCACCCTGATCGAAGAAAGGACCGATCGGGCATCCGTGTGAATCATTGCCCTCATGTAGGCGCTCACCGCCGTCGGGCCCGCGATGCTCCGGGTGTACCTGGCGAACCACCGACGAAAGCGCGGATCGGTGGCGCGGCTCGGCACCTGCATCTCGGCCTGCTCCTCGGTTCCCCACGTCGCCTCAATGCGGTCGCGGACCTCTTGGATCCTCTCCGGCGGCGCCCCGATGGGATAGTCGTCGGACGGCAGCAACCGCGCGGCGGTATTGGCGAGCACGAGTGCCACCGTGCGGTCGGGCCGCACAGCTGCGAACAACATCGCCGTCGGCCCCGCGTCGAAGATGCCCATCACGGCGGCTCGCTCGGAACCGGCGGCGTCCATCACCGCCGTCAACTCCTCGATGTACGACTCCCAAGAGGGAAGATCGTCAATCGCAAGAGGATCGGACGCGCCGGAGCCTCGGCGGTCGAAGAGGATGAGGCGTGCGAACGAGGCGAGGCGCCGGTTCCACGCAGCGACCATCGGGTCCTCCCACCCGAGATCCACGCTGCCGAAGGTTCCGGCAGTAATCACAAGGTCGGGCGGTCCCTCACCGAGCACCTGGTATGCGACGCGTGCACGATCCACCGACGCGTACCGCGTCTCCGGCTCCATCACATCAGCGTAACTCGACGGTCCCAGGGAGTAATGTCGGTCGCAGGGTCCGGCACGGCGCCCTGCGACCCTTGCGTTTCTCTTCCAGCGGCGGACCGCGCGCTCATACGGTCGGCTTCATCACCATCATGTAGACGATAGTTACGATGATTACCACCGTGATGATGCCGGTAACTGTCGTGCGCCTTGCGGCCTGTTCGTATGCAGGCTTGTCGATCGGACCCGCTTCGGCGAGCGCGACCTGCCGCCTAAGCGCTGGCGAGAAGAAAATCCCTGCGAACGCAGCCATCGTCACGTACAGGACGATTCCGGCCGCGATCCAGAACGTCGTGAAGCCCAGGTCCGCATCGAGCACCATCAAGATTCCGGTAAGAGGCAGGACCACATACGCGGGGTTGGC
>DASQUP010000068.1:0-3145 GCA_035641235.1 Actinomycetota bacterium
GGCGCACTTATGACGACCCCACGCCCATTTGAGATCCCTGCAACTCGGTTAACGTCGGTAAACCCGAGCAGGGACCAGCCTTTGGTGGGGCCGAGAACGATCGTGGCGTCACCCGCCTCCTCGGTCGCTGGGAAAGACACCGCTTGCTCGGCCGGAACGCAGCCCTCCGGAGCCTCTTCACCCCTTCGAATGCGCGCCTCCGACCCGCAGATGAAGCCGATGTCTCCGACAACCGCGGCGACTCGGGTGCTGTCGGGGGACCATTGGGGCCCGTAGCCCGGGCCGAGATCGGTTGTCTTGCCGGAGCCGTCCACATCTCCCATGCGCAATCTCGGCTTCAAATACTCATCGGGATTGGGGTTTGCGGCCGTCTCTTCCACGACCACGAAGCGGGTTGCGTCGGGCGAGACCGAGACGTCGGCGCTCGGCAGCCGGGCAAGCCGCTCGTGTTCGCCGCTCTCGACCTCGAATCGCATTAGCTTCCGGCCGTCGAGGTAGAGGAGGGACTCCGGACCGGCCTCCTGCGGTTCGGCGTCGGGCGTTTCGGGCGTCTCGGACGTTTGTGGACCGCCGTCGCCCGCCTCCTCCGTGCAGGCGGTGGCCGTCAGGATGGCGATCGCCAGCAACGAACCCTCGGCGCGGCGCAACAAGCGATTGGTGGGCATGGGCGCCATGGTAACGATCATTGCCCAGGCCCTGCCGAACGCCTATTGGGATGATGCCGGGCTTTGTTGGTCTTGCTGAGTCCTACGGTCGCATTCGGAATGTCTGGCGAACCCGCCAAGTGCGTGGTCCGCATGCCAGGTGGTGTGGGAGGGGCCTGAGAAACCCCGGTCCCTCCCCCATTGCGCCCGGCATGGGCTTTGCACCCGGTCCTCAGGACTACCACGGTGCTCTTAAACCCTTGAGCGCTGGGAAATGCCGAGCGTTCAGCGTCGCGAGCTCGAGCTCGCGCTCCTCTGCTGTTGCTCCGATGAGGTAGTCCGCGAGATCGATACCCGGGTGTGAAGCTCGGTGAGCGCGCAGGTGGAGCCCCGCACGACGAGCGATGGCATCCGTCACCGGCAACAGGGTCAAAGCCTCGAACAGCCTTCGGACCTCTGCTCTCTCATCGGACCGCATTCCGCCTTCGATCTCCGTGCGTGAAATTACGCTGGCGTAGGCGCGTGCAGTGGCCGCTTCCCGACGAAGCAGTTCCCGCGCCCGGGGATCGCCCCTCAGATGAGCGATCAGGATAGTGGAGTCGAACAGCATGTCAGCGGTCGAGACGCCGGAGCCGTTCGTCCGCGGAGGAGCCCCTGACGGACGCGAGCCACTCCTGCCAGTCCGGTGCGTCCGGAAGGATGCCGAAGGTTTCGTCGATCGCGCGCTCGCGAGCTTCGGTACCGTCGTTGATCCCGAGCCCATCGTCCAGCAGGCGCCGGATGACCTCGGCCTTGGATACCCCAGCATCGTGCGCCCGGGCAGCGATCTCCCGCTCTTGCTCTTCAGAGATGTAGATCTGGGTCCGCTTCATACAGCAGCAATATACATCTGTTCTGAGTCCCCGACGGAACCACTGGGGCCGGCCTTCGGGACCGGCCCCTACGACTGAACCCAGACGACCGGGCTGGGTGTCCGGCGCACCTCGGTAAGTTCGTCCCATTCATCGTCCACGTAAACGAGCACATCCGCTGGGACCGGAAGCGCAGTTGCGTCGAAGGCACGCCCTCTTTCGATGAAGGGTTGGTCGGAGCTCTGCAGGACGATTATCAGGTCGATGTCGCTTCCTACGCCCCAATCACCGCGGGCATAGGAGCCGGCGTAGCCGATCCTGCTCACGTTGGGATCGGCCGCTCGCAGCGCCCGCGCCCACTTGCGAACGGCCAGCTCAACGGTCCGGCGGTCTGGCCATCTCAGCACCGACGAACTCAAGGATCTCACGGGCATCTTCGATCGCCTCCTTGCTTTGTCGGGTGCCGTAATGCTCGAAGGGCGCGCCTTCGGGATGTCCGTTCGGATAGCGTCGGATAGCGGGCGGGGACATAGAAATTGTCCAAGACGCTGCCCCGGTCCACAAGCTCGAGTGGAACGTCGATAGGCAGCTCGCGGAGTAGCTTTGCCACGATGTGTCCCCAAGCCTCCTGACCGAGATGGAGATGCAGGGCCTTAACGGCTTTCTCGGCGCCCTGGTGCGCGGCAAAGCACGCCCACTCGTACGCGCCCCCCTGAGCAGAGTCTTCCGCATGGCGGAGATCCCGCTCCGCCTGAGCAAACCGATCCTTGGCTCGGTTGACCACGGGCTCAGGCTACCGGCTGCACGCGCAGGCATGCGGACTTCATACCCGGTGGCGGCGCGCAGCTGCCGGCGCGCCGAATCTAGGGCTCGATGGGCGAGGGGGGTCACCCCAGCTCGCGTTCGGCGCGCTCGAGGGCCTCCTCCTCGACGAGTATCCCATGCCGCTCGTAACGCTTACGGGCGCGGCTAAAGCGAACGACGACCGCGCTCAGGTTGCTCCCCTTCTTTGCGCGCCTGGTGAGCGCTGCGTCGCCCGCCGGAAGGTAGACGAGGTGATTCATCTCGGCGCAGTCCATGCACAGTGGGCCCGGTTCATCCATGATCATGAACCCTTCACCCTCGGCGCCGCATTTCGCGCATGTCCATTCTCGCAGCGCCGAGATGACAACGAGCTCGGGGGACGCGACGCGCTCCACCTTGCGCTCCCACTTCGCCTCCGAAAGTTCCGGTGACACCCAGTGGGTCCGGTAGGCGCGCTCGATTGCCGCGTCTCCACTCTTGCTGAAACGCAAGCGTCGCCGATCGCGCGTGCGCGCCACGTAGACGGTTTCGCTCGGCTTGAGACCTTTCCCGACGGCCCATTGCCGAAAGACGCGCATCGCCTCGGACACCTTCCCGAGCCCCGCCTGAATGCCGGCCTCGAGGTAAGGAAGGCGACCCTGGCGCCATTCGTCGATCCGGGCTTGCGGCAACCATCCGATGCGGGCCATCACTTCGATCGCGCTGACGTATTTGTCGGCGACCAGCGCGCTCTCGGCGGCGCTTTCGACCCGCTCTTCGATCGACTTCCTCCCCATGTTGCTGTTCTAGCGATCGCGGCTCCGGTCGGCAAGTCATCGAGGCCCTCTCTCGCGCCAAGCGTTAGGT